>DATGAD010000368.1:0-25200 GCA_035313725.1 Alloacidobacterium sp. | reverse complement strand
CGCAACGCGACAAAAGATGCCGTCACCAGCAGGCAGCAGAGCGCGATCTGCACCGCGAGCAGAATGTCCCGCAGCGAAAACCTGCGCAACGCCGCCCCCGAGGTTCCTGACGCTTTCAGCACCTGATTCGGATCGGTATCCCAGATCTGCCTTGCAGGGATAATGCCGAAAAGCAGCCCCGTCGCGAGAGAAAGCAGCGCAGCAAACATATAGACAAAACCATCCGGCTCCACCAGCAACTGCACCGGGAAATCCGTCTGCGGACGCCACATCGTAAGCGCATGCAGCAACCCCGCCGCCAGGCACGCTGAAATCACGCCGCCGAGCAAAGACAGGCACGCCGTTTCCGTCACCAGCTGGCGAAGAATCCGCCTGCGGCTGGAGCCGATTGCGATGCGAATGCCGATCTCCCTGGCGCGATCGGATACATGCGCGGCAAACAGGCCGCCGAGGTTGGCGCACGCAGCCAGAAGCACCAGTCCTGCCAGCAGCATCACTCCCAGCAGAAAGCCGTGCAGCGGCCCGCCCAGCATATCTCCCAGGAAACCGGGCTGCGCCAGATGCAAGTCGAGGCCTTTATCCGCATCCGGATACTGGTTCGAGAGCTGCCCAGCGATATTAGACAGATCCGCATTCGCTTGCTGCGGCGTCACTCCGGGTTTCAAGCGCGCGACGACCCACGCGTTGTACGCTCCGCGATAATTGATCCAGTTGTAGCCCTCAATCTGCGGCTCGTTGTGAATCGGCACCCAGACCTCCGGCCAGATAAACCGCTCCGTGCCATTGAAGCCCTTTGGAGCCACGCCCAGCACCACATACGGATGCTTGTTGACCCGCACCGTCCGTCCCGCCACGCCCGGATCGCCGCCAAATTGCGTCTTCCAGCAGTTGTAGCTCAGCACGACATAGGGCTCGCCGTTGATCTTCGTGTCTTCAGCCGGAGCGAAAAATCGCCCCAGCACCGGCTTCACCCCCAGCATCTCGAAGTAATTTCCTGAAACCTCGTATCCCCAGACCGGCCGCGCGCTGCCACTCACATCGAGACCGATGCGCGCAATTCGGACCACAGAAACGCCGGAAAATGTCTTATTCCGGTCGCGAATGTCCACGTAATTGGGATAGGAAATCGCAACCCCTTTGGGCTGGATGGAGTACACCCGGTTCGCCTCAGGCACCGGCAACGAATGCAGCACCAGAGCATTGACCACGCCGAAGACGACGACATTGGCGCCAATCGCCATGGTCAGAGTCAGAACTGCGGTAAGAGCAAATCCAGGAGAGCGGCGCAGCTGACGCAACGCATAACGGAGATCCTGCAGGAAAGCATCCATGGCGACCTCTCAAAAATCTTGAAGTAGCCACCGCACTTCACCATCCAAACACCAGACGCAACAATTCACTGATTCCAATCGGCTTAGTGAGTTCATGCCGACGCCTCGAAGAACCTTCAATGTTCGGTTCCGAAAAAGCCTGTCCAATTCCGAACAAGGCACGTGCCCGGAACCGGCCGGATATTATGAACGAATGACTACTGCAGCTTCTCTTTGAGCGAAGCCTCTTCTGAAGAAAATAGCCAGACTCCAATTTTGACAACTCGATGCAGCGTTTACTTCGGCGCTTGTGGCGGATTTTCGCTGGTCGGCGGCACAATTCCCTTGAGCCGCATATACGTCACCATGTTCCCATAGTGCTCATCTGTGTGCGCCGTATTGAGCGAGAACATTGTCATCCTCGCCAGATCGAAGTTCATGAACTTAACCATCTGGCCGCCCTTGGCATCGGTCATACCCTCAAAGGCCTTGTTGCAGTACGCAACTGCGTCTTTTAGCGAGGCCACAAGATCGGCTTTTGAAGTCTTCGTTTTCTCGATGTCTTTTCCTGGGTTCGCTTCGCCCGAAGCCAGCGAGCAGAACATGTAGTTCGCGTCGGCCACATGCCCCACCAGTTGGCCAAAGCTGCGAACCTCCGGTGTTGGCTTGAAGGAATAGTTTTCTTCCGGCACTTTCTGAGCCGCACCAATGACCGCGTTGCTTATAAACGAATAAATACCTTTCTCACTGGCCGTAATCGGATTCGCGGGCGCTGCCGCTTTTTCCTGTCCGAGTAAAGCAGCGGGAACAGCCGTCACGACAGCCAACAACAAACATAGTCCTTTAGTCACAAAAAACCTCCGGTGAAATCATCCCATATTCCGAACCGATGAAATTTACAAATGAGTCAAACCGAGACTCATCTTCGATCACAATTTTCTCCTGCTTGATACATTGAGTTCATCCGAAGGTAAAGGCAAAGGCCTGCGCACCTGGACTCAGAAACTCGACCTCGAAGACGCGATCTGTAATAGTCCCCTTTTGTCTGACGAGTTGATACAGGCGATGCTCGGTAACGACGCCATTGCCTTGCTCGTCGGTATCCACTCCATGGTTCTCACCGGGCGCGTGGCCGTCGATGGTCACGCGAAAGCGCACGGGCTTTCCGTCCGCTGTAGGGCCGAGCACCAGATGCAGATCGCGCGCGTGAAAGCGGAACGCAATCTTTCCCTCCGGAGAGACGAGGACCGCCGTTTGATCGTGATCGATCCAGCCGCCGCCAAGCCCCCATTGATTCAGAGTGAGGTTGGCAGGGATGGTATAGAGGCTCGCTTTGTCCTGCTTGAAACCACCGGGGGATGCAAAGTTCTGTGCTCGCTCATAGCCGACATAGGTTTCCGGAGACTGCACTTCGTTCGCATCCGCCGCGGCTTCAGGCCCCTGTGCGCTCACATTCACAATTCCGCCAGGAAGTGCTTGTTCGTCCGGACGCTCCTTAAGGAGTTCCTGAATCCATTGCTCGGACTGGTCGTATTCTCCTTCACCGAAATGGTGATAACGCACTTTGCCGTTCACATCGATGAAATAGTGCGCGGGCCAGTATTCATTGCTGAAAGCGCTCCAGATCATGTAACTGTTGTCCAGCGCTACGGGGTAAGTAATTCCAAAATCGCGGACGGCCTTCTGCACGTTTGACAAGTCTTTCTCGAAAGCAAATTCCGGAGTATGCACACCAATCACGACCAGACCGCTGTCCTTGTATTTTTCCGCCCATGCGCGAACATAAGGCAGGGTGCGCAGGCAATTGATGCAGGAATATGTCCAGAAGTCGACGAGAACAACTTTGCCTTTCAGTTGGTCGGCGGTCAGCGCCGGCGAATTGATCCAGGCTGTTGCTCCCGACAGGCTGGATAACGGTGAGCTATCCGTGAGCGTCTCTCCTGCATCGGTAATGGTCAGCGTCTGATCGGGAATGCGCACTACCTTTGGGTGCAGGCGATCGAGCAGCTTCTGTTCTACGCCCGATGTACTGGCGAGCGAGACGCGCGTCAGGATGCCACGGTCCAATCCAAAAGCAACTGCAATGACACCGGCAAGAACAGCCACACCAAGAATCCGGCGTATCCACTCCTCCGCGCCAAGAGAACGCTTCATGGCAGCAAAGACGCGGCTGCCAGCGAGCAGAGCCACTGCCAGCGACGTTGCCGCGCCTGCGGCATAGACCAGCAGGAGCAACGATGTGTGGGAGCTTGCTCCCTGCAGGGCCGCGCCAGTGAGAATAAGGCCGAGGATCGGACCCGCACACGGCGCCCAGAGTAAGCCAGTGGCAACCCCGAGTAAGAGCGACTGCCACACAATGCTGCGTGAATCAGTGGATGCGCTCTGCGTGAGACGGCTGCCGAGTCGCACAAAAGGCCGTGAAAGTCTTTCTGCAAGTGCGGGCCAGAGAAGAGACAGTCCCAGCAGCGCGAAGACGACCAGAGCGGCGATGCGTCCATACTGATTGGCGCGTACCAGCCATGAGCCTCCGGCTACCGCAATGGACGCAACGACGGCAAATGTAATTGCCATACTCAGCAGAAGCGGCAACCCGGTTTTTCGGAAGGGCTGATCGGCGCGCGCAAAAGTGAAAGGCAATATGGGAAGGATGCATGGACTCAGAATTGTAAGAACACCACCCAGATAGGCCAAAACGAACAAGACCATGAAAACCTCAACTCCCCCTGCGCTATGACTTAATCAATCGAGGAAATGTTACAGAAAACACCCTCCAAATCCGAACAGAAGCAACTCTCCGCCCTGTCTTCCCCAACAAAGCGGTTGTCATCCTGAGCGTAGCGAGGGATCTGCTTTTTCTTAGCAGCCGCACGAAAAAAGGGTGCCCCATCCTTTCGCAAAGCGAAAGGGTGGGAACCACAGACCATCCCTAGCCGCCGTCATCCTGAATGGAGCGAAAAGCCTGTCCAGAGCTTCCCCGCTGCGCGATCAAGGATTATGTTTGACACGCCTCTCCAACGCTCCTAGAACCGGCGCGGTTCTTCTGCAGTCTCCCCCGGATCTCGGGCCCGATCCATCAATCGAATAAAATTGCCGTTCCTCGGGCGTTTGTGTGACGGCTCTGCCTTCATTCTGTATTCTTCCGGTCACCTTGAGACTCAACCCACTCCGCTTTCCTGTCGCCGCGGTGAAAGCGCCCGAAAAACCTTGTCAAGAGGGGCAGCCTCAAGCATCCCAACTAACCAATCTATTTTCAATCAGTTACGCCGACGAGCAAACTGCAGGGAATTTCCCCTGAAATTGCTAGAATAGAAATAGGGCACAAATTTCCGGAGGTCAATCGGCAAGAATTCCGTTAAGAATCAATAATTTACGGGCAAGCTCAATGGAATGAATATTTTGCCGCGCTTCACGGGAAAGAAGTAATCTTTTCAAAGATTTAGCCACCCTGGGGGGTCCGGAAGATAGTCAACGGGGCAGCGCAAACGCAACATAAACGCCACCCGAAGGCGACCTCGGATCCTTGCCGCCACCAGCCGCAATGACTACATACTGCCGTCCATCGATCTCGTAAGTGGCGGGAGTGGCATTCCCGGAAAACGGCAGCGTCGTCTGCCAGAGCAGCTTGCCCGTCGTCTTGTCGAAGGCGCGCATCTGCTTGTCGTAATTCGTAGCAGCAATAAAGAGCAGCCCACCGGCGGTCACAACCGGACCACCATAGTTTTCCGACCCGGTATTGGTCATGCCCTTGGCCGCCAGTTCCGGATACTCGCCGAGATTGATCTTCCAGAGGTACTTGCCAGTGTTCAGGTCGATAGCGTTCAGCGTTCCCCACGGCGGAGCAATCGCCGGATAGCCGTCGGGATCGAGAAACTTACGGTAGCCAGTAAACCGGTATTTTTGAGTCGCCTCGGTCACACCCTTCAGCTCCGCCTTGTCCTCGACGCCGGTGCGAAGGTAGCGTATCAGCGCATTCAGCTGATCGTCGAAGAACTCTGGAAAGCCACTCATCCGGCCCTGCCCCTTCCGGATGACATTGCCGATCTGATCGACGGTCAGCGTCTTGTCGATGCCCACCAGAGACGGAAATGCCGGCGGCGAGCCGCGGCGGTCATCTGCATGGCAGATACTGCACTGGCTCTGATAGAGGGACATGCCGCTTTCGCCGGAAGGCTTGTTCTCGGCAAGACCGCCCGTCCAGGCCATCTCGTTGGCGTTGACGTAGATGATCCCGGTCTCAGGATCGACCGCCGGCCCGCCCCACTCAGCGCCGCCGTCGTAGCCGGGAAAGACAACCGTCTGCTGCTCGAGGCTCGACGGGATGAACTGCCCAGCGCTGCGGAAAGTACGGAACTCCTTCACCGCCCACGCGTGGGCCTCCGGCGTGCGGTTGGTCAGCATCTCTTCCGTCAGAATCTGCCGCGCATACGGAGCAGGCTTGGTCGGCAGTGGCTGCTCCTTGGCTGCGACTTCGCCCGGGATGGTGCTCGCAGGGTACTTTCGATACTCAATCGGGAAGAGCGGCTTGCCGCTCGTGCGGTCGAAGAGATAGACCCATCCCTGCTTGGTGGTCTGCGCCACGGCGTCGATCTTCCTGCCGTTACGCTCAACCGTCACCAGCGCCGGAGGCGAAGGGAAATCGCGGTCCCACAGGTCATGCCGCACAGCCTGAAAATGCCACAGACGCTTGCCGGTCTCAGCGTCGAGGGCAAGCAGCGTGTTGGCGAAGAGATCGTTGCCAATGCGGTCGCCGCCGTAGAAGTCGAAGGCAGCGGAGCCGGTGGGCGCGTAAACGATGCCGCGCTGCGCATCGACGGCAAAACCGGCCCAGTTGTTGGCGGCGCCGCTGTGCTGCCACGCTTCTTTGGGCCAGGTGTCGTAGCCGAACTCGCCACGACGCGGGATGGTATGGAAGGACCAGCGCAGCTTGCCACTGCGAACATCGTAGGCGCGGATGTCACCCGGAGGCGCAGGCAGCGTCTCCGGATCGCGGCCTCCGACAATGATGAGGTCCTTGTAGACGATGCCGGGAGTGGTGAGCGAGATGGAGACCGTTGCCGGATCACGCCCGAGGTCGTTACGCAGGTCAATTCGACCGTTTTCGCCAAAGGACGGAATGGGCTGACCGGTCTTCGCGTCGAGCGCGTAGAGGTAGTTCATCACCCCGGCGAGAATGCGCGCGCCCCCAGATCCGTTGGGCCCGTCGGACCAATACGCCAGGCCACGATCGGGTTGCGTCCCAGCGATGCCGCTGTCGAATTTCCAGAGCAGCTTGCCGGTAGCGGCGTCGAGGGCGATGACCTTCTGCGAAGGCGTGTAGGAATACAGCGTTCCGCCGACGATGATCGGGCTCGACTGGAAACCACCCTTCTCGCCGGTATCGAAGGTCCAGGCTACCTGGAGGTCTTTAACGTTGTCGCGGTTGATCTGCCCCAGCGGCGAGTAATGGTTCTGCGCAAGCTGGCCACCGTAAACGGGCCAGTCGGCTTGTGGCTTGTCCTCGGCTGAGGCGGTGAGCGCAATTGCTGCAAACAGAATGGTGGAGGCTATATTCTTGATCATCACGGACGTAGAGGCAGCAATCGATAACGTGGATGCAGTGCGATCAGTAGACCGTGCGTGCCTGTTGCTGTCAAGAGAACGCTGAACGAGCCATGCCTGATAAGAAACTATCTCAGGAAAAGCAGTTAGCATCGTTTCTTGTCAAATTCACGCCTGAAGTGTCCTCGCTCGCTGAGGCGATTCTGGCAAAGATGAGGAAGCGATACCCCACAGCCTTTGAACTGGTCTATGACAACTACAACGCGCTGGCAATCGGCTTCGGCCCCAGCGAGCGGGCGTCGGAAGCGATCTTTTCGATCGCGCTATTTCCGAGATGGGTAAGCCTGTTCTTCCTGAAGGGTGTGGGCCTACCTGACCCGGACAAGAAGCTGCAAGGCAACGGCAATGTCGCGAAGCACATTCGTCTGCCTTCGGCGGCGACACTCGATGAGCCATCCGTGAAGGCTCTAATGCTCGAAGCCGTTGCAAGGGCCACGCCCAGCTTCGATCCGCGGGGCGCACATCGCCTCATCATCAAGTCGATTTCGGCAAAGCAGCGCCCGCGCCGGCCGGCTGAGAAGACTCCGCGCATACCTGGCCACAAGAACAGAAAGGGTTGAGACGTCACAGAGTTACTACTTTCTACGAGCCGCTGAAATACCTCTTTCCACCTGCTTCATCAGCGGAGTAGCATTTTGGCGCACATTCCCTCAATTGCTGTATTTATTCCTGGCCAGGAGCCTTGCTATGTTACGCACGTTGCTGCTTCCTTCATCGCTGCTATTGATCGCCTTCTTGCCTGCTGCGCCGCAGGAACAGCCTTCCCCAACGCCGCCGTCTACTTCGACCACTCCACAGACCAACCCCGTGAAACCAACTCCGGAATCACAGGCACATGCGAAAAAAGTCTGGGGGTATGACTGCGCGTTGTGTCACGGCGAAAAAGGAGATGGCAAGGGCGATGTTGCTGACTCGATGAAGCTTACGTTGAAGGACTACACCAAACCGGATTCCCTGAAAGACCTGACCGACGGCCAGATGTACGACATCATTCTGAAAGGAAAAGGTCAGATGCCGGGCGAAGAGGGCCGGGCCAAGCCGGACGACATCTGGAACATGGTCATCCTGGTTCGCAACATGTCAAAGAAGTAGTTAAAACTTCTCGATTCGCGAAATCTCCTGATCGGTCAAACGAAGGCTGGCTGCGGGAAGAATGCCGTCGATCTGATCGGGGCGGCGCGCGCCGACTATCGCGGCGGTGATTGCCGGATGCCGCAGCGTCCAGGCAATGGCAACCACGCCGGGCTCGACGTTGTGCCCGTTGCCAATCTCGCGAAGCAGTTCAACCAGCTTGAGATTCTTTGAGAGCTTGGGCTCGTTGAAGTTGGGGCTGCGCTTGCGCCAGTCGTCTTCCGGCAGATTCTTGATGCGCTCGGCGGTCATCTTCCCAGTAAGCAGGCCGGAAACCATCGGCGAGTAATTGATGACGCCGATATTGTTTTTCTGACAGTATGGCAGAATATCGGATTCGATGTCGCGTCGCAGAATCGAATAGGGCGGCTGCAGCGAGGTGATGGGCGCAATCTTCTGCAGGCGCCTCATCTGCGCGACATTGAAATTGGAAACGCCGATATAGCGTACCTTTCCCTGCTCTATGAATCTCGCCAGCGTCTCCCATCCCTCTTCGATTTCGTCTTCGGGATTGGGCCAGTGAATCTGGTAGAGGTCGATCGTGTCCACGCGCAGACGGCGCAGTGACTCCTCGACTTCTTCCTGCAGTGACCCGGCTTTCAGGCTGCGATAAAGCCTGCGGTCCGGAAACCAGCGCATGGAGCACTTGGTGAAGACATAGGGCTTGTGCGGCGAATTCTTAATCGCCTTCGCAACCACCTCTTCCGAGTGGCCGAGGCCGTAGATCGCCGCCGTATCGATCCAGTTAATGCCGCAATCGAGAGCGTGCTCAATCGTGCGGATGGATTCGTCATCGTCCTGCGCCCCCCAGCCAAACTCCCAGTTGCCGCCGCCGATGGCCCAGGCTCCATAGCCGATAGGCGTTAGGTGCATGTCGGAGTTACCGAGTTGACGCGTCTCGAATTTCGTCGCCGGAAGCTTTTGAATGGACATGGTGCTTAGAATAACGCCGCGTACGTTATCCGATCCAGTCGTTCAACCGAGTATTATGGCTCAACCAGAAAACGCCCGTCGCGCATGATCTGCTCTTCCTCTACCCAGATATTGAAGCGCAGGCCAACCACATCGATGTGCGTAGTCGATGTCCAGGGAGCTCCGGTGTGCTCACCATAAGGATTGCCAAAAGCAATGTGGATGCCGGGGAACTTCTCATCCTGCAGGATATTGCCGATGACATTCTTGATGCCGAGATTAGTGCCAATGGCAAACTCTCCGACGCGGTCGGAATTCTCGTCCGTATGTGTGTAATCCCAAAACTCGTCGCGCAGTTGCTTGTTCTCGGAATGGCAGTCGACGATGCGATTGCCCTTGATTTCAATCGTCAGCGGCGCGGCCTCAAGCAGTCCGTAACGAAAACAAAGATAGTCGCCGACTACGCCGTCGACGACGAAGGTGCCGTTGACTTCTCCGGGAGTGGTAAAGATTTCGCCACCGGGAAGATTGCCCCACTTCTCACGGGAAATAATGCCCGAGGTCTTGAGCCACTTGTAGGCCGGGTTCAACTCAGCGCGAATCTCGGTCCCGGCGGCCGTGGTGGCGCGAATGTAGCTGGCGCGGCGCACCATCTCAATCACCTTCTGGCTAAGCTGGTCGACGAGCGCAAAATCGGCGCGCATGCCTTCGCACATAATCTGCGGCGTGATGTTGACCATGTGCGCGTGACGCATGCGGCGGCGGTTCACGATTTCGGTCATCTGCATGCGGGAGCGCAGCTCGTTCTGTTGCACCTTCACGGCAAAGATGCTCACGTCCGAGGTCTCCATGTCCTCGAGCACGGCGGCGGGCATGTCTTTCAGAGGACGCGGCGCCAGGTCTTCCAGCACAAAGGCGTTCCAGCCACAGCCGTTCGCTGACAGTTCGGCTGAAATTGCCGCGGCAATCGGCGTCGTCTCGCGGTCAGTAATCAGGGTGATTTTTTCGTGAGCTTCGATCCGAAGACAGGTAGAAACAGCAGCATGCGCTCCCAGCGTGAATTCTTCTGGGAAAGGCGTATCGAGCAGCGCCTGGGCTTGCGGTGTTACGGAATACATCATTCGCTAAAAATCTGCCTCTTTCAGGGCTTCCAACTAGCCTACCGGAAATTTACGGAATCGGCACATTGTGACAATACGATTCACAGTCCGTGTCCTTGCACAGTAGTAACCGTGCACAGTTACCCCCAAACTCGATTCGCTGAACACTCCTAGCAGCCGCCTGCATTTACTTGTGCAAATCACCTGCTCTCCGTTGCACAGGAAAACGACGCAGCTACGCTCTTGTCACCAGTGCCGTTGTACTTCGCGGCCTGCGGATAAGGACACAACGGACGGGTCATTTCCAGCTGCGGCTTCGCATCCTTTGCGGGATCACTCTCACTGAATTTTGTCGCAATGATGGAGGAGGGAGCTGTGCCATCCTCAACCCACTGAATGAGCGCGGAGAAGATGTCGTGGCTGGGATCGCTTCTCGGCGCAGCTTCATCCTGCCCGAACGAGGTCGCTCCTGGACCTCCACCGCAATGCTGCATTCCCGGCACCATGTAGAGACGCACGGATTGATCTACATTGTTGCTGCCCGCCGCGCCAACGACGCTGTTGTAGTAATTGATCGTATTGAGCGACGAGATGCCGGGATCATTCCAGCCGTGGTACATGATCAGCTTGCCATGTGACAGAAATGGCTTCAGGTCTGGATTCGTGGCGTCGAGAGAATCGCCTGTCTTTTCATAAGCAAGTTTGAGAGCATCATCGAGGTCCGCAGTCTTGTAATCCCAATCGGCTTTGCTGTAGACCATATTGGCAAAGTATCCGCCTACGTAAAATGCCCCGGAGCTCTTTCCCTGCTCAGAGCCCGTAACCCACGTTGCCCAGCCTCCGCGGCCCTCCTCGGCGCCTGGGAGCAGACCGGGAAAGATCTGTTTTCCGGAGGCGTCATGCGCGCCAGCATAGATTGTCTTCAGTGAATCGACCTGCGGAGCAGTCAGGCAGGTATCGGCGTTTGCGCCCTTGCAAAGCAGCGCGGAGGGGTCAAAATGGCATTGTCTCGGGTCATTGAGAACGCCGTCCGATACTCCGTCCCGAGCATCGCATCTTGCCAGCACAGCCTTGTCAATGGCAGGAATTTTGGCAGGCGGAATATAGCCGGCCTGACTGGTAGCCTGCAGGAATTTGAGTCCGCCTGTCAGCATCGGGACCCAATTGTTCGCCGGCGCCCCCGCGATAATACCGTCGTAGTCATCAGGGAAGCGCTGTGCTTCCATCAGAGCCTGACGCCCGCCATTGGAGCAACTCGCGAAGTATGAGCGCGTCGCGTCACTGCCGTAAAACATCTTTGCGATGGCTTTCGCATCGACCGTCATCTCATGCACGGCCCGATAACCATAATCGACGATCTTCTCGGGATGGTTGAGTGCCCAGTCAGCGCCCTGTGTCGAGTGCCCCGTATCCGTGCTGGCCGCCGCATAGCCCTGGCTCACCGACGCGGCGAGACCCGCGTAAGCTATATATCCAGCGAAGCCGCCGTTCCCCTGCCCCCGAAACTTGCCATTCCAGCCGCTCATCGGCATCCAGATTTCGACTTTGATATCGGAGTCGGGGGTGGGCCTGAGCGTAGCGACGACGCGGCAGAAGGCAGGCGCGACCTTGTACAGATGCGGTACTTTCTCACCTGCCTTCAGATCAGGCGGCGAAAATGCACCTGCGTTTACGCTTTCAGCCAGAGTGATGCTGACATTAGGCAACGCCACTTGTTTGAGATCGGCGCATTTCTGCGTGGGAGCACCTGAACCTGAATCGGCGCCCCAGGCAAGAGTTGAACAAGAGAAGGCAGCAGACAGAAGCAGAATCAGAGGATTTCGCATCGTGGCTAGCCTCGCAGAAACGCAAACAGCCTGACAAGTAAAAATCGCTTCGAGCTGTGGCTTGGCAGAGCGGTCCAGACCGAAGGATCTCCCTGCTCGAGCACCAGGAGCAGAATTACAGATCCTTCTACGAGATCGGCTCTAGAACAAACCTACCTGCGTCTCTTCCGCCATGTAATCAACCACCGCTTTCAGATCATTCGTCTCTTCGAATTTGCGAAGCTGGCGGTCTGCGCCCGTACCCATTTCCAGAATTGTGCGGATGTAGTCTAACTCTTCACGGCTGTTCAGTTCTTCCGCGACTTCGCTGACGAAGTCGAGGTATTCGAGGATCAGCTCGCGTTCCGGAACTTCGGTCTCTTTTCCGAAATCGATGAGCTTTCCGTCAAGTCCGTAGCGCACAGCGCGCCACTTATTTTCCATGACGAGCGCCCGCGAATACTGCCGGTAATCCTGATTCCGCGCATGAAGGATGTATAGCTTCGCCGCTGTGGCTTGAATCAGTGCTGCAATGGCCAGCGTTTCTTCTGCCCGCATGGGCAGGTCGCAGATACGTACTTCGACGGTATTGAAGAACGGATGCGGACGGATATCCCACCAGATCTTCTTGGCGTTGTCCAGGCAGTTGGTCTTGATAAGCAGGTTTACGAAGCCTTCATACTCAGCGTAGCTGGAAAATAAGTCGGGGATGTTGGTGCGGGGAAATTTGTCGAAGACCTTCGCGCGATAGCTCTTCAGGCCGGTCTTTATGCCGCGCCAGAAGGGCGAATTTGTCGAGAGCGCAAGAATATGCGGCAGAAAGTACCGCATCGAATTCATCAGCCGGATTGCCGCTTCACGGTCTTCAACACCGACATGAACATGCAGCCCGAAGATAAGATTTGCGCGCGCAACCAGCTGCAAATCTTCCACGACGCGCTTATAACGATCATCGGGATAAATTTCCTGCGCGCGCCAATCTGCGAACGGATGCGTGGCTCCCGCCACCAGCACCAAATCGTGCTCGCGCGCCAGATAGATCATCTGTCTGCGCAGATCGAAGAGGTCTTCCCGGGCTTCTTTGACGGTCTTGCAAATCGTGGTGCCCACTTCGACGACCGACTGGTGCATCTCCGCCTTGACCCGCTCGGCGAGACGGCGCTTGCCCTTCGCCAGCATCTCAGTCGCGATATGCGAACGCAGGTCCCGCGTGACCGGATCAACGGTCTGGTACTCCTCTTCAATGCCGATCGTGAATGAGGGCCTCATAGACTATGCGCTCCGCGCTTGGTTTCTATTCGATTGCTGGTGGAAAGTGTAGACCGTTTTCCTGAAAACGGCCTTATATTCTTTACGTCACTCAAGCCTGGGAAACTTCTGCGGCTTTTTTCTTTGGCGTGCTCTTCTTCGCAGCTGCTTTCTTTGCCGGCTCGGCATCGGCATTCAGGAACGCGCTCCAACGCAACTCGGATGGTTTGGGCGCAGACTTCGCTTTTTTGATCGCCAGGTCGGCTACAGCATCCACGATCCAATCGAAATTCTTCTGCCCTACAGAGTGCAGGTCGGCATCGGGCGCAGGATTCATGAAGTCAATCGCATACGGTATGCCATCTTCGACGGCAAATTCGACGGTATTCAGGTCATATCCGAGCGCTTTGCATAGCGTCAGCGCGTCCTTCTCCACCCGCTTCAGCAATTTCTTGTCGTACTCAGGCGGATTGAGCACGTAGCGTTCGTGGTGTGGGAGGCGCGGGTCGTACGGCATGATGTGAACCTTTTCCTGGCCCACAACATAGCAGCGGAAATACTCATTGAACTTTACAGCGCCTTGCAAGGTCATACACAGATCGCGGCTCTGGTCATAGGCGTGGAAGAACTCTTCGCGATTGTGGACATGGTGCACGTCGCGCCATCCTCCGCCGTCAACCGGCTTTAAAAATGACGGGAAACCGACATATTCAAAGACGCTGTCCCAATCCAGTGGATATTCCAGGTTGCGCATCGAGCGCTCCGTCGTTCCGTCTGGATAGTGTTTGTGCGGCAGAACCACGGTAGGCGGCACGGCTACGCCTAGCTTGGCGGCCAGCGAGTAGTTGAAGAATTTGTCGTCTGCCGACCACCAGAATGGATTGTTGATGACAAACGTTCCGTTGAGGACCGCATGTTTTAGATAAGCGCGATAGAACGGTATGTCATGCGAGATGCGGTCTACAATCACCGAATACGGCGGCGCTTTGTCCAGCCGCACGCCGCCCACCTGCACAAACTCAGCCGAAATACCGTCGAGATTCATCGAGTTGATACGTTCGACCAGCGCACCGGGAAAAGTGTTTTCCATGCCAAAGAGAACGCCGATTTTCTTCACGATGTTGCCTCCCGACGGAATGAGACTGTTTGTAAGGATAACGCTGCGCCACGCACTACGCGCTCGAAAACACAGCCCTCACACGGTCACATTAGCTGAGGCGCACGTTTCAATGCAAAGAAAAGATTGGTGAATCAACCCACGAGCCGAAGTTTGATGCAACTGTCACGTCGGTATCAAAATGTTTCCAGAAGAAAAATGAGGGAAGCGAACGGTCCTGTCCGCTTCCCGCTTCATGCATCCGCCCGTCCCACAGACTCGACAGAGCGGATGTATTCAATGATGGCCTCGCTCCAGCCATCGATGTGCGTCCAAGCGCCGTAGCCCACTCCGTTGCGGGAGCTGGCTACGTTGACCACGTATCCGCGTCCATACTTCGGCGCAGGCACGCTGTCGTGCGCTTGCTCGTCGGTAATAACGATCAGGCGGTCACCGCGCTCACGCAATTCATGCAACGCGCGGCCGAGTTGCGTTCCACCGTGCGGCTGGCTGTGCACGATCGCATCACGCAAGGCAAAGCCACGGCGTGCCGGCACTGCAACGAGAACGTCGGAGAAGGTGTAGATACTCACCTCTTCGGCGATCTCACGCAACAACACCGCAAGACCCGCAGCCGCGTCCATACGCTGCATCTCAGAACGAGCAGACAACTTCGCATCCATGCTGCCAGAGACGTCGACAAGCAAAATAGTCTTGCCCGCCAGACGCAACTGGCCGTTTAGACTCGCGAACATGGCCTGCTCGATCCACGGCTCCCACTGCGGAGCGTGACGCGCGGCTGCAATGAAGCGGAATGGCAGCACGCGCTCGACGCGAATTACTTCAAGTGCGTAGCGCACCAGTTCCGGATCGACACCCGCAGCCTGCATGTTGCGCAGGTTGCGAAGCAGAGCGAGAGCGCCGAGGCGGTTCTCGATCAGCATGGACTCCCACACTTCACGCTTCTGCTCGCCGCGAGACAGCCGTACCTCCCACGTCTCCGGAGAGGGCAGCGTTCCCTCGACAAGCTGACGCCATGTGAGCGACTGATCCGCCGTCAACGGCTTGGCATGCGTCAGAAAGAGCACATCACGCAGTTTCACCGTGCCTGCACGGTCGTACTTTGCAAGAGCGTAGGCATCGAACCGCGTAAAGGCGGCAGCCAGTCCCTTTTTCACCTGTGCGGAAAGAGGCTCACGGCGATCCTTCCAGTAAATGGCAAGGAATTCGGTCAGCTCGTCCGCGCGCTGAATGACACGCGCCAGCGTCTCAGCCACAAGTCCGCGATGAGTGGCATAGCGAGCCATCTCTCGCACCAGCAACAGCGGCGCGTGACGCAGCTTCATCTTCTCGCGTGCTTCGACCGCAAGCGCAGCCACCTTAGCCGCGTCTACCTGAGGAACAAGTCCGGCGATGCGCTCGGCGATGGTCGCGCCATGCTCATAGAACTGGTCCTCCCACAACATGCAGGCCAGCACCGAGCGCCGCAACTGCGCTTCCGCACTGATCACAACAGCGGGTGCGCCCTCGTGCGTACGCAAGGGCGCTCCGCTGAATTCGAGTTGACTAAGTTTCAGAATATTCAGACGCATAGCGCGCCTCCCTTTCAAGATGCCCTGTGATTGCGGCCCTGTTCGCAGCCAGCATCTTGTCAAAACCGGAACAGGGTCAGACGATATGACTACTCACTGTCTTCCTCACAGGTGCTGGCAGTGACAACGGCACCGGCAAAACCGACACGAGAAGTTGCCTTCACATCCTTGACGTCGATGATGAAAGCGATCTTCTCCAACTCGTAAAGAGTCGGGGCGAGCTTGTTGAGGTAGTCGCTGCAACGGCTGACCGGAAACGGTACCAGACGCGGCAGCGCGCTGAAGTAACCGCAGCGGATCTCCTCTTCACTCTCGGAGTAGCCCAGCAGGATGCTGGCGTAACGGCAGGTGCGGCAGAGCGACTCCTTGCCAATTGCAGTGCCGTTACGCACAGTGATGCTGATGCTCATGGCGTGTCTCCTTCACACGGTTCGGGGTTTTATGGTTGCGCGCCGGAGTGAGTTACACACTCCAACGCATTCGTTATCTCCGGGGAAAAGCAGCATGGGCGGCATTCGCGTACGCGAATTGGCGATTCCCTTTCGCCTGCCGTATGCGGGTGGAGGAAGTATCCCGCGCCTGCGCCACCGGAGATGTTCACGCCAGGGAAAAGCGTATGCGGCTAATGCGGCTTCGAACCGCACCCTTTTCGGGTTCGACCAAGAAGTATCCGCACACTTCGCCACTGGCGCATGTCTGCAAACCGGGGTCCCCGGCACGCGTTTTTTGCGTGGTGGGGCGGAACGCGAGGGAACGGTCGCTATTTGCGGAGTAGTCGTGTCAAGAAGTATCCGCGTGCTACACCACTCGCTATTGCAGATAAGCTGTTTGCCTTAAATCGGTTGTCTGGACTTAGCAGAGGAACAACGCGCCGTTATAGATTGGCGGTTGCGAGCAGAATCCATGACGAGCCGACGAGGCAATCTAGCCGTGGCTGCATCAGGTGTCCGAATTGGAAGGTGGTAGTCATTACAGCTTCCTCTGCCTGAAAGATAGTGGCACAGGTCGCGAGAAAATTTCAAGTGGAAATCAAAAGATTTTTCTATTTGTAACGATTTCAGATACGAATAGACCGATCTACAGATAATTGTTCATCATTCGACCCCAGGTAGGCCAGTCGTGGCTGTTCGACGCGTCCCAGATATAGAGGTTGTGCGGAATTCCCTTTTCACCCAGCAGCCGCGACAGATACTGGTTATCGCCGAGGCACTGGTCATCCCATCCGGTTGCCAGAACATAGGTGTTGCGCCGATATCGTTCGAGATACCACCAATCGGACATATTCGGGACGTAATGCGGCGGCGTATTGAAGTACACGTCATTGTCGTAATAGCCGCGCAGGAATCCGGTCTGGTCGAAGGCCCCGCTCATCGACAAGAAACCAGTGAACCGGTCCGGATGGCGCAGGGCAATATTCACTGCGTGATAGCCACCGAAGCTGCACCCAAGGCTGATGAGATGGTGATCGTGGTTCCTGAGGCGAATTAGCGGCAGCACCTCTTCCATCACATAATCTTCGTACTGAACGTGGCGGGCGATCCGCCACCGCGGAGGCACATTGCGGTTGTACCAGCTCTCGGCGTCGATGCTGTCCAGGCAATAAAGCTGCAACTCGCCATTCTCAATCTTGTGCGCAATCGCGCCGATCATGCCCCGGTCGTCAAACTCGTAAAAACGCCCCTGCGACGTGGGAAAAACTACCGCCGGCACACCAGCGTGCCCGAAAACCAGCAATTCCATGTCACGACCGAGGCGCCAGGACCACCATTTATGGTATTCACGATTCATCGTTTATTCACGTTCCTGATAATGTATCAGGAAGGGCAGCGCGAGCATCCGAAATCAAGATCGCAGCACCCGATGAAAAAACGTAGAGGAAGCATCCGCAAGTTGGCAACAGAGATTCCAGATATTTCCGCCAGCGCTCAGATCCCGGGCGCTCCTACGTTGCCAGCGCGCGTCACCCTCCATCCACGGTTTCACAGCCGTTTTCTACCTGACGACCGCGACATCACTGTTTATGTCCCTCCACAATACGAAGATCAGCCGGAGCGGCGCTTTCCCGTGCTTTATCTTCATGATGGACAAAATCTTTTTGATCCAAGCACTTCGTTTGTTCCAGGACGCACCTGGCGCGTGGCCGAGACTGCTGATGACACCGTCGAGGCTGGCGAAGTGGAACCTCTGATCATTGTCGGCATCGCCAATACTGGCGACCACCGGCTTGCCGAATACACCCCTGTTCCCGACTGGAAGATGGGCGGCGGTGAAGCCGACAAATACGGCAGGCTCATCGCTGAAGACCTGATGCCATTTATCGACGCCAACTACCGCACCCTCCACGGCCGCGAAAACACCGGCATGGGTGGATCGTCGCTTGGAGGGCTGGTCACCCTCTATCTCGGCCTGAAATACCAGGATCTTTTCAGCAGGCTCGCTGTGCTCTCGCCCTCGGTCTGGTGGAACCACAAAAGCATCATCGGCTATGTAAACGATGTTCGACTGGATCACCACCCTCGCATCTGGCTCGACGTTGGCACGGCGGAAGGCAGGCGCACACTGGCTGATGCAGACCTTCTGGAGCGGCGGCTAAAGGCACATGGCTGGCGCCTGGGTTCGGATCTGGACTACGAGCGCATCGATGGTGGAACCCACGACGAGGCCTCGTGGGCACAGCGCGTCGGCCCTATGCTGCGGTTTTTATTTCCGGCATCCTGACCGCGACTTGTTCAATCAGACAAGTTCATCTATTGTCGGCAAAGCTCTCTTACAGCAAAATGAAGTGCAGCCGTTTTTCATAAACCTTCATGCACATACACTTTCGGGGGATTGCCGCAACCTGTCTTCTTTGTCTAAGCACTCTGGGACTCCACGCCCAGAGCGCGCCAGCTTCTCCTGATAAGAAGTGGAGCAATCCGGCTGCAGAGCAAAGCCTGAACAAGCAGTTGTCGACGCTGCCCGATACAAAATACAGTCTTGATACAGCAAAGGCCTACACCCTGGCCGAGTTGATCGACCTCGCCGAGCAACACAATCCAGAAACGCGCCTGGCCTGGCAGCAGGCGAAGGCGCGCGCGGCGGCTCTGGGAATCGCCCGCGGCGCCCTTTTCCCGACTCTGGCCGCAGTCGCCCTGGGCAGCACGGCGCGCGTGCAAGTCCTGCTCAATTCAGAATTTTTCCGCCAGACATACGGCGTATTCTCCCCCGAACTTCATGTTGAATATCTGATCTTCGACTTTGGCGGACGCGGCGGCGCAATCGACGCGGCCAAGGCCAATCTGTTGGCCGCCAATCTCACCTTCAATGATACCCATCTGAAGATCATCTTTCAGGTCACCTCCGCCTACTATCGCCTACTGAATGCGATGGGCCAGATGGACGCAGCCGAGGCTAACCTCAAGAATGCCCAAGCGGTAGAAGAAGACGCACAGGACCGTCTGCAAAACGGACTTGCCACCAAACCCGACGTGCTCGAAGCCACAGCTTCGACGGCGCAGGCCCAATACGACCTCCAGTCAACAATCGGCGCGGAGGAAATCGCCCGTGGCGACCTGGCGACTGCGCTTGGACTGCCGCCGCAGACGACCTATCATGTACAGGATGTCAACGAGCTTAAGATGCCAGGCGATCTTGCTGAATCTGTTGATACTGCGATCGATCGCGCCTTCGAACAGCGGCCGGACCTCGAGGCACAACTTGCCCAGTTGCGCGCAACGAACGCAGTCATCAAACAGGCGAAATCGAGATATTATCCATCGCTCAGCTTGAATGGGAACGGCGGCCTTACCCGTGATTACGGGCAGCAGGGTCAATTGCCTCCGGGCTATGTCGGATCCGAAGTCTGGGATGCGGAACTTGCGCTTCAGTGGACGCTCTTCGACGGCGGCCGCCGCGAACACGCAATCGCTCAAGCCAAGGCTGAAAAGGCAGCAACGATCGCCGAAATCAACTCACTGCGCGATCAGATCGCGGATGAGGTTTGGACGGCGTATTCAAACGTAAAAACGGCGCAGCGCCAGCAGCAGGCTGCGGCGGCATTGCTCAAATCGGCGGACGAGTCGTATTCCGCGGCGAGGGAGTCGTATGGCTATGGCGTCCGAAATCTGCTCGATGTCGTTTCCGCGCAGAAGACTTTGGCACAGGCGCGCACGGAAGACATCACTGCGCGCACGCAGCTTCTCTTGCAGGTCGCGAATCTCGCATTCCGAACCGGCGATCTGCTGGCAGTGCCGCCCAAAACAGGTCCCTAATGAAGAGCGACGGAAAGAAAGGAATTCGCCTCGTGGCTTTATCTGAGAAAAACGTTGCAGTCTTTTCGGCTCTGGGTTCGCTGGCGCTGCTGTCCGGCTGCCAGCGGGCGCCGACCTTCAGCATTCTTGGCTCGTTTTTCCCTGCGTGGCTCTTCTGCATTATCGCGGGCATTTTGCTGGCCTGGGGCGCGCATTGGTTCTTCGCGCGCCTTGAAATCGACAAGCACATCAAGCCCGCGATCCTCGTTTACCCATGTCTGGCCGCTTTTTGGGCCTTCACTTTCTGGCTGGTTATTTTCAGTTGAATCGAGGACCTATGGCGCCTATCGAATCCGAAGAAAATCGCAGCCGTATCGGACGCATCATAAGCGTCGCATCCATCCTGTGCGCCATCATCACCGGCCTGCTCGTGATTCGCGCTACAACATTAAATCCGCGCACCGACGATGCCGAGGTCTTCGCCAATTTCATCGGAGTCGCGCCGGTCGTGAGCGGGCCTATCGTGAAACTCACCGTCGCTGACAATCAACTGGTACATCAGGGAGACCTGCTTTTCGATATTGATGAGCGCCCCTATGCCTACGCTCTTACTCTGGCTAAATCGGAGCGCGACACGCTCGAAGGACAGATCGGAGATGAGAGCCGCACGATTGCCTCCCTGGGAAGCGCCGTCGAAGTAGCGAAAGCAAGCAGTAAGAGTGCCGAAGCCAACGTGACCCGCGCCGCCGCGGCAGTCGATGAGGCAAAAGCGGACGTACTAAACGCGAAAGCAGCGGTGGAGCGCGCCGATGCAGAGACCGCGTATGCCAGCAACAACTTGCATCGCATTCAGCCTCTTCTCGCCAAGCAATTCGTCACTGTGGATCAGATCGACCAGGCGCAAACGTTGCAGACAACCCGCCAGCAGGCATCGGCACAGGCGCGTTCTCAACTTGCTCTTGCTCAGGCGAGTCTCGATTCAGCACAGGCGCAATATAAGCAGGCAGAAGCGCAGCTTGAGCAGAGTCACCAGCAAGTGCAACAGGCCACGCATGCGGTCACGACACTCGAACCTCTCACGGCGCAGCGCAGCGGACGGAGTTCCGCAATAGACCAGGCGCAGTACAACCTGGACAACTGCAAGTTCATTGCGCCCTTTAATGGCCGGGTCACCAACCTCACCATTTCTGAAGGTGCATACGCGCACACTGGACAGGAGATCTTCACCCTCATAGACACGCGTATCTGGTGGGCCGTAGCCAATTTCCGCGAGACGCAGCTTCATCACATTCATCCCGGAATGAAGGCCGATGTATATGTACTGTCACGGCCAAATATCCGCTACAAGGGCGTAGTTGACAGCATTGGCTTCGGTGTTACCCCGGACGCTGATGTCGTAGGACGTTTCACCCAAGGGCTACCCGATGTGCAGCGCACCCTTAACTGGGTCCATCTGGCGTCGCGATTTCCCGTGCGCGTCCGTATTGAAGCCGATCCGAACGACGTGTTCCGGCTCAGCGAGTCGGCCGTCGTTGTAATTCACGGTGAGTCTGCCGAGCGAAAATAAAAATGGCCACCGCAACCATGTCATCCGTGGATAGCCGGGGCGGTCTTGTTTCCTGGTTCTGGGAATTTCTCAAGGGCGAACTGGCTCCTTACCCCGGGCGCGGCGTCATGGTCGCCCGCATCGTAATTGCGGCCACCATCACCATGATCCTCACGATGACCTTCCGCGTTCCCGGCGGAGCGCTCGGTGCCATCGTCGCCTTCGTCATCTCCCGCGAAAATTTTGCCTCCACGGCGAAATTCACCGTATCGATTGGAACGGCATTGATTATGGCGACGCTCTTCGTTCCCATCGGAGCGAGAATGTTCGCCTCTGTTCCAATCACTCATTTTTTCTGGGAAGCTTTCAGTCTTTTACTGATTTTTTTCCTTGTTCGAACACTGAGCAATTTCGCTGTCGCCACCATCATCGGCATCATTGGCACAGCTTCCGTTGCTATCTGGTATCTCCCCGGACCCGCTGAGCACAACCTCGAACAGACTCTGTGGCAAATCCTGGCTCCGGCCATCGGAGCAGCCGTTACGATTGTGGTCGAAGCGGTCTTCCACGCCTTTCAAAAGCAGGACCAGATCATCATCGGACTGAACGTCCGTCTTCAGGCCATCGAAGAATTGCTTACCTCTTACGCCACAGGCAAGCCAGTCCCCAAAGAAACCGCGGCAAGACTCGCCCAATTTGCTACCATCGGCGTTGGAACCATCCGCCGCCTGCTCGCTCGCTCGCGTTATACGCAACTCTATCGCGCGCAGATGGACGCCGTTATTTCGCTGGTGGGCCGATCGCAGGACTTCGCGGCCGCGATGTCTCAGGCGCAGCCATACGTCTCTGCCGCCGACAGTGAGTTCGCGGCAAAACTTGCAAAAGAGATCGCGGAAGTCCGCCAATTCCTCAAGACAGGACAAAAACCGCCTCTGCTCGAGACGACAGGGACGCCCTCAAATGCTTCTCTCCTGCGGGAACTGGAAGGGATGGTCGCCCTCATGCCGCGCGTCATTCAGGGCTCGACCTCTCTGAAAGCGTTCCAGGCTCTCTCGCACGAACCGGAACCCGAGAGCGGGTTTCTGCTCTCCGATGCATTCACCAATCCCGACCATCTTCGCTTTGCGCTCAGCGGCTGCCTCGCCGGAACGCTGTGCTACGTCATATACGTTTCCCTTTCGTGGCCTGGCCTGTCCACATCCGTCCTAACCTGTGTGCTTACTGCACTTTCCACCATCGGGGCTTCGCGGCAAAAACAGGTGCTGCGCATCGCAGGAACTGTGATCGGCGGATTCATCTTCGGCCTCGGCGCGCAGATCTTCATTCTGCCTAACATCGACTCGATTACGGAATTCACCCTGCTCTTCGTTGCTGTTTCGACCATCGCCGCCTGGATAGCAACTGCAAGCTCGCGCCTCTCGTATTGCGGGTTTCAAATCGCCGTTGCCTTCTATTTCATCCACCTGAACGATTTCACCATCCAGACTTCCCTCACCATTGGTCGCGACCGCACCGTCGGCGTCTTGCTCGGCATCGTGATGATGTGGCTGGCATTCGAGCGGCTGCAGCCAATAACCGCCGCCGACGAAATGTTGAGGACTTTTACCAGGAACCTGCGATCGCTGGCTGAATTGGCCGTTTACACCCTTCGTCCGCACGATGCGGCTTCGATTGTCGGCATTCGCCGGCTGCGCAACAAAATCTTCAGCAATTTTTCCACCGTCGCTGCTCAGTCAGATGCTGTGCCGTTTGAGTTGGGCGCGCTTCGTGCGAAGCACATGGCCGCGCGGGATCGATTACGCAACTGGCAGGCCCAGTTGCGCACCGCCTACGTCCTGCAACTTGCGCTGTTGCAATACCGCGTCTTTGGTGCAACCGAAAGATTGTCCGCCCAGGCAGAAGCTTTACTGCAGGAGTTCGATCAATCCTGCGCCCAGACATTGAACGATATGGCGGCTTACCTGGAAGCGCAGCGGACAAAATCTGCCTCAGCATCGGTTAGCATTCAGGCACCGGTACTTCCCTCCGCACTGGCAGCCGATGTAGCCACGAGCCCCCTGCTGCCCGGCAATCTGCTGTCCCTTGCGAACGAATTGATGAAGATTCTCCAAAGACTGCGTGAGCAGATGCTGGCTGCGCCTCTATTCGCCACGGAATAACGTAGGATAAACTTGTAATGCAGGCCATGCGAAAGTGGCGGAATTGGCAGACGCACCAGACTTAGGATCTGTTCTATGACGTTGCCCGGAGCCCGAACAATCGCTGCGCTAGCGCGTTTCGAGGGTGACCGTTCTAGAAACGTGCTAAGCCCTGTTCACGTCAACGCACAACGAAGATCCACCTTGCTGAGATTGGTTTGTGACCGGTGGAATCCGGTTACCCTTCTTGCCAACCAGGTGGAGCGTCACGCATACCCCGAATCCGTCCAATTCGCGTCGAGTCCGAGCTGCGGTTTACAGCTCGCGAATTGCGGTCACGGGGTTCCGGCGCATCGCTCGATGTGCGGGAAGGTAGCATGCCAGCAATGACATTGCTCCCAGGAGCATGACGACGGAAACGACGGAGACCGGATCGTTGCCGCTGATTCCGTACAACAGCCGGGCGATAAGACGTGTGAGTCCCAACGCAAACGCCAGTCCCAGCGCCAGGCCAGTGCCTGCGAGCCATAATCCCTGCACCAGCACGAGCCGCAGCACATCGACACGGGAAGCACCTAAAGCCATTCGTATTCCGAACTCGTGGGTCCGCAATTGGGTTCGATAGGCCACGACTCCGTAGATCCCCGTTACTGCAAGAACCAGCCCGATCAGCGCGAACATTCCTGCCAGGGTGCTCTGTATAACCGCGAAACTGCTCGCCATCTGGGTACACTCCCGCATGGAACGCACATCGAAAACCGGCAGTCGCGAATCGATCCCATGAATGGCCTGCTCCACCGCCGGCGCCAGGTCGAGGGGATTTCCCTCGGTCTTCACCTGCACGATAGTCTCGTACCCCGCCTGGAAAAAGCTCATATAGACCATAGGCTCCGGTGACTCATTCACGAAAATATGTGTTGAATTCCTGGCAACGCCGACAACCGTGAAAAGTCTGCCCCACACCCTGAGCCTCTTTCCCAGCGGATCCTGCCCTGGCCAGTAGCGCCTCGCCGCGGTCTGATCCACGATGAGTACCCTCGGGGCCTTTTCATCGTCATCCGGTGTAAACTCGCGTCCTTCCAAAATGGGTATATTAAGGGATTCGAAATACCGCGGGGACACCTCGGCATGGTACACCTGCAAAGATTCATGGGGGTGCGGCACATACCCTTCCGGATACGCATCCTCGCCCTTGTGGCTCAGGGTCATCGGAATCCAGTCCGTAAGAGACGCAACCTTCACGCCGGGCAATGCCGACACGCGGTCAAGTATCTTGTGACGGATCAACTGTGTCTCATCGTTGCTGTAGCCGGCAATATTCAGCCCCACGGACGCAGTGAGAATGTGGTCCTGCTCAAATCCGGGATTCGCGCCGGCGAGATTCCGCAGTGTTCGCAGAAGTAGCCCGGAGCACAACAGCAGAGGAAGTGAAAGCGCGATTTGCGCCACCACCAGCCCGCTGAGCAATTTCCGGTTGCGTGAGCCGCCGGAGATA
>DATGAD010000367.1:0-5169 GCA_035313725.1 Alloacidobacterium sp. | reverse complement strand
GAAAAATCCGGCATTCTGAAACCGGGCCCACGATACTCCATCACCGCCGTCTCCTACGACTTTGACAACGATGGCTGGCCCGACATTTACGTCGCTGTAGATTCAGAACCGAGCATCCTCTTCAAGAACAACCACGACGGTACATTCACGGACGTTGCCGTGATGGCAGGCTGCGCCTACAACGATAGCGGTCACGAACAAGCCGGAATGGGCGTTGCCGTGGCAGACTACGACTGCGATGGCTGGTTCGACATTTTCAAGACAAACTTCGCCGACGACACCTGCAATCTTTACCACAACAACGGCGATGGCACTTTCAGCGATATGACGTTTACCGCGGGGATCGGCATTAACAGCAACTACGTGGCGTGGGGCTGCGGCTTTGTCGACTACGACAACGACGGCTGGCCCGACATCATCCAGATCAACGGCCACGTCTACCCCGAGATCGACAATTACAACTTCGGCCAGACCTTCAAGAATCCGAGACTCGTTTACAGAAATCTGGGCAACAGCCACTTCAAAGACGTTTCCTCAGAGATGGGACCCGGTATCAGCGAGCGCTTCTCCAGCCGCGGAGCCGCCTTCGGAGACTACGACAACGATGGCGACATCGACGCACTGGTCCTGAACCTGAACGACCCGCCATCACTCCTGCGTAACGATGGCGGCAACAAGCAGAACTGGATCAAGATCAAACTCATCGGAACAAAGTGCAATCGCACCGCAATCGGAGCGCGCGTGCGCGTCATCACCGAGAAGCACACACAAATGGACGAAGTCCACAGCGGTTCAAGCGTTATGTCACAAAGCGACTTGCGACTTCACTTCGGACTGGGCAAGTTTGACACCGTAGATGCGATCGAAGTGAAATGGCCGACTACACAAAAAATCGAACGATTCACCAAGGTAAAGGCAAATCAGATTCTCACGATTCGCGAAGGCGAGGGCATCGTGGCTACAGTCAAACCCAAATCGACATAAAGCAATCGGCTACTGCTTCAGAAGAGCATCGATACCGGCCTGAGCGACCTGCTCGTCGATCTCAGATTTAGCACCGCTGGCAGACATTCCACCGAGGATTTGCCCATCTACCTTAATCGGCAATCCTCCCTGGTTAGGAAAAAACTCCGGAAAGGCCATGACCTCAACACTACCCTTCTTCACCGTATCAGCTCCATCCTTTGATGGGCTCCCGTAAAACGCGGCGTGCCGGGCCTTCTTCTGCGCAAACTGAATTGTGTTAAGCGAAGCAGTCTCGCCCTTCTCCAGAAAAAGCAGGTTGCCACTCTCGTCTACAACGCAGATTGTTACTGAAACATTCAGTTCTTTAGCTTTCGCTTCGGCAGCCGCAACCATAATCTTGATATTGGCGAGATTCAGATATTTCTTGCTTGGGAGATCGCTGGCAAACATCGTCATAACTGGGAAAAGTATCACAGCCAGTAACTTGAGCATGAAAATCTCCTGTCGATCGTTTTGATCTCAAACTAAAATCGCGTCTTGTCCGTGAGCTAGTGAACCGTCGGTTTGCTTTGAAGAACGACTAAGAACTGCTTAACCTCCTGCCGCTGGCGCTCGACAGCAGCAGCCTGTGCCTTCTCAATCTCATCATGCAGCTGGAATTCCTGCTTCGCCTTCGCCGGCTCGCCAGTCCGCTCGTACACAACGCCCAATTTGTAGTGAGCCTCGCTAAGTTGCGGATTCACTTCGATTGCCTTCGTGTAAAAGCTCACCGCACTATCGTAATTGCGCTGGCCTACATAGAGATTCCCAAGCTGCAGATATGCCTCACCGTATTTAGGGTCGTCTGCTACGGCCTTGGAAAGATATGTCTCCACTCGCTGCATCTCCTGCGGATTCTCCGACCCCTTCTGCCGCTTCCAGAGAGCCATCGCATAGTAGTAGTTTGCGCGCGCGTTTCCCGGTTGCTCCTGCACAAACCGCAGCAGCTTCGGCTCAACACAAGCCAAAGGAGCAGGAGCGGCCATGTCAATCTTGCCGAGAAAAACATAGGGGGCCGCGTCTGCCGGATTCAAGTCGGAAGCGGCACAGAGGCGAAGCGCCGCCTCATCATAGTGCGCGCTGGCAAAGAGAGCCGCACCCAGCGCTGCCAGCATTCTGGCAGATTTTGGATGCGCCTCACTCCCCTGTCTGAAAACCTCGGCAGCAGGCCATACCGCCCGGTGCAGCAGCAACTCCGAGCCCCATGCAAAGTAGTTCTGCTCACTCGGATCCAGACGCACAGCTTGTTCATACTCGTGCTCCGCCGCCACCGAATCGCCCATCGCCTCGTCTACGTCACCTGATACGCGATGCAGGTCAGCATTATCTTCATGCGGCAAAAGCTTCTGAATGTGTTGACGAGCTCGCGCGAAATCACCAGTCTCTTTGTACGCCAATGCCAGATCGAATTCATTACCACGGTTCGCAGGATTGATCTGGTACGCAGTCTCAAGCGGCGGAATCGCTTCGCGAAAGCTTCCCTCCTGGAAACAGAATTCCCCGAGCTGATGGTTCGCCTCGAAACTCTTTGGAGAGGCAGTCAAAGCAGCACGCAACTTTGTTTCTGTTTCACCCGCAGAACCGCTCGCATGGCCTTCCGAACTCTCAGGTTTCAGCGAGGCAGTCTCACGGGCAAGGGCCTCACTGGTACGTAAGCTGGAATCCGACCCATGTCCTCCCACTGCCGTCCAGTCGGTGATACCAGCGACGGTGAAATTTGGCTTGTCTGCAAATGCCATTGTTTCAGCCGAGGACGGCCGCGCAGTGTTGGAATTTGACTGAACTGCCTCCCCCGCATCGAGGACTAAACGGACACCCGGTTGGTCTGCCTGCGCCGATCCAGCAACGGCAATAACACCACTGCGCAACCCGGACTTTTCCGCACTGATGAGATAGCTTCCGGCTTGAAGTGCCGGAAACAAGAAACTACCTTGCTGATCCGTCGCGGTCACAGCATCCGGCCGCCCCTTCTGTTCAATCCGTACCATCGCATCTCGAACGGGATTACCTGCCGAGTCCAGCACAGTGCCATGAATCGAAACGCCGTCAACCATTCGCGAAGGAGCGTCCTGCGCAATCGCGACATTCTTAGGCACGCTAACCAGCGCGACCACAACCAGCACAAGACTGAAGAAGCACCTGCAAATCCGAGCCTTAGACACGTATCCTGACTTGTGGAAACTATCCATGATGGACGCTTTATTGCTTCCGGCATTTTACTCTGTTGCAATCCTGCGAAGCTTTGTATGCATTCTATGCTGATGATCCGGCGAAGTGATCTGGAATGACGCCCAAAGATACTGATCCCGTGAAAGTAAAGATCGAATGGCCTTCGCCGCATTCACATCCCCCGATACAGCCCGGTTCGGTTCATGTGTGGGCATGGGATTGCAAATGTTCCGACGATGATCTGCATCAATATGCTGCACTTCTCTCGGCCGAGGAGTGCCTTCGGATGGAGAGGCTTCACTTTGAAAGAGACCGCACCCGGTTTGCTGTGTCTCACGGTGTTCTGAGAATTTTGCTCGGCCGATACGTCGGCCAGCATCCAAAATCCATTTCTTTCGATCACAATGAATTTGGCAAACCCCATCTCGTGCCATCCTCAGCAGTCTCTGAAATAGCTTTCAACTTGAGCCACACAAGTAATGTCGCGCTCCTGGCAATCGCCGCTGGTCTCAGAGTTGGAGTAGACGTTGAAGAGGTCCGCCCAATTGAACCTGGACTTGTCGAGCGGTACTTCTCCGCCCAGGAGCAGGCCTCTCTAAAAGCTTTAGACGGCAGCGCGTGGCTGGAAGGCTTCTACAACTGCTGGACCAGAAAGGAAGCAATCTTGAAGGCTGAAGGCAGCGGCCTTCATGCACGGCTGGATGCGTTTGACGTGTCATTGAACCCGGGCGAACAGGCGAGAGTGTTAGGAGTCAGGGCCGATGCTGGATTCACGTCAAGCTGGAATCTTGTCGAACTTCGGCCTGCCCCCACTTTCATAGGCGCCTTGGCAAGTGACGCTGTCCCTGCCAACGTCACCTGTTACCGCTTCGAAAGCTAGGTCAACGAATCAGCCGATTTCTCTTTGAGAACCTGCCTCAGTAGTTCCTCAACTTCTTCACGGGACATTTTGTCGACCTGTTGTCTTAGCTGATCGTGTGTGCTTTGCGCGCGGATGAAAGAAGAAATAGGGGCAGTGGTCTTGATACCTTTGGCCCTGGCTTCTTCCACTTCTTTGGCTAATCCTCTAATGGTTGGATCCTCGAACAGGCTCCGTATCGGGACCTCTACTTCGAATTCCTTTCTGATCCTCGCCACGACCTGCATAACCATCAATGAGTGACCGCCCAGTTCGAAGAAATTATCAGTGATGCCAACCTCCTCGACCCCCAACAATTTGCGCCAGATGGTAACAATGTGTTCCTGGACTTGTGTCTCGGGAGCGACATAGCCCCCATCACCCTCTGAAAGCGCCGACATCCGCAACGCCAGGCTTTTTCGATCAACCTTCCCGCTCGGGAGCAAAGGAAAGGCATCCACAACAATATAGTCCGACGGAACCATGTGTTCCGGCAGTCGGGACCTAAGGTAGCGTCGCAGTCCATCAATTTCGAGCCTCTGCCCAAAATGCATCTCAAGATAGGCTGTGAGCCTTTCACGTCCGGATCGATCTGCGAGAAGGACAACAGCATCACGCACCTGCGGATAAGATGCCAACACTGTTTCAATCTCTCCCAGCTCTACGCGCATGCCCCGAATCTTTACCTGATTGTCGGTTCGGCCGAGATACTCAATCTCGCCATTCGGCAAGTAGCGTCCAAGGTCGCCTGTCTTGAAGAGCCGAACTGAACTACTCGGTTCAAAGCTATGCGCGATAAAGCGCTCAGCCGTAAGCTCAGGTCTCTTCAAGTACCCCAAGGCGAGGCAGTCTCCGCCGACATAGATCTCGCCTGGCACGCCTATCGGTACCTGATTGAGGTAGCGATCGAGCAGGAACAATTGAACATTGCTGATAGGCCTGCCAATGGACACTTGCCCGTTCAGGTTGTTCTTCGTTACGTCAATACAGGTCACGTCCGCGGCTACTTCTGAAGAGCCATAGATGTTGAGCAAAGTCGCGTTTGGTAACGCCTGTGCGAAGCGACGCGCCAAGTCGGCGGGAAGCACTTCGCCGCT
>DATGAD010000366.1:0-3859 GCA_035313725.1 Alloacidobacterium sp. | reverse complement strand
CCGGGCTCACGTCGCAAATCATTCGCAGCGGCCAGCCGCTGCTCATCAATGAAGATATGGAAGGCAGCAGTGCTAGGCTCGGCGTGGAACAGATCGGACGACGCACTTCGTCGTATCTCGGCGTGCCGATATCATCCGGCGGACAGGCGATTGGGGTCATCAGCGTGCAGTCCGACGAACAAGAAGGCCGCTTCACCGAGGCTGATCAGCGCCTTCTCTCTACGATTGCCACTGCCGTAGGTGTCGCCTTCCACAACGCAAAGTTGTTTGAAGAAGCGGGGCAGGCGCGGGCGGCCGCTGAACAGGCTGATGCCGCGAAGAGCTCATTCCTCTCCACGGTGAGTCACGAGCTTCGCACGCCGCTGACCTCTGTTCTCGGTTTTGCAAAGATCATTCGCCGCCGCCTTGAAGAGCGGTTGTTTCCCATGATCTCTGAGGAAGACCGCAAAGTGCAGCAAGCCAAACGCCAGGTCATCGAGAACCTCGAAATCGTCGTCAGTGAAGGAGAGCGGCTCACCAAGCTCATCGACGATGTGCTCGATCTGGCCAAGATTGAGGCTGGCAAGTTCACTTGGAACATGACCAGCATCTCCGTCAAAGAGGTAATCGGGCGCGCAGTTGCTGCGACGGCCTCGTTGTTCGAGGCGAAGAAGCTGGAGCTCGTCAGCGACATCACGCCAGACCTTCCTGGAATAACGGGTGATCAGGATCGGCTGATTCAGGTCGTCATCAACCTGATCTCGAACGCCGTCAAATTTACAGACGCGGGCTCTATTACATGCTCAGCACGTCAAGCGGGCACGGAGTTACTGGTGAGCGTCAGGGATTCCGGCATCGGCATTGCACCTGATGATCAACCCAAGGTCTTCGAGAAGTTCAAGCAGGTTGGCGACACGCTCACGGACAAGCCGAAGGGCACCGGACTCGGACTGCCAATCTGCAAAGAAATCGTGGAGTACCACGGTGGTCGAATCTGGGTGGAGAGCGAGCCCGGCCGCGGCAGCATTTTCTCTTTCACGCTGCCCATCCTCGAGAAGTCCACGCAATTGGAACTTTTGCCTAAGCGCCACTCCATCGATATCGAATCACTCGTCAAGCAACTGCGCGAGCGCGTCTCCACGAACGGTGCACGCGACAAATCGGTCCTTGTCGTCGATGACGACTCCAACATTCGCTCTCTGCTGCAGCAGGAGCTCACCGAGGCGGGCTACAAAGTGCGCCTGGCCGAAGATGGCCGAAAGGCTCTGACTTTGATTCGCGAGGAGACGCCTGGCCTTGTCATCCTCGACGTGATGATGCCGGAGATGAACGGATTCGACGTGGCTGCGGTGCTCAGGAACGATCCCTCCACGATGGATATTCCGATCATCATCCTATCTATCCTCGAAGATAAGGAGCGCGGTTTCCGACTCGGCGTAGATCGTTATCTCACAAAGCCCATCGATACGGCGTCGCTCTTCCATGAGATAGATACGCTGCTCGATCAGGGCAAGTCTCACAAGAAGGTTATGGTGGTGGACGAGGATGCCACCACGATTCGCACTCTGACCGACGCTCTTGAAACGCGCGGATACCAGGTAGTCGAGTCCAAGGGCGCTGAGCTTGTCACTCGCGCTGTCGATTCCAAGCCCGACATCATCATTCTGAATTCTTTGCTCTCCAGTGACGAAGCCGTTCGTGCCTTACGCTTCGAAAAGGGGATGGAGAACGTTCTTTTCCTCATCTATCAATGACACCCATGAAAATTCTTATCGTTGACGACGAATCGCACTTGCGCATGCTGATCCAGCAGACCCTGGAAGAGCTGGAAGATGATGGCGTGGAACTGTTGACGGCGGCCAATGGAGAAGAGGCGCTCGAGACTATCCGCAACGAAGAACCGAACCTCGTCTTTCTCGACGTCATGATGCCAAGGAAGAACGGCTTCGATGTTTGCAATGCGGTGAAGAATGAGCTCGGCTTGAGCCATATCCACATCATCCTGTTAACGGCCAAAGGGCAGGAGTTCGATCGGCAACGGGGCCAGGAAGTCGGCGCTGATCTCTACATGACGAAGCCCTTCGATCCCGATGCTCTAATCGCTAAAGCCCGCTCGGTCCTCGGTCTTTCCGCGCCTGGAGCGTAAGGCATATGGCCGTCGTCTCACTGACATCACTTCTCCGGCCCAGATCCGGCGGCGCGTCGGTCGTCGCTGCCCTGCTGAAGGCTGTTGGCTCAGGCGTGTGGATCGTCGACGCGCAGGGTAAGCCTCTTATGGGAGTCGCCGCGGAAGGCATATCGCCCGATGGTGCCCGCATTCCAGTCGTTTTTGAAGGCACACCACTGGGCTATGTCGCGGGACCAGCGGAATCCGCGCAGGCTACAGCCCTCCTTTTGGAGCACTTTGCGGCTCGCGAGTCGGAGGGTCGCGCACTCGCTGCGGAGGTTCTCCATCTCTATCGCGAAGTGCATCTAATCGAGCAACTATCCGAGCAGTTGGTAGCGCTACTCGATTCGGCGGCTGTAGCTGAGTCCGCGTTGGCGCAGGCGCAGAGGCTCATCAGCGCAACCCATGGCAGCGTACTCGTTCTGGAAAAGCAGGACGGCCATCTCGAGACCGCCGCCTGCTTCGGCGGGTCTGCTGGAAACCCTGACCCGCTCGGGCCGGACTCGGGTTTTGCCGCGTCCATCCTCGAGCGCTGCATTGGAGAGGTCGTAAATGGCTGCGACACCGATCTGCGCGCTCTCGACTCCGAATGCATGCTACACGCCTTGATATGCGTACCGATGCGCGCAGGTCAACGTAATGTCGGTACAATCGCGCTGGGCAGCAGCAATCCCAGTACATCTTACTCGGCAGGCGATCTTAAACTGCTTAACACCATCGCTCTCCAGGCCGCCGCTGCCATTGAGAATGCGCTGCTTTGTGCTGAGATGGTTGAAAGTGCACGCGAACGCGCCGCCTACGCGGCTGAGCTGCAGGCCGCCAGCACCGTCCAACAACTACTGCTGCAGAGCGCGTCGCAAGTTACTCCCGGCTTTGAGGTCGAATCGGTCTATCTGCCAGCAAGTGAAGTGGGCGGTGATTTTTTCTTCGTAGCACCTGCACCCGATGGGTCGATAACTGCTGTCGTTGGCGACGTCTCAGGAAAAGGCCTGACAGCAGCGATGCGTGTCGCTATGATTCTCGGCGCTCTGCGTCGAGAAACCTCCTACGATCCCGGCGACGTTCTTTCCGGGCTCAACAACGTTCTCATCACGCAGGGCCAGCTTGGCTTTACCACCGCGTGCTGTGTCCAAATCGCGCTCTCCGGCGAGTACACGATTGCGAACGCAGGCCACATTTCTCCCTATCTCTCAGGCCGCGAACTGAGCACACTACCGGCATTGCCCCTCGGCCTCCTTCCCGATCAGGTATACCCATCGGTTCATGGCAAACTGGCTCCAACCGAGCGCCTTGTTCTTCTTTCAGACGGCGTGCTCGAGGCGCGCGGACCTGACGGGGAGATCTATGGTTTCGAGCGTCTTCCCGGCCTCACTCTCCTCACCGCTCAACAAATCGCCGACATCGGGCAGAGCTTCGGTCAGGAAGACGACATTACCGTCCTCACGCTTAGCCTAACGCCGGCGTTGCCCTCCGTTCCTGTAAACAGCTGATTGCTGCTCTGATGAAGCGGCCCACATGCTGATCTCCGGCGCAAAGTTATTCAGAGGACGGCCCGATTGGCAGTAATGATTCGGCTTGTTAGAGGTGATTCCCGGTTGGTAACAGCAGGCGATTCACTCACTGAACTCAAATCATCGCGCCCGCAACTAAATAAGTTCCGAGAAATGGGATGAGCAGGTCTTTCGAACTGGAGAGAGACTAGTTCCATGAAAA
>DATGAD010000365.1:0-3894 GCA_035313725.1 Alloacidobacterium sp. | reverse complement strand
ACGGACCCCAACAAGTGGGGAGCCGACGCGATCTTCAACCTGAAAGACGACAAGCTTTCGCTTGCAAGCTACTACAAGATGCCCGCCGCCCAGACAGAAACGGAGAACTGCGTTGCGCATAACGGATCGCTGATACCAATCCCCGGACGCGATATCGAGGTTCAGGCCTGGTATCAAGGCGGTATTTCAGTGATGGACTTTACAGACGCAGCGCATCCATACGAGATTGCCTATTTCGATCGTGGACCGATCGATGCCAAAACGGTAATTCTGGGCGGGGACTGGTCTGCGTATTGGTACAACGGCTATATCTACGGGTCGGAGATCGCACGCGGCCTCGACGTGTTCAAACTGGTACCGAGCAAATTTCTGACGCGGAACGAGATCGATGCGGCCAACCTGGTGCAATTCAGCGAACTCAACGTGCAGAACCAGCCCAAAATTACGTGGCCCTCTCAACTCATCGTTGCCCGAGCCTACCTGGATCAGTTGGGACGCTCGCAGGCGCTGCCTTCGAAGCGGATCGCATCTCTCAACAAGGCAATCGGACAAGCGGAGAAATCGCATCTCGGCAAGAAAGACCTGGCAAAGCTCAGTAAGATGGCGCCTTCTGTGGAAGCCGATGCATCAGCAGCCAAAGACCCGGCGGACGCCAGCCGGCTGCACGCGCTGGCGCTGATACTAAAGAGTCCGACGGCCTGATGTTCAGGCGGGGAGCCGTATAGTCATGTAAGCAATTGATTTTATGGTGGGCGCAGCAGGATTCGAACCTACGACTTCCACCGTGTGAAGGTGGCACTCTACCGCTGAGTTATGCGCCCTTGTAGGAAGGGTCTAAACAGTAGATTATCATCGCGTTTGGCGGCTGCCAAGCGGGCTGGAGCGGATCTTGAGTCTGGATCCGCTTCTTATTTGCGTTTGCCGGTGATCCGGTTTTCGGCATCTGTTTACAATCAGATAGACAGAAGTTCATGATTTCTCGCGATCCAGCCCCGTTTCCAGAACCGCCTTCCCGACGTTCCGCAGGTCACGAAAGTGAGGACGGCGAGGCTTATGACGACGGGTTGAGCGAAACTCCCGAGGACATCGAGGAAAATACATCTTTTCCGCAACCTGAGGACGGTTCCGGTGTTCGTAAGGGTATGGCAACCATTGCTCTAGACCGAGTTTTGGACCGACCGCTGCTGACGGGTACCCGCAAGGACGGTGTGGCGAGTACACGAGTCGCTGACTGGAGTGCGCTGACCGATGCGGAGATCATGCTGCGGGTCAGCGAAGGGGACGATCAGGGCTTCAACTATCTGATCGAGAAATATCGCAAGCCGATCATCCACTTCATGTTCCGCATGGTGCACAACCAGGCCGTTGCCGAGGAACTGGCACAGGAAGTCTTTTTGCGGGTTTACCGCTCGCGCCAGACCTATCGGGCCGAGGCTCGGTTTACCACTTGGCTGTACCGCATTGCTACGAATCTGGGCGTCAATCATGCCAGGGATACGAAGCATGAGCGGGCGGCGCAAAATGTGTATCTGGACCAGCCTGATCCGGAGACGGGAACGACTCCTGACGTGGCTGATTCCACGCCATCGGTCGAGCACGATCTGGTTCGCAATGAACGGATGCGGGCCATTCGCCAGCATGTGATGGCTTTGCCGGAGCGGCAGCGGATGGCGGTGTTGATGCACAAGTATCAGGGGATGGACTATAAGCAAATCGGCGAAGTTTTGAAGCTGAGCGAGTCCGCCACTAAGTCACTTCTCTTTCGCGCGTACCAGACGCTGAGGGAGAGGCTGAAGGAATTCGTTTAGGAAGTAATGAGGGAATTATGATCTGCCGGAAAGTAAAAGCGAATCTTGAGAACCTGCTCTTCGATCCAGAGTCGGTCCCGGCTGATGTGCGCAACCATGTGAAAGACTGCGCGGCATGCAGCCAGGAATTGGCATCGCTCGAAGCGACGATGAACCTGATGGACGACTGGCAGGCTCCGGAGCCTACGCCGTATTTCGATTCGAAACTGGCGGTGCGCCTGCGCGAAGAGCAGCGGGCTGAGCCGGCGGGATTGGTTGAGCGCATGCGCGCGCGGTTGCTTTTTGGCAGCAACATGCATTTGCGTCCAATCGCTGTAGGGGCGCTGGCGCTTTTGATTATTATTGGCGGAGGCACGTTTGCGGGTTTGATGTCGTCGAATACCGCTTCGCCGGTAAAGACCTCGGCCGCGGTCGAAGATCTGAAGTCTCTGGATGACAACGCGCAGGTGTTTCAGCAACTCAACTCTCTGGACCAGAACGATCAGGACGATAACGGCAGCTCGTCAAACGATCTGTAAGGACGAGTGAAGAGTATGAAGAACTGCGCCGAGGCTACGAGATTTTCAGCAGATGGCCCGGCCGCGCACCCATTAACGAACGAGCCTTGGAAACCACTACGATGCGAGCACAGGAACAGCAGGGAAGGATGGACCGCAGGCGGCGGAAAGCCGGCGCTCTGTCTCTAGCGTGCGTGCTCGCAACCGGACTTACCTCCTTTACAGCATTTGCCGGGCAGCATGGCGGCGGCCATGCCCCCGCGCCCGCACCGCACATGCAGGCCCCGCATTCCGCGCCCGCGCCGAGGCAGCAGCCCCATCCGCAGCCGCGTCCGCAGTCCGTGCCGCAGGGGCAGATGCATCCTCAGCCCTCGCCGCAAACGCAACCGCACTATACCCAGCCGCAATCCAATAATCGGCCTGCGCAGGCGGGTCATCTGCCCGATTGGTTGAACAACCACCAGAACCTTACGTCCCAGCAGAAGGAAAACGCGCTGCGCCAGGAGCCCGGCTTCAACCGGCTGCCGCAGGACCAGCAGCAGCGGCTCATCAACCGGATGCATACGCTCGACAGCGCTCCGCCACAGCAGCGCCAGAGGATGCTGCAGCGGAATGAAATGTTCGAGCACCTGAACCCGGAGCAGAAAGCCGGAGTGCGCGGCGCATCGCAAGCCTTCCACCAGATGCCGGCCGATCGCCAGACCGAGATGCGGCGGGCGTTTCAGGATCTGCGCGGCGTTCCACCGGAGCAGCGGCAGTCTGTCCTGAACTCAGCCCGTTTCCAGCAGCAGTTCTCTCCGCAGGAGCGGACGGTGCTGGGGAACCTGCTTTCAGTCGAGCCGTACCAACCGCATGCGGGTGGGCCTCCATAGTTAGCGTGGCGAGGTTTACCCCACCCCCTATGTTCGGTAAATTCGTCCAAAATCAGGTACTTAGGGGCGGATGAATTTCCCGCAGGCCACAAGAACGAAAGCCCACCTGATTTCGGTGGGCTTTCTACTTTGCTCTCCAAGGGGTTCAGCAAAACCCATATCTTTCGAATGTGGATACCGCGCTTAACTCTTAGAGCCCCCACTCAAAAGGAGGCTTGAATGGGCTACCTGCCCCACCCCCCTATGTTTTCGTAAATTCGTCCAAAATAAGACACTTAGAGGGACGGTTGATTTTCCCGAGCAGGAGCTGAAAATCAAAAAGCCCGCCTGGTCCAAGGCGGGCTTTTTTCTGCATTGCGTTCTATCTCCAGTATAGCAATTCAGGGCATAATTCCACGCCAGTATTCGTTGCAACGAATAAAATATTTGCCAGATTATTCCCACTTTGGGAAAGCAGAGACTTTAACTACCCATCTCACAGGATTGCCACCAGGCAGTCCGGACCGCTTCTACTTACACTGCTGTGCGGGGAAAGTTGGGTGAGGTGTGAGCCGTCGAGTGTTCTTAGGATGCACTGCGGTGTCGGCGGGAACGATTTGAACTCCAAGTCGTGTCTCAACGCCGATCCGGATGGTTGGGGTCAGTGAACTCAAGGAACTCAATGGGTGCGCCGTTTTCGACGATGAACGCGACGCGCACGCCGTTGGATGGGCTGTT
>DATGAD010000364.1:0-7930 GCA_035313725.1 Alloacidobacterium sp. | reverse complement strand
CGGACCGAACGCACAACGCATCGTCGAAGACGATGACCGCCTCATTTCGCCCAGTTACACGCGTTCCTATCCGATGGTTGCAAAGCGCGGCCGCGGTCTGCGTGTTGAAGACGTAGATGGCAACGAATTTTTGGATTTTGCCGCTGGAATCGCCGTCACCTCGACCGGACATTGCCATCCGGAAGTAGTTGCCGCCATCCAGAAGCAGGCCGCTGAATTAATCCACATTTCCGGCACCGACTTCTACTACGAGTCCCTGGTCACGCTGGCTGAACGCCTCTCGGCCGTGGCTCCTATGCCCGGGCCCCATCGTTTTTACTACGGCAACTCGGGCGCGGAGGCCGTTGAATGCGCCCTGAAGATTGCCCGCTACCACACCCAGCGTCAGCACGTCATCGCCTTCTTCGGTGCGTTTCACGGACGCACCATGGGCGCCTTGTCGCTCACCGCATCGAAGCCGCAGCAGCGTCGCCGCTTCTCGCCGCTCGTCCCCGGTGTCACGCACGTGCGTTACCCGTATGCTTATCGCGGTTGTAGCGGAGGCCCACTGGAGGAAGAAAAGTTCGCGTTGGGCTGCGCTCGCTACATCGAAGAGAAGCTCTTCAAGACGACACTTGCGCCCGAGGAAGTAGCAGCCATCTTTGTCGAGCCGATCCAGGGTGAAGGCGGCTATGTCGTTGCGCCGACGATTTTCCTGCAAGAACTGCGCCGCATCTGCGACAAGTACGGCATTCTGCTCGTCGCCGACGAGGTGCAGTCTGGAGCAGGACGCACCGGCAAGTGGTGGGCCATCGAGCATTCCGGCGTTGAGCCCGACATCGTCTGCATGGCCAAGGGCATCGCCTCCGGCATGCCGCTCGGCATCTGCATGACGCGCGCTGAGATCATGGACTGGAAACCCGGCTCGCACGCCTCCACTTTTGGCGGAAATCCTGTCTCCATCGCCGCAGCGCTCGCTACCATGGACATCCTTGAGCGCGAAGGCATTGCCAATGCAGCCAGCCTCGGCGAGCAGATGTTCAGCCGCCTGCGCCAATGGCCGGCCAGGCATCCCGTTGTCGGAGAAGTGCGCGGACGCGGCCTGATGATCGGCATCGAGATCGTCAAGGACCAGACCACACGCGAAGTTGCCGGGCAATGGCGCGACCGCATTGTCGAGATGGCTTTCGAGCGCGGCCTGCTGATCCTCGGTTGCGGCGAAACTTCCATCCGCCTCGCACCGCCTTTGATCGCAAATGAACACGAAGCCGCGATTGCGCTCGACATTCTGGAAGAGTGCGTTTCGCTGGTTGAAACCGAGCAGCTGACATCGAGCGCGCTCGCCAGTTCCGCTGTTTAACGTATCAAGCCAGAGATCGCAAGATCTCTGGCGCCCTCCCCCATAGGCCCATCTCTATCATCCTTCTCACCGGAGAAGTAAGCATGATTACACGTCTGTGGCAGGGCTACACCACCCCGGAAAACGCTGATGCGTACGAATCATTCATACGCCTCGAGGTATTTCCAAAACTCCACGAAGTCCGTGGATTCCTCGGCGGTAAACTCCTGCGCCGCGACCTGTTTCAGGAAGTGGAATTCGTCGCGCTGACGCACTTCGACTCTCTCGAATCGGTACGGGCCGCCGCCGGAGAAGAATTCGGCTACATCATCATTCCCGAGACCGGACGGAAGCTGCTATCCCGTTTCGATCAGCGGGTTGCCATTTATGAGGTCGTTGTAGAAGAAATCCCACGTTAAAGCCCGATCACTTTCGCAAAGCCTGCCTGCGAAAAACTACACCCGCAGCAAGGAAGAGAAGAGAAACCGCAATTGCCAGCAGCGCATGGTCGCGGGAACCAGCATGCAGATGCAACGCAGCATCGATCCACCAGACAACCGCGCCGACAAACCAGATAATATAAGAATTCCGCCGCACCTGAATATTCTGATGCTGTTGATGAAGGCGACGCCCGTCCCTTCTCTCCGCATCAGCAAGAATGCGGTGCCCCATCCGAAGCAAAAGGTGGGAACCAAAAATCTCACCAAGCCAGGATTCAAATCCGCACCAACTCCTGCTGAATGCGCCCCGTTACCTCGGCTTTGTCCCGCGAAGTCATCATGTTGATCTCACTGCGAATGCCAAACTCCGGAAGATAAATCCCCGGCTCCACTGAGAAGCAGGTAAAAGGAAGAATCCGACGCTCATCATGCGTTTCCAGGTTGTCGAGATGTGCTCCGCCCCCGTGCAGTTCCGTGCCGATGTTGTGCCCGGTGCGATGCGTAAAATAAGGCGCAAACCCCGCCTCGCGAATAACATTGCGCGCTTCATCATCAGCCTGCCATCCGGCAATCGGCTTTTTGTGTGTGAAGGCATCCTGTACAACAAGGATCGCCGCATCCCGCGCATTCTTCACCGTCTCAAAGACCTGATTCTCACGCTCCGAAGGTTCACGACCCACAACCCCTGTCCAGGTAATGTCATACCAGCATGTTCCCGGGCGGTTCTTGCGGGCCCAGATATCAATCAACAGAAAATCGCCGGTCTGAATCCTGCGCGAACGCGCAGCCGTCGGCTCATAGTGTGAATCCGAAGAATTCTCATTGACCGAAACATTCGGACCGTTCTCCGTCACCATCCCGGCCCGCTCGATCGCCTGCTGAAACCATGTCATCATCTCGTATTCGGTGATGCCGGTCTTCAGTCTGCGATCAATCGCGCGAAATCCCTCGGCCAGAATCTCATCCAGCGCCTGCTGCGCCTCGTAATGGCTGGCAATCTGCTCTTCAGAAAGAACCGCCTCAAACTGGCTCACCAGATCAGCCGAGCTCACAATCGTCTTCCCCATCTCGCGCAGCAGCTCCACCGTCCCCGCGTCCACCATGGAGACATACATGATCGCGTTCCGCGGAGAATACTGCATCGCAATGCGGTGGTAAGGCGCAAGCATTGCGTCGAGGCCGCCCTGCAGTTCCTGCCATGACGAGTACTGCGTCTTCACTCCCGGCAAGGTATCGAGGCGCGCCTGCTCGATGCGATGCACCAGCTTATGCGGCTCCCCCTGCGCCGGAATCACGTAGTACCAGCGGCGGGTAATATGCGCATGCGGGTCAAGCTTGAGGATATGTTCACCGATAGGATCACGGTGGTGATGATCGTAAAAGAGCCAGGCGTCCAGCTTCAGATCGCGGAGAGCGGATTGAATCTCAGAAAGGTTCATCGTCGAAAGCAAAGTCTATCGGAAATCGGGAATGAGTGTCAGGCAACCAGACGTAAATAGTCAGGACGGTCCGCAATCGTGCGATGCCGGAACGAGCGCACAATTGTCCGGTCTCGCAGAAAGAAGACGCCGGGCATCTGCGAAGCATCTTCACGAATCAAGCCAATGCCGTGTTTGATCATCGCATTCTGCAGCCAGCCTTTCCACACTGCGGGCTGAAAAATAATCCGCGCCAGCGACACACGCCTCAGTTCAAAGACCGGATTGCGATAAAACGAACCATCAGGATTGCTGATGCGCTCCACACCGGAAAGCCCGTAGTAATCGAAATAGGGCTTTGCCCTCTCAGGCGTTCCAAGGTGCACAAAAACCGGCCGTACTCCCCGGTCAGTCAACGCACCACGGATCTGCGAAACGTCATCGATCGCCTGCCTGCAGAACGAGCATCCGAAATGCCGTAGAAAAACCAGCAGCACCGGCCCCGCATCCACCAGTTCCAGTAACGTGCGGCCTGATTCCGCCCGTACATCGCGAAATGCCGTGGCAATCTCGTCCTGCTGGTCTCTGACGTCCGCTTCCAGATACATCACTCCGCCTGCATCGTATTCTATGCCGACCGCAACACCTTCCGCATTTCCGCCTCCAGTGCTAGCTTGTTCAAGGACCCTCAAGGAGGACGAAACATGTATGTATCGCGGCGCGGATTATGCCAGACTCTACCCTTCATCATTAGCGCTCTGGCAGGCGATTCACTCGCACAGGAAACAAACAATCAGCCAATTCCATCGTTTGCCTTGCCCTTCGACCAGATGACTGCGCACACGAATGGCGGCAATACCGCGCGTCCCATTCTCAACGGCATCACACATTCCGGAACGCATTTGGAAGTACACGAAACCGTCCTCGCGCCCGGCGCAATGCCCCACCCTCCGCATCATCATGTTCACGAAGAACTCTTCCTTCTATCCAAGGGAACAATAGAAGTCACCATCGCCGGAAAGAGCACAACGCTGGGCCCGGGATCAGCCGCCTTCGTCCACTCCGGCGAAGAACACGGAGTCCACAATACCGGCCAGGAGCCTGCACAGTATTTTGTTGTTGCGATAGGAACAGAAACCTAGGACGGAAGAAGCCGCAGCGCATTCTCGCGATACACCTTGCGCAACACATCGTCCGGCAGGTGCAGTCCATAGATATTCCAGCGACCCTGCCGTGAAGCATGCGACGGATACTCAAAGTATTCATCCGCCGTTTCCAGAAAACGGAAATAGAGCCGGTACATCGACTCTTCAGGCAGCAAATCCGACCCAAACAAAATGCGGTCCGGGAATTTCAGAAACAGTTCCCGAGCTTTATATGGCTGACGCCCCAGCTCCGAAGCGCGCGCACTGATGTCGATCGAGACATTCGGATAAGTCTCAAGCAGTTTGAAGGCGAGAGCAAGATTCTCACCACTCTCCGCCACATGTGCTGCTACAAATGTCGTCTTGGGATGCCGCGCGATCACGCGGTCGCGCTGGTCGAGCAATTCCTGCTTTGAATACTGCGCCCCGTAAAATCCCCAGTCCGGATGCGCCGCCAGTTCCTCATACCGCTCGTTCTGCGCATCAATCGGCAGAAAGAACGCCTCCGGATCAGCAGTGTGAAACATCACCGGAATCCCCAATTCTGCCGCCTTGTCAAAGATCGGAGCCAGCCGCCCGTCATCTACACGAAGCAATTCGCCTTGAGCATCACGTACACTCAGCCCAAGATCTTTCCAGAACTTGATTCCCACCGCCCCGCGCTCCACCAGCGCCTCCAGCCGCTGCAATGTTCGCGAGACGAAGTCCGGCTCAGTCACATCCGACCAGTCCATCCATCCGATAGTCGCAAAACGCTGCGTATCAGCCGCGTGAAACTTGTCGATCATCCGCAGAGCCTCATCGCCGGTCTTCATCGTGATGTTCACGATCTTCTCTATCCCGCACGCATCCATCACGCGCAAAACATCGCGAGGCTCCAGCGAGTCCAGATGGTTGTGGTAGTCGATGACAGGAAACCGCGCCCGCTCCAGATGATGCTCTTCGGCGACAACCATCGACTTCGGCTGAAAATCGCCCAGCGGCAAATCCACCTCCACCTTCGCCGAAACCATGGCCGCAAACTTGTCCTGATCAGTCATGCTCAACCTGTCTCTTGGCGCTCAGGCCGACAAACATGGCCCGCAGATCGCGAAAACCCTTCACCGCCACGACCAAAGTAATAACGGCAAACGCCACTCCAGAAATCACCAGCCACGCCGCCCAGAAATACATCCATCCGTTCATGACGAATCCCCCCTCTGCACCGCAAGCTCAGGCATAAGGGGATTTGCGTCTTTCTTCCCCAGCAGCGACCCGATCAGCAATCCCACCGCCGACAATCCAAAAGCCGCAAACCCGGCAAAACTCTCGCTCTTATGCAGGAAGAAAAACGGAACAATCGCGCCAGCCGCGCCCATAAGCATCGCGCAATAGCCGCCAGTAGTGTTAGCGCGCTTCCAGTAGAGCCCGCCAATCACGCAGATAAAAGCGCCGGCGAGAAAAATCGTTCCCGTAATGTTCAGGTAGAGATAGACCGCGCCCGGCGGCGTATAGAGCAGCCCCCAGAAAATCAAAAACACCCCGACGGCAAGATTACAAATTCGATTGATCAGCAGCTGCGTCGCATCGCGAACCGGAGGCCGCCCCATCTGCTTCCTCACCGGAGCAATAATGTCCTGCGAAATCACCGCGCTCCAGCCAAGCAAGTACGAACTATTCACCGACATCGTCGCGGCAAGCATCCCAGCCACAACAATCCCGCGAATCCCCGGCCCCAGCAACATCGAAAGCATCGCCGGCATGGCATCAATCGGCGCCAGCGTCTGTCCGTGCACCACCGGCTGTGGGATCCCCGCAACCAGCGCGCCGTGCCCCAGCAGCGTAAGCGCCGCAATCCCCCAAAGCATAGGAAGCATCCCTCGCCCCAGAAAGATAAATCCTGTCCACGTCATCACGCGCTTTGAAACTTCCGGGCTCTTCGTCGAAAACATCCGCATGGCCGTCGTCTGCCAACAGGTATGAATCGAAAGCCAAAGCAGCAGCTGCCAGACAAGAAAGCTGAACCCAAACTTAGGCGCGGTAATGGGATTGAATCCGCTCGAACCCATCACGCTCGTCACCTTTGCGACCATCGTATGCCATCCGGCAAAATGAACGGCATAAATTGTAATAATGATGGTTGCAATTGAAAGCAGCACGTATTGGAGGTAATCCGTAATCACAATCGAGATCATCCCGCCGACTGTCGTGTAGATCAGTTCCAGCAGCAGAATCGCAATCATCGTGGCAACCAAATATTTCTGGTTCAGCCCGCTGATCACCGTAAGAAATTCCCCTTCAATCTTGAGGAAGACGCCCATATTCAAAATGCCGCCCAGCGCAACCAGAAACCCAGTTACAATGCGCAGCCCGCGGCTGTACTTCACTTCAAAATACTCGGGAACCGTCATCAGTCGCAGCTCCCGCAGCCTGCGAATCACAAAGCCGGTGCGGCCGACAAAGATCATCGCAATGCCGGAAATCAGCGCCGCCGAGAATGCAGCGAAGCCGTAACGATAGCCTAGCTCGCTGTTGTACATGAAGGTGATCGTGCCAATTTCAGTAGCGGCCAGCGTCGCGATCCCGATATACGTCCCAAGCTCTCTGCCCGCAACCAGAAAATGCGCCGTGTTCCCGACGTACTTACGCCCCAGCAGCCCGATCAGCATGGAGACGGCCAGGTAAACCATGACAATGACCCAATCGATGGTTGCGAAGTTCATTCTCTACCGTGTTACTGGAAAATTGTGCTGCTTCAAAAACCGCTCGGTAAATTCGCGATCGCGAAACGCTTCCGTCCCGCCTGGACGCTGCGTCGACAAGGCCCCGGCAATGTTTCCAGCCCTCGCGCAGTCTTCCAATGGCAATCCACGAAGCCACCCGGAAAGAAATCCGGCATTAAAGCTATCGCCCGCGCCAATCGAATCCACCGCCGACACGGCAACCGGAGCCGCCGTATACCTCTTGCCACCAGCCTGCACCAGCGAGCCACGCGAACCAAGCTTCACCGCAATGCACGGAATCCGCCGCGCAAGCACGGCAATCGCATCTTCTAACGAATCCCGCTTCGCAATGCGGCATATCTCCGACTCGTTCGGCAATAGTACGTCCACTAGATCGAGCAGCTCTTCCAGCACGCCTCCCCATTGGTCTTCCGGATCGTCATTCGTATCCAGCGAAATCGTGAGCCCCGCGCTCTTCAGTTCACGAAAGAGCTCTGGCAGGTCAGCAGCAAGCGATCTGTGCAGGAACAGCGAGGACAGATGGAAATGGCGTGACGACTTCAAGTACGCAACATCCAGGTCCTGTTTGCTCATATCGCTCATCGTCCCCGGATAAGTCAGAATATGCCGCTCTTTTCCATGATGAAGCAGCATGGTTACACCTGTCGATTTTCCATTCGTAGCGAAAACAACCCGGCTCAGGTCAGCCCCGCTTTCACCAAGACGCGCCAGCGCCGCTTTGCCGAGCTCATCCTTACCCGCCAGCGTAATGAACCCGACCTTTGCCCCTAGAACAGCCAGATTATGAGCGAGAATCGCGGACGAACTCCCCAGCGTCATCTGAAAATCAGCGGCCAGCATCTCCCGCTCCACCGGCATCTCCCGCGGCAGGCCATAAAGAATCAGA
>DATGAD010000363.1:0-5600 GCA_035313725.1 Alloacidobacterium sp. | reverse complement strand
TGCCGAAAAACATCACCAAACTAATGAGCGCAAAAAGCATACCATGCGCCGCAGCGCTGGCTTCCTGATTCGGCTTACCTTTCGCTGTGGTGATTTTGGAGTGAAGCTCGAGTCCGCGCGTTCTTAATCCGAAAATACCGGGACCACCAGCCCTACCCGCGCCAGTTCCATAACCTCAGGAAAGTGCTGATGGCATGCTCCGTCTTCCTGAATACGCAAGAGAACCCCACCCAGCCTAGTGTCCAGTTGCTTCAGTTCAATCTGCTCCTCGGCAGCATCGAGAACGATGAAGAACTCTCCGCCCGGCACTTCCCCTGGGGGCAACTGCTCCTCTTCCAGATACTTCAGCAGTGCGAACGGCTCATGCCGGAAACGTACAACGCGAATCAGTGGATTCAATTGCAGCGGGCCGGATTCCGGACGCGACGTCGCGCTTTGGATCTGCGCAAGTATCTTCTGCCGGGAAATGAACTGAAGCGCATTGACCGCCAATTCGTAATCAAGCACTTCGTCCAGAAAAGGATTTGTAATAGCGCCGGTTACAATTCTGCTTTTCAGAAACCGTCCAAAGCGCTCGACCTCCGGCTTGAACTGTAGGTCCGGCGTATCGGAGCTCGCCCAATAGCGATCCACTTCCGTCTTGAGGCCGTCAGCCAGCAGCAGACACGAAAAATGTAGAAGAGTGTAGAGGGGAGTAATCCGGTTCGAGCGGTAGATGGAACAGCTGACTGACATGCCTTTTTGCCAGACAACTTCCTGGAGACGCTTCTTCTCCCTATCCGACAGATCGAAGCGGCCGAAGAAGTCATCTCCTCCTGCGCGAACAGCAAGACACGAGGATGGAGACGAGACCAACTCAGAGAGCGCGTGTTCGAAGGCTCGGAGCGTCAATGTCGGACTCACTGTGGCGAGCGAAGATGGAACGAGCCCGCGTCAACTGCTCGCGCACTCCCTCAGGCCCAAGGAATGGGTAGTACGAGTCGTGAAACTCAAAGGTGATCGCGCGCAGGTTTGGCGCTCGGGGAACTACATATTCGAGCAACTCCCAGACCGGTTCCGGACAGGGTCCCGAATGCGCATCTGTATACATCCCGGCAAACTCCGAGCCACCGGCAATATGCGTCTCGACCACCCTCGTCAAGTCAAGCTCTTGAACAAAGTCGCGAGCGTCGAAGTGGTGATTTCGAGCATTGGCATACAAGTTGTGAATGTCGAGCAGGATGCCGCAGCCGGTCCGCGCGGTTAATGCATTCAGAAACTGAGGCTCCGTCATATCCTGATCAGGAAAAACGACGAAGTAAACATTGTTTTCGAGAAGAAACGGCACCGGCACAATTTCCTGGACCTTGTTCACGCGCTCCACGAGCATGTCGAGAGCTTCGAAATCGTAGGGCACCGGCAAGGCGCTTCCTGCATTGCGGATGTGCCCATCGGCGCCGGTAACATCGGCAAACGCCAGGTGATCGCTGTGCCACGGAAAGCGATAACGCCGATGCCAGCTCTCAATATGTCGAACGTAATTCTCGTCGAAGCGGCCGGCGTTACCGATGGAAAGGCCGATGTTATGGGCTACCACCGGTCGACGCTCAGCGATCCAGTCCAGAAACTCGACCCAGGATTCCAGCTCTTCGTATTGCGGATCGCTCCCCGCCCCGTGGTCGGTCCAGAACATGTCCGGGGTGATTTCGAGGTAATCGACAGCTTCGAGTTCGGCGCGCAGAAACTCCGGAAGTGACGGGTTATACAACACGCCGACACCCAGGGTTGGAAGGGCGCTTAGTCTGTCCATCAAAAGGTCCCGGAGCGGGTCCGTTGGGGGAACGGCCCGCAGTGTATCTTGCTCAAAATCAAAAAGCGGCCAACGACAGCAGACCGTTTACTCTCCCACAACCTTATAAGTTTCAAGATCGACGCTGATCACCTCCTGCAGTTTCTCGCGGATATTGAACTGTGAGCCGGAGAGGCAGGTATTGCAACCGCGCGGCAGCCTCGCAACAATACCGCCTTTTTGGAGGGAAGTGATGATATTGTGCAGGTCGGCCGTCTTCGTGCCATGAGGAACGACGAGCTCGAGCTGATTGGTTTGCTTGGAGTAACCAAGTTCCGCTATGTTTGGCATACATCTCCTTCTGCGGCCCGGAAGGGCCATGCTTGCGATGGTCTGATGGACTGGAGCGTGGTTTTTTGGTGAGCCTGGGGTGAGCCTGCTCCGGGGCAATCGGCAACTTAATCTTCGTCCCCAAAGAAGTCAAGTGAATTGCGCCGCACCCGCCGTGGCTAAGTCCGCCTGCTCGGCGAGAACTTCAGAATCTCAATGATGCCGGCAGGGTTTTCCCTCGATGGAGAATGATTCTCTTCAGCATAACCAGCTAACTACTTGTATTTGGAATAATTTGCTAAGACGCCAGTGTGCGGGTATGGCAAAGAAGCCCTCCTGGACAAGGTATAATCAGAATTGCAAGCCACGCAGCGCAATTGAGCGCACGCAAGTTTAATGCAGGCAAAGTTTGACCTTGCCCTTTCAGACACCTATAATTCGCTTGAGTTCCTGAGAATGTCCTCTGTCCGTGTTTCTGCTCTGCGTCTCCGGCTTTTCCGGCCGGAAAGCCGCCTCCACGAAGCGCATCAGACGGGAAAGCCAGGAAGCGAAAGTTCGCTTCCGCACAGAAATGCGGGCGACCACACCCAAGAACCGAAGGAGTTTCTGATTTCCATGAAGCGTTCGTTAACACTCGTATGCATGCTCGCGTCCGGGCTCGGCGTCAGCGCCCTTGCCCAGACAGGCAGCGCAGCCACCACAGATCCGGCGCCCAGCACCGCGTCTACCACTGCCGTTGCCCCCGCAGGCCCGACGAAGATTGCCGTCATCATGTTCCAGCCTGCTGTCATGCAGACCAACGAAGGCCAGCGGAACTTTGCCGATCTGCAGAAGAAGTACGATCCCAAGCGCACCCAGCTCAAGGCGATGAGCGATGAAATCGACTCGCTCAAGAAGGGCATCCAGACCGCCGGAGCCAACCTCAGCGAGACTGAGCGCGCCAATCGCCTGAAGTCCATCGACGAGAAGGAAAAGGCCTTCCAGCGCCTCGGAGAAGACACGCAGAACGACTTCCAGCAGGATCTGCAGCAGACCTATACCCAGCTTGCCGAGAAGGTTTTCACCGTCCTGCAGGCTTACGCACAGCAAAATGCCTATTCCCTCGTCATCGACGGCAGCACCCAGCAGAGCCCGGTTCTCTGGGCCAACCAGGGCACCGACATCTCGGCCGCCGTCATCCAGGCCTATAACGCGAAGTCAGGCGTTCCTGCCCCTGTCGGCGGTGCAGCAGCGGGTACTCCGTCGGCCCCAACGCCACGCCCGACCACCCCGCGTCCGGCGACCACAGCTCCGAAGCAGTAGTTTCGCTTTCCGTTCTAAGCAAAAAGACCCCGTTTTCGGGGTCTTTTGTTTTGCCTTTTTAATGCCGGAAGTTGATCGCTAACACTGCACCAAATTCTGTGGAAAAAACTGTGGAATAAATTCTGCCGCCCATGCAAAATTTTCTTCAAAAAAAAGTAATTTCTCTACGGCCATTTGGAATAGTGCGGCAACTTCTTTGTTTTCAATGAATAACAGTTACGAAAGTACTCTTGCCCTTGAACAAAAACTTGCTGCCTATTCACGTGTATTGAAGTTGCACTTTCCACAGTTCGGGTTAAAGGACCGTGACAGTGCAAGCCCCGCCCGATGAGTGATTTGGCCCTAACGGTTGCTGTCTTCGCCTAGTTTGAGGACGGCAAGAAATGCCTCCTGCGGGATGTCCACTTTCCCCACCCGCTTCATGCGCTTTTTGCCTTCTTTTTGCTTTTCCAGCAGCTTGCGTTTGCGGGAAATATCTCCGCCGTAGCACTTGGCGATCACATTCTTGCGCAGGGCTGTAACCGTCTCGCGGGCGACGATTTTCGCTCCGATAGCTGCCTGGATGGCAACTTCAAACTGCTGCCGCGGAATCAGCTCGCGCATCTTCGAAACCAGCGCTTTGCCCCGCTCGTAGGCAAATTCCCGGTGAACGATAATCGAGAGCGCATCCACCGGCTCGCCCGAAACAAGAATATCCATCTTCACCATTGGCGAATCCCACGTCCCCGCAAGGTGATAGTCCAGCGAAGCATATCCGCGCGAAACCGACTTCAGCCGATCGTAGAAATCCAGCACGATCTCATTCAGGGGCAGCTCGTACGTCAGCATCACGCGTGTCGCCGAGACGTATTCGAAATTCTTCTGCCGCCCACGTTTTTCCTCGACCAGCTTCAGAATCCCGCCAACATACTCTTCATTCGTCAGGATCGTCGCCGTGATGATCGGCTCCTCGATCTTCTCGATCTCGCTCGGGTCGGGCCACCGCGAAGGATTATCGACTTCGAGCACAGACCCATCGGTCATCGTGATCTTGTAACGCACACCCGGAGCAGTCGTAATCAACTCAAGGTTGTATTCACGCTCGAGCCGCTCCTGAATGATCTCCATGTGAAGAAGGCCCAGGAAACCGCAGCGAAAACCAAAACCAAGCGCCACGGAACTTTCCGGTTCAAAGAAAAACGACGAATCGTTCAGTCGTAATTTCTCCAGCGCATCGCGCAGCAACGTGTGCTCATGCGAATCCACGGTATAGAGCCCGGCAAAAACCATCGACTTGATGTCTTCAAATCCCGGCAACGGTTCGGCAGCGGGCCGATTGTCCTCCGTAACCGTGTCGCCGATCTTCGTGTCGGCAACATTCTTGATGGTCGCGGAAAAAACCCCCACTTCCCCCGCAGAAAGCTGATCAATCTCAACCGGCTTCGGCGTCAGCACACCCAGCGTCTCCACATCGAAGACCTTGCCATTCGACATCAGCCGAATCCTCGCGCCCTTGCGCAGAGTGCCATTAATCACGCGCGCCAGCACAATCACGCCGCGATACGCATCGAACCATGAATCGAAGATCAGCGCCTGCAGCGGCGCACTCGCATCTCCCGCCGGCGAAGGCAGCCGGTGCACGATCGCCTCCAGAATATCCGGCACGCCCTGCCCCGTCTTGGCACTCACCGGAATCGCATCCGTAGCATCGAGTCCCACAGCCTGCTCAATCATTTCCTGCGTGCGCAGAATGTCGGCGCTGGGCAGATCAATCTTGTTGATGACCGGGATCACCTCAAGCCCGTGGCTGATGGCAAGAAACGCATTCGCCAGCGTCTGCGCCTCCACACCCTGCGAGGCATCGACCACAAGCAACGCGCCTTCGCACGAAGCCAGCGAGCGCGACACTTCGTAAGAAAAATCAACGTGGCCGGGCGTGTCGATCAAGTTGAGCTGATAGGTCGTCCCGTCCTTCGCCGGATACATCATGCGCACCGAATGCGCCTTGATGGTGATGCCGCGCTCGCGCTCAAGGTCCATTGCGTCCAAGACCTGCGCATGCATCTCGCGCGCAGTAAGTGAGCCGGTCAGCTCCAGCAGCCGGTCAGAGAGCGTGGATTTGCCGTGATCAATGTGCGCGATGATCGCGAAATTGCGGATAAGCTTGCTGTCCATGAGAAAAAGCGCGAGGCGGAAGAGCCTGCGTCCGGTTATCGGAGGC
>DATGAD010000362.1:0-26005 GCA_035313725.1 Alloacidobacterium sp. | reverse complement strand
TGCTGCGTGACGGAATACGAGATGACGCCGTAAATTCCCAGCGAAGCCAGAAACAGCCCAAGCCCGGCAAAGATCGACACCAGCAGCACAAAGAAGCGCCGCGGCGAGGTCGCGTGGTCCACCAACGCCTGAATCGGCTTGTATTCTGTCGCTGGTTGGCCCGGATTGATCTCACGCAGCTTCCCCATCACGCTTGCCGCCAGAGCAGCTGGAGGCAGCTTTGACCGCACCACGAGATTCGCTCCTGTCGGTCCGAAATCCTTTGTTGCCGGCAGAAACATCTGCGCGCCCGCTTCGTTCTCGGCGTTGCTTTCGCGGACATTGGCAATCACGCCGATTACCTCGCAATCCACGCCGCCTGCATTCGCTATTCTGCCAACCGGGTCCCGTCCCGGCCACAGTTTTCGCGCCACCGTTTCGTTGATGATGACTACCTTCTGGTTATTGGCGAGATCTTCCCAGGTGATGTCGCGGCCCCGCAGCAACCGCATGCCCATCGCCTTCAGGTAGCCCGGGGAAACGATGTAGACAAACACGCCAACCCCTGGACCATCGTGCTGTTTATCTTCGCCCTTGGCGGAGATCCCCCAGCCCCGGTTCCGGCCCATGGGTAGATTGTCCGATATGCCCACGGCCTCAACCCCGGGAATCGACTGTGTCCGCGTTACGACGTTCTGCCAGATCGCCGCTTGATTGGCCGCGCTCCCGCCGGAATCGTAATCCACACTGATGGCGGCTGCCTGACTTGGCTCAAAGCCCAGATCAACATCCAGCACCTTTAGAAAGCTGCGCAACAAAAGCCCTGCACCGACGAGCAACATGCAGGCCAGCGCTACTTCAGTGACGACGAGAACGGAACGCATCCGATCATGCTTCCTGCCTTCGCTCGCTCCGTGCCCCGAGTCTTTCAGTATTTCCTGCAGGTTACCGCCAGATACTCGCAGGCCCGGCCACAGACCGAAGAGCAGTCCGGCAAAGACCGCCACCAATACCGTCCACCCGAGCGCACGTCCGTCTACGCGAATGCTTGACAGCAGGGGGAGCGCAATCGATCCCTGATGCGCAAGCCACGCCGTCACCGCATACGCAATTCCCAGCCCGAGCAGAGCCCCCGCACCCGAGAGCATGAGACTTTCCGTCAACAACTGACGCACCAGCCGCCCGCGTCCCGCGCCCAGAGCGCTGCGCATGGCAAATTCCTTGCTACGCGCAGCTGTGCGCGCCAGCAGCAGGTTCGAAAGATTCACACAGACAATAAGAAGAATCAGCCCCACTGCGCACCACAGCACAATCAGCGATCGGCGCAGCTGCCCACTGACGTATTCCTTCAATCCGGTAACTTGGGCTGTATAGTTCGGCTTGAATTCCGGGTGTTTGTGATCAAAAAGGAGCTTCGGGAAAATCTCATCGGCCTCTCTTTGTGCCAGCCCAAGACTCACTCCCGGTTTCAGCCGCCCGACCAGCGCGAGGTCATTTCCGTCATCACGGAAGTCGTCCATGATGTAGGGCGTAAAGAGGTCGACTTTCGATCCCGGCGAAAACACCGCGCCGAAGTCGAACGTCTCCGGCAACACCCCGATCACGGTCACCGAAGTGTTGCTAAGGTTAACCGTTTTTCCAACGATGCTGCGATCACCGCCGAACTGACGTTTCCAGAACGGATAGCTTAACAATGTGACAGGTTGTGCGTGCTTTACGTACTCTTCCGGCCGGAACAATCGCCCCAGCGATGGCTCTACCCCGAGCGTTTGAAAGAAATTCTCAGCTACCAGAATCCCTGTCGCCGGCAGCGGCTGGCCGTTCCCGATCAGCTTGTAGTTGTCCGGACCGGTAAACGCAAAGTAGCCGCTCACCGACTGAAAAGAGTGGTTTTGCTGCTGGAAATCCTGGGTGGCGTCTGCCGTATAGGTTCTGCCGGATTCATTCGTCCCCGCTTCCTTCTCCACGATCCGCACCAGCCGCTCCGGGTCATGAAAGGGAAGCGGCCGCAGCAGAATCGTATTCACCACGCTGAAGACCGCGACATTCGCGCCGATCCCAAGCCCCAGAATCAGCACCGCGATGATCGTGAAGGCGCGATCCTTGCGTAGCGTCCGAAACGTGAAGCGCAAATCCTGCATCAGCACATCCATCCACGGCAGCCCGCGCGTTTCGCGATGCTGCTCCTTCGCCTGCTGCACTCCTCCAAAACGGACCAGCGCCTGCCGACGCGCTTCTTCTTCAGACATTCCCTTGTGCATGTATTCCTCCATTGCCAGCTCAATGTGTGCGGCCATCTCGTCATTCAAGTCGTGGTCGAGCGAACCTTTGCGGAAAAAAGAACGAAGGCGGTGTAACGCCCGTCGCAGCGATGCGCTCAGGGAGGTTTTCGATGTGGTCTTGGGAGACATTTAGGTTGAACCCATCACCGATCGCCGCCTTCGTTCTGCATGGCCAGCACCCGGCCCATGACACCCGCCAGCCGCTCCCAGTACGCGGCATCCTGCGCAAGCTGCTTCCGGCCCGCGTCGGTGATCGAATAAAACTTGGCCTTGCGATTGTTCTCTGACGTGCCCCACGCGGCGTCAATCCACCCGCGCTGCTGCAGCCGCACCAGCGAAGCGTAGATCGTCCCTTGGTTCAGCAGAACCTCATCGCCGCTGATCTGCTCAATGCGCCGCGCAATCCCATACCCGTGCAGCGAACCCATCGCCGCTAACGTCTGCATGACCATCAGATCCAGCGTCCCCTGCAGCAAGTCGAGTTTCGATTCCCCCATCCAGATATCTCCTGTGGTGTTGCCACATAACCATCGCATATTCTTCTGTGGTAACGCCACAGGGAAAGCGTCAGGAAAACGTCAAATTTTGCCTCCCGGCCGCAAAAGCATTCCCGAAAAGATGCAGCTGGCATGATTGTTCCCTTGCTTCCGGCTCAGGTGCGGCGTATGTTTCGAGCCGTCCCAGGAATGGGAGCGAAAGTCATTCCACCATTGCTCACGCTGCCAAAGTGAGGCTGATTTCTCCCTCACGCTCGGCATTCTTGGTCCTGAAACTCAATTCGTAAGGACTGGAGCAAGTCATGAAAAAACTTATAGGACTTTCCCTGGGTCTGTGCTTATCCGCAGGCGGGTTCGTTGCGTTCGCACAGGAATCCTCAGAAGTTATGCCGCCACCGAAGGTACTCGTCATCATGCGCGAATTCCTGAAACCTGGCAGGCAAGGCAGTACGCATGAAAAGAGCGAAAGCGCATTCGTCTCCGCGATGAAGGCCGCCAACTGGCCGACTCGCTACTTTGCAGCGGACGCGCTCTCCGGCCGCCCGCGTTCACTCTTCTTCATCCGCTACGATTCGTTCGAAGCGTGGGAGAAGGACAACATGGCCATGGCGCACAACGCGACACTCTCCACTGCAACGGACGCTGCGACCTACATTGATGGCGATCTGCTGTCAGATGCTGACGCCAACGTCGTGGTCTATCGCGAGGACCTCAGTCTTCGGGCCAACGTGGATATCGCGCACATGCGTTACTTCGAGGTCTCGCGCTTCGCCGTGAAGCCGGGGCATGGTATGGAGTGGGAGGCCCTGGCAAAGGAGTACAAAAGCGCCATCGAAAAGGCCGACCCCACCGCGCACTGGGCCACGTTCGAGAGCATGTATGGCGCCGACAATGGCGGCGTCTTCATCATAATTACCCCGTTGAAGTCTCTGACGGAAACTGATCGCTCCCTCGCCAACGCACCGAAGGTCATGGCCAGCGTTGGAGAGCAGGAATGGAAGAAACTGGATGGCATGGAGGCATCCTGCCTCGAGTCCTTCCAGACCAATATCTTCGCATTCAACCCAAAGATGAGCTACCCGCCCGATGCCTGGGTAAAAGCCGATCCCGATTTCTGGTCAGCAAAGTAACGATTTGGCCGCAATCTCAGCCAGTCAGTCTGTGAGGAATGCTCTCAAAGCAAACTGACTGGCTGCCAGCCATCCCCATCACTGAGAAGCCGTCCTCACACTTTGCTCAGACGCGGAAGCCTCTCTCAGCCAGTTGCCGAATCGGCCCAAAGGAATTTTGATGACGCCGCGCGCTGTAGCTTCTTCGCCATTCGTGACGGGGGCGGCGAGCAGCGAAGCTCCTTTCTCCGGCCCCGCAAGAGATCGCCTGAGCGAGTCGGTACGGCGTCTTGTCGTGGCCGTCGTAGCTTCGTACTCGAATTCAACCTGCTTGCGATAGCGAATGCCAAACTGAAAGTCGTCCGCCGTCCCGACCAGTTCTCCCAGTTTTGGGTCCAGACCCGCGAGCGCTTTCTCTATCTCCGGAAACTGTTTCGCCGAAGACAGCACGCACCACGTCTCATCATCGTGACGCAGGCGCGCCACCTCGCGCGTCAGCACTGGATCGGCCGCGCTGCGATCCAAGTCCCGATCGAGTTCCTGCCGCACGCTGGCGACCGTCCCAAAGAGCAAAAGGTCGGAGTCGACAATCGCCAGCCACCTGGAGTCGTGGAATTCCGCCTGCTCGCGAGCAAACGGCTCAATCTCTACGACAGGAATGCCGCGGTAGCGGGTGACGATTGCCCCGTCGTCGACCGCGGATTTGTAGATGCGCGCCTGATCGAACTGTCCGTGCGCCATCATGCTGTGCTCGCCAAGCGGGCTTGTTTCGCCATGCATTGCCACAAAGATCGCATGGCGCACGGACCGCCTGCTGTCAACTCCCGTGAGCGCAAAGAAATCCTGTAGATCGACAGTATTGTTACGGGTAATGAGAACAAAGCTGCCGGGCTGGTCCTTCGGTGGCGGGGTATCCATTCCGGCCACAACCTCTGCGCCGGGAGGTACGAGGGAAAGAAGCTTCTGGTCTACTGATGAGGCCCAGCTGGCAGGAACTGCAAAGATTGCGAGAAGAGCCATCGACAGGCTCATCCAACCTGGGAAACGCCGCATACAACCTCCATTTCGCCCGGCTATTCGCCGCAAGCGGGAAAAGAAAGTGCGACCACCCAGGAATGACAAAAACCCTGTGTCAGCTTGTTATAGGACTGTGTGTTAGAAGATAAAAACCCACCTTAAACTGGCAAATTCGGCCAGTTTTGCACGCAAAACCCCTGCTAGGAAGGTGTTCCGATGAACCGCGCCGGATGATAGGTCCCCGGCTGGTATAGCTTGCAATGTTTATACGAAAGATTTCGTAGGATGTCAACGAAAAATCTTCGTAGACTACAAACCCGAATTCTTCCGATCTCAGTCGCGGGGGAGCCAACGGCTGGTTACGTCTGTTAACCAATACGTTACTATGGCGAGATTTCTGCCGCCCACATGATGGCCCCGATCCCGTTTCCATCCGATGTGAGCTGTCGCGCGGCCCCCCCTTCGAGAGGAACGACATAGATCTCATCGGCACCATTGATAGATCTGTACGTAAATATCCATCTTGTTCTGGTCTTTGCCATTCCAGAGATCTGGACGGCCGCGCCGCCCGCAAAACGCAACCGTTCTGCCATCCGGAGATAAATTCAAGCCATAGTCCATTGCGTTAGCGGATGGAGGCGCGGTCAGGCAATGCTTCTGACCCGTGGCCAGGAAAAATACGACAATCCCGTCTGGACCATCGGGCACGCAACGATCGCCTAGCAACAGGGCCTTGCCATCGAGCGTCCACGTTGGGCCGCCCAGGTAGCCTTCCATGGTGGTAACATCTGCCAGCTTGCGTTCAGGGCCACCCAGGGCCGGAATGATGAAGACGCCTCCGAAGTCGCCATCCCAGCGGGCAAAGGAAATCCATTGCCCATCAGGAGACCAGTCCTGACAACAGATATTTCGAACTCCGGAATACGTCAATCGCAGCGGCTGTTCTCCCCCTATGACGGGCAGTGGGAGCCGCAGAGTTCGCTTGCCATGGTCGAAAACTTCCAATGACCACTCGGAACCAACCCGCAACGCTCCAGACCGCCTCGTAACACCCCTGTCCATCTCGGCACATTTACCTCGCCAAAGGGGTGCCTGGTTCCTACGCTGGGGCCATGAAGACTCTTCTCAGCAAAGACACCCTGAAGAGGATCGCGCTCTCCATAGGCTTCCTGTCAGCGCTTCCGATTGCCAAGGCCGCAGAACCGATCACGATTACCATGACCGCAGACTACTGGCAGACTAAAGAGAACGCGGAGTTCTTCCGGGAGCTGGGCTTTTATCACGGCTTGATGCGGCTGAATAGCGGCGATGCGGTCCTGAAAGGCATCACGTTCAGCGACGGAACGATCGAGTTCGACGTTAATACGATCGGGCGAGGCGCACCCGGAATAGCCTTTCGTCAGCAGGACGAAGGCAATTTCGAGCTCTTATATCTTAGGCCGGATCCGGCCTGTCCGGCCTTCCGGGCCTGCATTCAGTATGCGCCGCAGACGCATGGTGTCCTGCTATGGGACCTCTTTCCGCAATATTTTCCGCAATATCAAACGCGGGCGCCGCTCCGGGAGAACGGGTGGAACCACATCAAGATGGTCGTATCCGGCCGCCGAATGAATGTTTTCGTGAACGATGCCACGTCGCCCACACTGGAGGTCGGCAGGTTAGAGGGGGATGCGATGAAAGGCGGCGTGCGATTGCAGGGGCCAGGCACCTTCGCAAACATGGTGATCACTCCCGGTGCAGTGGACGGCCTTTCTCCGGAGCCGGTCAGAGATCCGCTGGATGGAGACCTCGGCCTGGTCCGGAATTGGCGTCTCTCAGCCTTTTCCGCGCTGCCGAACGGTAAGGACCCCATGTATAACGACATGCCAGGTGCTTCGCAGGAATGGAAGACCATCAGCACTGAGCGGAACGGGCTGGTAAATATCAGCCGCGAGTATGGGAAGCCTCTGCCCGAGCCGACCCGAGCCGTAGCATGGCTGAAGACGACGATAACTTCAGACAGCAAGCAGACGAAAAAGGTCGATATTGGATGGACGCGCGAGGTGTGGGTATTCGTAAACGGGAAGCAGGTCTATGCTGGCAAGAATTTTTTTGAGTCGGAAGACGCGAGAAAATATCCCGACGCGCGCTGCTCGCTGGAGAATGGCTCCTTCACGCTGCCCCTGGAAGCGGGCGATAATGAAGTCGCAGTGGCAATTGCGAACAACTTCTTCGGATGGGGCCTCAAGCTGCGCCTGCCTGATCCGGAAGGGGTTCATCTGGCAGCAAAGTGACAAACCCGATGGCTGGCAAACAATGGATGAAGAGTCGTCCGGCCCGCGTTGCTGTTGCGGCTCTGGCATGGACGATTCTCGGCTGTCTGTTTGCCTTACCGGACCTCTCTTCCGACACGGACAAGCGTCACGCTCTGCTCTTATCTCTTACGCTGTGGTGGTCCTGGGGAGTGGTCACACCTCTCATCCTTTGGGTGGACCGGAAGATCCCCGTTTCCCGCAAGCAACTTGCCCGACGAGTTCTCGCGCATTTGCTTCCCAGCTTGCTGGTGACGTCTGTGTACGTTTATCTTTTGGGGGCAGTTCGCGCCGCCTTCGGGATGTATGAATGGAGCGGCCTTGCTGGTATCAGGGTTCTTGCCGATTCGCTGCGAGGCATGTTTCTCTGGAACTGGCTCATCTATTGGCTGATTCTGGGAGCCTGGCAAGCACATCACTATTACGAGCACTATGTTGCCAGTGAGTTGCGCCTGGAGCGGTTGGAAAGGAACTTCTCCGAGGCTCGTCTGAACGCGCTTCGAATGCAGTTGGAGCCGCATTTTCTTTTCAATGCGCTGAACACAATCTCTTCGGAGATCCAGGCCGATCCGGTTAGCGCACGCAACATGATCGAGCATCTCGGAAGCCTCCTTCGCCTGAGCCTGGACACGAACGAGCGTCAATTGGTTCCGCTGTTCGAGGAGCTTTCGTTTCTGGACCATTACCTGGCCATCCAAAGAATTCGCTTTGGCGATCGGCTTCGTTTTGAACAAGTCATCGACGAAGACGTTCGCCACGTTCTCGTGCCTTCCATGGTGATTCAGCCGCTCGTGGAGAATTCCACTCGCCATGGCTTGTCACAAAGGGCCACGGGTGGCTTGGTTCGTGTCCTGGCGAAGCGCACCGATGAGCAACACATTCTGATCACAGTGGAAGACGATGGTGCCGGGTTGCCGGCCAATTGGAGTCCAGGCAACTCCCTCGGACTCGGTCTCTCCATTACCGAGCAGCGCCTGACCGCTCTCTATCCGGGGTCAGATCGTGTTTTCGAAATACGACGACGCAAGGGGGGTGGAACGGAGGTAGAGCTGCGGCTTCCGATCCTCTCTGCGGAAGAAGCCCGCTGGCAGCCGGAGCCGAGACATGCCTGAACGAGCCATGGGCGTTTTGGTTGCGGACGACGAAGGACCAGCTCGGCGGCGACTGCTCGATCTGTTGCGCCAGGACTCCGATATCGCGTCTGTCTGGGAAGCGACCGATGGGCAGATGGCGGTGAATCTGATCAACTCTTACCATCCTGATCTGGTCTTTCTCGATGTGAAGATGCCGGAACTGGATGGCCTTGGCGTGATTGATGCTGTCGGCATTGCGGCAATGCCCCTCACGATCTTTGTTACAGCGTACGATCAGCACGCAATTCGCGCCTTTGAAGCAAACGCCCTGGACTATCTGCTCAAGCCTTACGGCGACCAGCGCTTCCGGTCGGCCATGGACCGGGCGCGCGCCCGGTTGGATGACCGCGGGCTTCGGGAATTCGCTGAGAAGATGAAACAAATGTTGACTCCTGAGCTTGTCAACGGCCCCCCGCTCGAACGGCTCGTCATCAAGAGCGGCGGCACAACACGATTTCTGGAGGTGACGGAGGTGGAGTGCATTGAGGCGGCGGGAATGTACGTGTCCCTGCACACGTGCGGGAAACAGTTGCTATACCGTTCGTCCCTGACCGACATCGAAGCAAAACTGGACCCGCGCCGCTTCATACGGATTCATCGTTCGGCAATCGTGAATATTGCACGCGTGGCACATCTCGAGCCAATTTCTCACGGGGAGTTCGAGGTCGTTCTCAAAAGCGGGAAGCGGGTACGGCTGAGCCGCACCTATCGCGGACCTGTCGAACAGCGTCTCGGTCAGTCGCTCTGACAGATCCCGTGTTCAGATGACAAGTTGATCAGGGAAGGCTGGAAACGATTGCCCGGTATTCGTCCTCGGTGAAGGCGCGCAGGGTTTCTGTCTGAATGTTGCCTCCGGCGACCACCGTGAGGAGGGCCTTGGCGAACGTGGCGTCATCGGGAGCCTCGACAACCAGGACAATGTCATATTGCCCCAGCGTCATGTAAACCTCTTTCAGTTTGAATCCGGTCGCTTCAAAAGCTTTTCTTGCCGCGTCGACTCGTGACGGGCTTTGTTTGACGTTCTGCACTCCTTGAGCTGTCCACTTGGACAGGACCATATATGCAGCCATCGCACACACCTCCTGCAGATGGTTTTTTTCCCGGGCACTCCCGCTCCTATGTAGCCCACTACGGAGAGGAACATCCGTCGGCAGAGAATACTATGCGAACATCGATGTGCTGACACAAAAAATGTTTCGTTAATTACTCGATTTTGGCAACGAAACGGCGCTTAACTCGTCCTTTCCGACACATTTCCCCTCGTTCCATGGTCGTGAACATGCCCCTTGCAAACTCGCGAATCAGCTCTTCAGCCCGGTCCCAATATGGGAAACGTGGCAATGAGATTTAGTTGTTGCAACAGATATTGGCGTAAAATTTGACTCCGCACTTTACAATTGAAATAGAGCTTACAGAAGACGTTTCAGAGTGGATGAATCGAGGTCATGTGCGCGACCTGCAGGTAAATGACTGAAAATAAAGCACCCAATAAACGCGGAAAAGCTAACCTATTGAAAACAAACGATCTCCGTACACGATTGGCGCTGTAACCCGCTGAAAATAAAGGATCTCCGTACAAAACGACCGGGGGGTACCCCCAGCCGCCGAGAATGCGCGAAAATGAAGAGATGCAGTTCATTGATCTCAAAGCGCAATACCGCAAGCTGAAATCCGACATAGACGCCCGCATCCAGACCGTACTCGACCACGGCCAGTACATCCTCGGCCCCGAAGTCGCCGAACTGGAATCGCGTCTGGCAGCGCGAACCGGATCGAAGCACTGCATCAGCAGCGCCAGTGGGACAGATGCGCTGCTGCTGGCGATGATGACGCTCGGCATCGGCCACGGCGATGAGGTCATCACCTCGCCCTTCACCTTCTTCGCTACCGGCGAAATGATCGCGCTGCTCGGAGCCGTTCCGGTCTTCGTCGACATCGACCCGGAGACTTACAACATCGATCCAGCGAAGATCGAAGCCGCAATCACGCCACGTACGAAAGCCATCATGCCTGTGAGTCTCTACGGCCAATGCGCAGACTTCGACCCGATCAACGAAATCGCGGCAAAGCACGGCCTCGCCGTCATTGAAGACGCCGCGCAGAGCTTCGGCGGAACCTACAAAGGGCGCGAATCCGGTAACCTGAGCACGATCGGCTGCACCAGCTTCTTTCCGTCGAAACCACTCGGCTGCTACGGCGACGGCGGAGCGCTCTTCACCAACGACGACGACCTCGCGCGCCGCATTCTGGAAATGCGCAACCACGGACAGGACCGCCGCTACCACCACACCAGCATCGGCATCAACGGCCGCCTCGACACCATCCAGGCCGCGATTCTACTGGCCAAGCTGAACGTCTTCGACGAAGAACTCGCTGCCCGCCAGCAAGCCGCAGCGACCTACAACAACTTGCTGCACGATGCAGTGCACACACCAGTCGTCCGCGACGGATACACCAGCCCTTACGCGCAGTACACCATCGAAGTCGACGACCGCGACACTGTCCAGCAGGCGCTGCAACAAGCCGGAATCCCCACCGCCGTGCACTACCCGGTACCGCTGCACCTGCAACCCGTCTTCGCCAGCATGAATCTTAGTGAGGGCAGCTTCCCGCACTCGGAGCGGGCAGGGAAGCGGGTGCTAAGCCTGTCCATGCACCCCTATCTCGAAATAAACCAAATTCACGAAATCGCAACAGCCGTGCGCCATGCTGTCGCAAGCGTGACCACAGTTACCAAATGAATACGAAAGTTCACTGCGGGAAACCACTGAGGGATTGACACCGGCCACCAGTAGGTGAAGAATCGCATCAAACATTTCACAAACGGAATGTTTGAGGTTATCGGCCGCCTATGTTGGGAGACCGCTTCACCACCCGCGATGTTCTTGAACTGACCGGCGTCACCGCGCGCCAGTTACAGTGGTGGGATGAAAAGCGCGTTGTTGTGCCGGAGCGCGAAGGCCGCAATCGCATCTACTCGACCGCCGATCTGGTCGAAATCCTCGTCATCGAAAAACTTCGCAGCAAACATATATCGCTGCAGCAGGTGCGCCGCGTTCTGCGCTTCCTGCGCCGGGAAGTGCACAGCCGCCTGGCGGACATTGTCCAGGGCCGGAAGGAACATCACCTTCTACTGGATGGAAAACACGTCTATCTTGAATCGGATTCGCGCCAGATTGTCGATCTCATGCGCAACACAAACCAGCCGATGCTGTTGATATGTCTAACGGAGACTGTCAGCCGGCTGAAGGTTGACGTGAACGAAGTCCTGGCCAGAAAGCCAAGGAAGCCGGCGGTTCAACACCGGAGTAAAAGGAGGGCACTGGAAGAAGCGCACGCAGCGTAAACGGAAATTCAAGCAGCACTATTTGCACCATTCAAAAGATAGCCCCAAAAAAGGAGGCAACAATGTCCGCAGAACTGCAATTGCTAGAAGAATGGATCCCCGAGCAGATGGAGCCGGGGACCATATTTGTGCTCGAGAACGCGGGAACGATGGGCGATGCGAAGAATCCCTACTGGGCCGTGCTGGCCTGCCCAAGCTGCGGAGCACTGGGTCTGATTACACGGGCGCAATTTGCCGGGCTTGAATCGATGATCTGCGGAGCCAACAACTGCTCGGCAGAATACTATTTACGCGACGAAGATATTGAGTACCGCAAGCCGCACTAGGACAATCACGGAAAAGGCTGCCTGATGGCAGCCTTTTTCACAAATGGAGTGCGGTGCGAGTTCTACGCGCGCGTATAGGAAGCGATTGCGCTGGCCTCGTCATCCTTCACATCGAAGACGGTATAGAGTTTAGTGATCTGGAGCAGATCATGAACCTTTTTAGTCAGGTTCAATAGCTTCAGTTCACCGCCCTGATTGCGGACTGTAGTGTAGGCGCTTACCAGCTCGCCGATGCCTGAGCTGTCAATGTAATTGACGTCGCCCAGGTTGAGCAGGATGAGTTTAGATCCCTTTGCCAGTAGATCCCGGACTGCATCGCGCAACTGCACACTGCCTTCGCCGAGGGTAATGCGGCCGCTAAGATCGAGAATGGTCACACCGTCCACCTGACGGGTATTCAACTTCATGCTCACGTAAGATTCCTCCTTAGACTAACTGCCGGTTTGAGCGGTCCCAAGATGCTTGATCAGTGTCAGCTCGGTTCCAGGATGCAATAGCTTGAAGTGTACCTCATCCATAAAAGAGCGGATAAGAAAGATTCCGCGGCCTGAGCCGCGCAATAAATTTTCCGGGGCGAGGGGATCAGGAAGCGTATCCGGATCGAGCCCTTTTCCCTGGTCGGCGATGCGGATCACCAGTGAATCGCCGGTATTTTCAAAGGATGCCGTAATGCGCTTGTCTGGATCGTAAGAATTGCCATGCAGGACCGCATTCACCGCTGCTTCCCGCACCGCCATGGCAATACGGAAAACCTCATCTTCGTCTACTCCGGCCTTCTTGGCCATTTGCTCGGCAGTTTGTTCCACTCGGTTGACGCTGTCGAGCGAGGACTCGAGTGTATACGTTATCCGGCTTGCCTGCGATCCAGTCAATTGGTGATCCTCGCCATAATGCATGGACATCCTTGTCGTTAACCTGTTGTAGGGCAGTTTGCTTGCTCAACGATGCAATGTCAAGCAGATGGACGGCTGAGACTCGGAAATCGTCCCAGAAAAGGCCGAATTTACGCGTCTGAGCTTGCGTGACATTGAAAAAGCGATACATATAGAGATGCCTGTTAGACTGCACGCGGGACGCGAATCAAGATGAATGAAAAGCGCAACGGGCCGAGTCTGACGCTGCTGCTCGGTACCCCGGTAACGGAACCGCAAGGAAGCCTGTTTGGGCGACTGAAAGACATTGCGGTCGCGACCGGCGCAGACGCAGGCAAGATCGCCGGGTTGGTTCTCAAAACCAAAAAAGGACTGGAACTGGTTCCCGCAACGGAGGTGATGAGCACGCCGAGCGGAGTGCTCGAATTGCGCTCTACGGAGATGGTGCAGCCGTTGCGAGGCGACGAGAATTTCATTTTGCTGAAGCAGGACCTCCTGGACCGCCAGATTATCGACGTGCACGGGCGCAAGGTTGTGCGCGTGAATGACGTGGATCTGCAGTGGTTTTCCCGCGATGAGAAGCAGGATTTGCGCGTGCGGGAAGTCGAGGTCGGTCTGCGCGGCGCTGTGCGAAGGTTGCTGCTCGGCACCATGCCGAGGCATGTCGTGGACAGGCTCGCGCGGCAATTCCCGGCGAGAGTCATCCCCTGGGAATTTGTAGATGTGATCGAGGTGGACCCGGCGCGGCGGGTGAAGCTGAAGATTGAGCACGAGCGCCTGGCGCAGCTGCATCCTTCCGACATTGCGGACATTCTGGAAGATCTTGCCCCCGCCGAACGCGAAGCGATTCTGACCACTCTAGACGAAGAAGTTGCTGCCGAAACCCTGGAAGAAGTTGAGCCGAAGCTGCAAAAAGCGATGGTCGAATCACTGGATTCCGAGACAATTGCCGGAATCGTCGAGGAAATGGACCCTGGAGCGGCAGCTGATCTGCTGGCAGAACTTCCTGACGAGCGCTCAGAGGCCATTCTTGAAGAAATGGACCCGGCAGAACGGCAGGAAGTGGAAGACCTGCTGGAATTCCGGGAGGATTCCGCAGCCGGGCGGATGACGACTGCGTATGTGCAGGTGCGGGTCGAGGCAACGGTCGCGGATGGAGTCGAGGCTTTGCGGACGTTTGAGGGCGATCCGGAAAACATCACCGAGATATACCTGGTAGATGAGCAGGAAGTCTTAAAAGGGATCGTGCCGCTGGGCCGGATGATTCTGGCAAAGCCGGAGACCAAACTGGCAGTTCTTGCCGAGCCGCGCTTCATTTCGATCCCGGTGCATGCTCATCAAATGCAAGTAGCGGAGCTGTTCGATAAATATAATCTGCGCGCGTTGCCGGTGGTGGATGATGAGGGAAAGTTGGTAGGCGTAGTCGAAGCGGACCACGTCATCGCCTTTCTTAGAGACAAGATATAGGCAGATTCTGCCGGCGTTCTGCTATCCGCGCGCGCGTGATATGTTCGCATAGAAACATTCCCCTCAAATTCTGAAATGTAGACAAAGCAAAGACCAGACCCCTGCATGCTGAAACGATGGAGAACCCGGATATTGCTGTTCCTGGCGGTGCTGGGGCCGGGCTTCATCACTGCGAATGTAGACAACGATCCAAACGGAATCCTTACCTATTCGCAGTCCGGTGCGCAGTTCGGTTATTCGCTGCTTTGGACGATTATTCCCATCACGCTGGCGCTGATCATCGTGCAGGAAATGTGTGCGCGTATGGGGGTGGTAACAGGCAAAGGCCTCAGCGACCTCATCCGCGAAGAGTTCGGCCTGCGCATGACCTTCATCATCATGGTGCTGCTGGTCATCGTCAATTTTGGCAATGTTATCGGTGAGTTTGCCGGCATCGCCGGCAGCCTTCAACTGTTTCATCTTTCGAAATATATTTCTGTGCCGATATGTGCGGTGCTGGTCTGGCTGCTGGCTGTTCGGGGAGACTACAAAACCGTCGAGAAGATTTTTCTTACAGCGTCTGTCTTCTATATTGCTTACATCATCACTGGCGTGCTTTCCGAGCCGAGCTGGCACACGGCGATTGTTGCGACCGTCAAGTTGCCTCCTCGATCGTCCTGGGGGCAGCAGGGCTACGTGTTCATGGTTGTCAGCGTGATCGGGACGACGATTGCTCCATGGATGCAGTTTTACCTGCAGTCTTCTATTGTCGAAAAGGGAGTCAGCATCAAAAAGTACGCGGCTACGCGGCTCGACGTCATTGTCGGATCGATATTCACTGACGTTGTTGCGTGGTTCATTATTGTTGCCTGTGCTGCGACGCTCTGGGCGCATGGGATGGGCAATATCGCGATGCCGGCAGACGCCGCCGAGGCTATGAAGCCATTAGCGGGATCGTATGCTTTTCTGCTTTTTGCTTTTGGCCTGTTCAATGCGTCGTTCTTCGCGGCGTCGGTGCTTCCGCTTTCAACGGCCTATACCGTTTGCGAAGGTCTCGGTTTTGAATCGGGAGTGGACAAGAACTTCAAGCAGGCACCCTTTTTTTACTGGCTCTATACATTGCTGATTGCGGGCGGCGTGGCGGTCGTGCTGATCCCGGATTTCCCGCTCGTACAGTTCTCCATTTTTTCGCAGGCGTTGAACGGCATCCTGTTGCCGATTGTCATTGTTTTTATGCTGCTGCTGATCAATCGCAAAGACTTGATGGGAACGCATGTGAATTCCCACTGGTTCAATGCGGCAGCTTGGCTGACGGCGGTCATTGTAACCATCTTGTCCGGAATATTGATGTTCCAGCAGATCGCCCATGCATGGAAACATTGATGCAAAAGAAAGCCCCAATCTCTGCGGAAGATTGGGGTTCAGGAGGTTTGTGTTCAAGAGACATTCTTAGAGTACGCAACCGCATGCAGGTCGTCTTGAGCACAATGGCGGGTTTTACTCTCCACCCTTAGGTGGATGGAACTATCGTCTGTTGATTACGCTTCGGCTCCACCGTTTCGCCATCGATGAGCGGGCTTTCCTCCGTTACCATGACCTTGTGGAACAGCCACTCTGGATCGCTGTGCAGTATTTCTGAAATCTGCGTCCGCAGTTGATCACTTGGTTCACGGAAGCCATTGATGACTTTGCTAAGGTGCGCTTCGTCAATCCCGAGGATTTTCGCCATGCGGTTCTGGCGTAGGCCACTCGTGTAGATTTTCAACTTCAAATTCGGATAGATATCGCGCTGAATTGTCATGGCTGACCCAATGGTTGTTTTTTTTGCATTGGGAGCCGCTCATTCGGCGCCCTTGCTGACTTTGAGCAAAGCAATCCTGCTGCCAGAGCCGGAAGTCCCATTTCATCAACATTTTGTTGCGTTTCGCGACAGGACGGGCGTTTATTGTCAGCCGCATTTTCGCCATTGTTTCTAAAAAGGTGAAAAGTTTCTGAAAACTTAATCGTCAGCTTTCCCGGCTATTTTCCGATTTGAAAAATAGAGGTGATCCGCCAAACTGCTATCGCAGGGACATCCAAGTGCATGCAAGCAATAGGGCGAATGAAGCCGAGCTTATTGGAAACTAGTAACCTAACCAAAACGGTCCGGTAACTTACTTTCGGCATGGGGCCCAATACAGAAGAAAATCAATGGTAATCATATGCAAAAGAAAGGTTGTTTAATGTGCGTCCAATGGAACAGCATAATGACGTACACGTTTCTGTCCCGCAGCGCAATAAATTGTTGTTGCATGTGCGATTGGGTTGAGTGAAAAGGCGCCGACAAGCCATATGACCACTACAAGCAGGGCTTTCATGCTGTGCATAATCACTCTTTAACAAATTTAACGCTTGCAGGTAAATGAGCTATGTCTGGCGAGATTGTAGTGGTCGGAGAAGATCGGGAAGTGAATGGCCGCCTTAACCAGGCGTTCGGCAGTAGAGATCAGGGTCTCCTTTCCTTGAAGGACATTCGGGAGGCGATCGTCTATCTTCGCGATCCTGGTTGCATGGCATTTGTGGCGCTTTTCTGCAATGTGACCATGCGCCGTGAGCAAGACTTCACGATTCTGTCAGAGATTTCGGCAATTCACCCGCATTTGCAGATTCTTCTGCTGCCGGAAAATGCCAGGAGTTTGCCCAGTGTTCTTCCTGCAAAAAACAGCAACATCCGCATGATTCAACGGTCTGCTTCCTGGGAAGGTACTGTTGAGGCTGTCCAACATGCGGCGAAGACCGCGGCCATCCTGACGGCTAAAGCGGAGCAGGAAAATGAGCTTGCCGATGATCCCCACGGTGACAACTCACCAGTGTTTTCAGCAGCCTTTCTCAAACGCGTTGGAATGGCCGATGTGCCTGTTCTACTTCATGGAGAGACGGGCGTAGGCAAAGAGATCATGGCGCGGAGGCTGTGTGCATATTCTCCGCGTGCGAACAAGCCATTCCTGAAGTTGAATTGCGCCGCACTCCCTTCGGAGCTTGTCGAAAGCGAATTGTTTGGGTATGAGAAGGGCGCCTTCACGGGAGCTGTCACCGACAAACCCGGGAGGTTCGAGATCGCCCAGGGAGGAACGATCCTGCTGGATGAAATTGGCGACATGGACATTCGCCTGCAGGCGAAACTTTTGCAGGTCCTGCAGGATGCGGAAGTGCAACCTCTGGGCAGCAACAAAATCATCAAGGTCAATGTGCGCGTACTTGCTGCAACGCATTGCGATTTGCGGAAGGCAATTGAGAGAGGCACGTTTCGAGAAGATTTGTATTATCGCCTGAACGTTGTCAATCTCGTCATACCGCCATTGCGCGAACGAAAGAATGAAATCATGCCACTGGCGGATATGCTGTTGCGCAAACATGCTCCTTCAGACGCCGCAATGCCAGAAATCACAGAAGACTTGCGACAGGCCATGCTGGAATACCACTGGCCGGGAAACGTACGCGAACTGGAAAACATCATGCGCCGCTTTCTCGTCTATCAGAATTCATCGATGCTGCTGGAAGAGTTGACCCAAGCGATTATGTGTTCTGCACCCAAGCCGGTTGCGGCATCGAACAGTCATCGCGTTAGTTCTGCGGGAAATGGATCCTCGATCAATCGTCTGGCAGAGCAATCACGACAGGCTGAGTCCAGGCTTTTATTGGAGACGCTCGAGGCAACACGATGGAACCGCCGCCAGGCTGCCGCAAGGCTCAACCTTGAGTACAGAGCGTTTCTTTACAAGTTGCAAAAGTATCGAATTGCCGAGAAAAGAGAGAAGGCCGAACCCAAGTACGTCTCTTAGCAGAGGATTACTCAGTGTTGCCGAGGAGCTATTGCCCAGCGCTGGAGATAAAGCGCAATGCGCGAATGCCGGGCATGAAGAAGTAAGCTCCCCCGCGCACTGTAATGAACTGCGGCACTGAGCTTATGTGGTGTTTTGCGGCATCTTTCTGTGTAAGTGAAAAAGTGTTCGTGCCCGGGCAGCCCGGAATTGGCTCGCGATTGCCCAGGAGGGGATCGCTTTCCCCATTCAAGCCTGCAAACTTACTGCTCATCAGCCAGGCATTTTGCACGAACTCAAATTGGCGCGAGATGTTGGCTCCCAGACTGATGAAGTGAATGCCACGGCCGGTGTCATCAGGGGACGCCGGCTTCAGCGCATCCTCGATCGACAAGGCCGGTCCGTATTCGCGTCCGCGGCGAAGCAGGCGATGAAAGCGTGTAGAAGCGATCACATCCTGGCCGTACGAAGTTTCGCCGAAGCCAAGGGTATGCTTCAGCCTCGAAAATACATTGTCAGCCGCACCCGGCAGATCTGTGGTTCGCGGATTTGCCCGTCGAATGTGAGCGCCGAGCGGGCAGCGTAGTCCGGTGCTGTCTGAGTCGAAGGTGAATTGATTCTCAGCCGCATCCTCTTTGTCGATGCCTTCGATCGGCTGATCGTTTAGCTCCACCAATGGCTGGCCGTTCTGTTTACGCCCAACAAATGCTTCTGCCAGTTTCTGCCGCGCCTGCGGGTCTGAATTTGCCTGTCGATCCATAAATTGCCAGAAGCCTTGCACGTCCTGCGCTAATTGGCGAAAGACAAGATAGGTGCCATTCCGGCCGAGATCATGGAGTTCAGGCTTGTCTTCAGCAGGCGGTAGCAGGGAGGTTTCGCCGGAGGCAGGCAAGAGCGGCCGGTCGGTATATTTACCGTATTCGTTGGGATAGCCAAGCAGAAATTCGCCCAGAGAAACCATGTTTCCATAGGCAAGCTCGTCATCCTTAACGTGGCGATGCTGCTCCCAATCAACGGCTGGTTGGCTGATCCCGTCTTTGAAGCCGAAAGGCTCGACGCCGAATAGATTCGACGTAGGAAGAGAGTCCACCAGATCAAATACGTCGTCCCAATGCGGTCCGCGAATCGCCTGTGACCAACTATCGAGCTGGTTTTCGCGGGCATAGAGCATGACAACGAGATGCGGCTCTTTATTTTGCCCACCCCACTCCCAATACTGCGGAGAGTTCGCGCCCACGTCACCCAGCCTGCGGGAACGGCTCTCATCTCCGGACATTCCCGAATAGAATTCAGCAGAAAATCCTGCGAGGACATCTTTGTTGAGTCCAAGTGCGCGTAGGCCTTCGCAGGTGAATGCCACCTGCAAAGCTGTATCAGGCGCCTGTGCGAGCGCTACTGCATTGGAAACGGGGGCTGAAGCAAGCCAGGACCTTGCCGCAGCAGCATCTCGAATTCGCAGCAGAAGAAACGAAGCTTCGGTAAGCGCTCCATACCCAAAGCGCACGAGGCCCTGTATATCTGCGTAATCGACTGGTGATGGCTTAGTCATGGCAACCTTCTCAAAGCAGCTGGACCCATTGCTGCAGTTGTGAATCTGACATTCCAGGGTTCTCAAGTCCTTGCCGAATCAGCGTATTTCGTTGGAGATCGAGCGCGGTCAAGCCTGCATGGCCGTTGTACCAGACCTCCGTCGGCAATTCGTGTCGTCGAATAAAGTACTTGAATTTCTGCTCGTCCTTGGCCCCGTCAAGAACGAGCCAGTTTGTGGTCGGATACCCGATTCCGTTGCTGAAGACGACATTCAGGCCGAAAGCAACTTTGTTGATGAAGTCGTCCATGTAGCTGTCCAGGCTTCCGTCGTAATTGCTTGCGAAAAGGAGCCGCTTCTTATTGTCGAGAAATACCCATCGCGCAAAGTGAATTGTGGTAACGCGCGCTAGCCTTCCCCGATTGAAGATGTGCCGGGTGGTGTAATTGATGACCCAAAGAATGAAAATTAGCGTCCAGCGCCGGAAGAGACCGGGCTTCAAACTGCCGAATGCGCTGAATTGATTTGTAACGTCATGGTCCTCAAGCGCAGCTAATTTGTCGGCGTAAGCAAACGCTGGACGCGGCGCGATTTCCATATCGGCCTGTTCACGACGGCGCAACTGGATGACAAAGAAAGGCGCGTACAGGATGAGCAGCGGCGACAAAAGCAACAACAGCAGAGGCACAGCGATGAGATGGGCGATATTCCTCAGTTCCCAGATGATTGGCGTAGTCGGCTCTGGAGTTAGCGACAGACGTCCTGCACGTTGTTCAGCAGCGATGTATGCACTCAATTCATTGTGTAACTGAAGAGGTGACAATTCAAGGTGGGCATTGTCTGCGTCGAGCCACGCTCGGATGCTAAGCCGCAAAGCGGCCTCTTCGCGAACCTGCTGCATGCTCCGTCCCAGCCAATTTACGTAGCTGGTTGCTTGTTGCCGGTGATGCTGCTTGATCCATGTGAGCAGGTCAACTCCGCGGGAGAAGCCCTCGCAGTGTTCAAAGATCGCCGTCAGCCCCTCAGCCGCGCTGCCTACCAATTTTGCCAGGAAGGTATCCTGTGGGCCGTCAAAGTCGCACAAAAGCGCGAAATAGAGTGGATAAACAGGCGTGGGCAGCTTATAAGCAGTCGTAATGTCGGCGAGCGTAGGATCTTCAAGAATGAGAAGCCTCGCGAAGTGCAACTCATCCAGCAGTCCGAAAGGAAGCAGCTTATTCGCAGGATCGGCAACGCCTGGTGCTTGATTCATGGATAGGAGCAACTGCCGCAGGTCGTCTTTGCGTCCTGCGGCGACAGGCGCCATCACCATCAGATTGGACTGCGGAATCATTGCGTCGGGAATTGAATGGAGAAATTGATGAGCCTGTCTTTCTTCCAATAGACGATTCCGAGGTATAGGTCAGGACCGATCTGCCGAATCTCATCGCGAATCCACTCGGCAAGCAGAGAAGTTTCGGAATAGTCGAGAACAATGCATTCCTTGCCATCGAACCAGCTCTCGCCCTTGTAGACCTTCGCGATAATCGCGTTCAGTCCGAAGGAAAGAATCCGATTGCGCAATATGCCTTTGCTGGCGTCGAAGGTTTTTCCCTGCCATGCAAAGTGATTGATAAAGGTCGCAATTTCCTGCGAATACGTTGTGCCGGGCGCGATGATAGCGGTTCCGTTTGCCTCGCCATTGGGAATGTCGCCGGGCTGGCTGGCACTGAACAAATCGTCGAGTTCTTTCTGGGACATTCCCAGTAGTTGAGGAACTGTATATGGCATAGTTGTGAACTCCTCGGGAAGCTTGAAGGATCCGGGCAGCCGGTAAACTGCGGATATTTCTATCAGGAATAGTGCGTCTCAACTTTCATGCGTTGCAGACGGCGCGCTTGAATTGCAGTCCAATATCGATTGGGTGAAAGAACTTGTCAACCAAAGATTTCATTTAGCTCTTCGCATCTTCGAGAATGGCGTCCGCTGCTTTTTCACCGATCATGTAGACCGCGCATGCAATAAAGAAGCCGGGAATACGAGGAAAGACTGAGGCGTCCACCACGCGGAGGCCCGCTGTTCCATGGACGCGGAAGCGGCTATCGAGCACGCCTCCTGCCTCGCGCCGGCCAATGGCGCAAGTACAGGAGGCGTGATGCCCCCAGGCATTCTCGCGAATATATTGCCGTAATTCGTCATTGGTTTGGAGTTGCCTCCCGGGAAGCGATTCTTCCGCGATGATGTTCTTTTTGCGCAGCTGATCTGTCAGCTCACGCACGAAGCGGACGCCGTCCACCACTGAATCGAGGTCTTCACCGCCATCGGGCGTGCCCTCCTCGAAATAGCGAAAGTTGATCTCTGGCATATCGAGTGGATTTGAAGAACGAAGTGTCACTTCGCCGGCTCGATTATTTGTGTGAGCCTTGAGGACTGCCCACGTCAGGTAGTTGCGGTTGGTGGCGAATACTTCGGAATAGCCGGGGAAGTAACCTTCAAAGCGTCCCAGCACGGCCAGGCAGAACAGGTCGGGGAGCGGCCGGTCGGGTGCAGAGCGCTTGAAGAGCGAGAGCACCGTGCCGTTTGTCGTGTAAGCTCCATCGCGGCTCTGATTCCAGCATTGATACTGCGGATCGCCCTTGCAGAATTTCGCGCCATCGAAAACTTCCCACTCTGCAAAGTTCATGCGGTTCACAACGCCAATTTCGTAGCGGTCCTGCAGGTTCTTGCCCACTCCCGACAGATCAACCTGGACCGGAATCCCATGTTGTCGCAGTTCCTCCGCGGGACCGATGCCGGATAACATAAGAAGCTGCGGCGTGTTGAAGGCTCCTCCTGAGAGGATGACCTCTCGTCGGGCGTTTGCCTGCCGTCGTATGCCGGGCGCAGCATTCGGATTGGCATGGGCTTTGTAGAGTCTCCCACCTTTGAGATATTCCACGCCAACGGCGCGTTGATTTTCGTCGAACAGCACCCGCGTGGCCAGAGCATCAAGTTCCACTTGCAGCCGATCGGGATATTTCGCCGCCACATCGAGTACGCGCTCGCGCGTGCCCACCCGAGCATGATTTTTCGTCGTCAGCGGCATATAGCGCAAGCCGATGGAATTGACCTTCACTGTGCGCCAATCATTCGGATCCAGCAGGCTTTGCACGGACCATCGAGCCTGGTCCACCTCGTAGCCAATCTCCCTGATCGCTTTCTTGATTGATGCCAGGAGAACATTGCGTATGTCTTTCTCAAGCAATGCTGAGAGAGGAATCGCGCACTCGGTCTGCAGCCAGCCATTCCATCCATGTCTGGTTGGGTTGAATCCAAATTTTGCCAGCAGTCGGTGCAGCCAGTTGTGATGGCAGTTCTCGAGGCGCTCGAAGTAGCGCCGCATATTTTCACAGTTCCACGACTGGTCGCCAGTGAGCGCCGCGATGCCGTCCCAATCGGCGTCATGCGGATAGACGAAGATCATGGCATTGTGCGCGGTGCAGCCACCAAGGGTTCCGGCGCGCGGATACAAGACGCCATCAACGCGCTGGTCGGCATAGACCTCGCGATACTTGGGATCCTGCTTCTGAGTCTGGGAGTCGCCGTAGTGGCGGACAAAGAAGTCCCAGCGCATGGCCTCGTTTTCTGAGGCGAATGCGTGGAAACAGGGCACGTCATAGTCGTCTGGCAGGCGATCTGCTCCAGGCAATTGAGCGTCTCCGTCCTGAAGCTGCTTGGAGTCGCAGCCGGCTTCGAGAAGAAGCACTGTGTGACCGGCCTCGGCAAGGCGCGCTGCCACCGTGCCTCCACCCGCGCCGGAGCCAACGACGATATAATCCCATGAATCTTGTGGCGAAGTGCTTGCGTTCATTCCGATCAGGTTTCCTGGTTCTTCAGCATGCTACACGGCAAGGTCTTCGCGCATACGCAAAGAAGTTGTTCAGGATACTTCGTCTTCACTGTAGAATTGCGCACTATTGATTTATTTCTACTTTCCGGGGAGACGGCTAAACGATGTCTCTTGGTCCGCGCATTAACGATGCAATTCTAGGCCTCGTGACCCTGGAACACCGCGTCGACCCTTATTTCCGTGACACATTTAATGCGCTGTTTCAACGCCCCCTCGCCAATATAGTGCAGTTCTTTCTGCGACTGCTTCACAAAAATCCTGAGACGCGACTATGTCAGGAAGTCATAGAAGTGGATGAAGCGGAAATCGCCGCTGCTATTACGGAAAAGATGAAAGAGTTCACCGAGCGCGAATACAACGGACGCGTGGCCGAACGGGCAGGAAACACCAAAACCTATGGAGTTGTTCGAGCAGAATTTCAGGTGCTGGCCGATGTTCCTGATGCTTTTAAGAAAGGAATGTTTGCCGAATCAAGAGCCTACCCCGCATGGATCAGGTTTGCAGGGCCCGGGCCTCTCTCGCCACCCGATGTCGCCGATGCCGGCATTCTCAGCATCGGTGTAAAGGTCATGGGAGTTGCGGGAGATAAGCTGCTCGATGACGAGAAGTGGACGGTGGACTTTTCCGGCATCAGCTGTCCCACGTTCACCACTCCGAACACGAAAGAGAATCTGAAGCTGCAAGCGGAAATCTATGCGAGAACGCCAGTCTTCTATTTCCTCAAGCCCTTTGACTCGCACTTGCTTGATATGGCGATGCAGGGGCTGTACGCCAGAATGAATCGGAGCCCATTGGAGGTTCGTTATTGGAGCTGCGTTCCGTATCTTTGTGGTGAGGGGTCGGCTGTCAAATATTCAGTAAGTCCAACCTCGGATTACGAGACAAAGATTCCCTGGAATCCCCCTGACAATTGGCTGCGAAAGTCCCTGGCGATGAGGCTCGCGGCTGAGGACGTAGAACTGGACTTCCAGATACAGGCGCAGACCGATCCACTACGCATGCCGATTGAAGACGCGTCCATCGAATGGCCGGAGCGGCTGTCGCTTTTTGTCACGATTGCAAAAATCAGGATCCCAAAGCAGCGATTCGACTCGCCGGAACAGCTCGCGTTCGCGAATGTGCTCTCTTACAATCCGTGGCACACGACCGCGATACATCGGCCTCTTGGAAATCAAAACCGTGCGCGAAAGTTGATTTATACGCAGCTTTCAGAGCTACGGCAGGCGATGAATCACGTGCAGCATGTAGAGCCCAATGGCGCGGAGGTATTTCCGCAGTGATTTCTGCTGCGACTGGAAGTTTTGCTGTGATACGATCCTCGGCCATAAAGCAACTTTGAAACTATCTGCTGTACCGGTTCACCATTCACCATGTCTGTGCTTTGAAGCAGGAGTCATTAAGACAGGAAATGATCAAGACTCGGTTCCACTTTTCTCGTGCATGGATAGTTGGCGCACTCGCTTGTGCTGCTCTGGTAGTCGGCTGCAAATCAACGCCTAGACCCGGCGAAGTGCTGGATGAGGCTCGTCGCTCCGGTCGCCCCGCCTCCTCATTTCCCGCCGCTGACGAAGATTACTTCCACGATATGGACGGCAGCATCGCTCTTACCGCCGACGAGATCAAGGGCCGCAACATGTGGCTGGTGTGGACTGGCGGCAACGATCGCTTCTGGGATACGATGGCTACCGCCAGCGTTGGTACGCTCGACCTGCTCAAGACCGTATCGTCCTATCCCGGTTACCAATACAGCCGCGACAACCGATGGAATTATCTGGGTCTGGTGAACGAACCGTGCTTTCAAAAAGCCACCGGACCAGATACGCAGCATTTTGGCTTGTGGCTCGATCAACGCAGCTCCGGCTGTGCGGCTGATCCATTCGAGAACGAGCAGAAATACCCAGGCGTGAAAATTGGTGCACGCGGTGACACCGTTCCCACTGGCTCTTACTACGGTTATCCCACAGGGATTGTAGGGCTGCGCCTCTTTCCCAATCCTGACTTTGACGCTGCGGCGGCGAAGCGTTGGGATCCAAAGCGCTATTACGAAGATACGAGCTACTACAACGACAAGAAACTTATCCGGCCATATCGCGTTGGAATGTCCTGCGCCTTCTGCCATGTTGGACCGAATCCGATTAAGCCGCCAGCTGATCCGGAAAATCCAAAATGGGGGAACTTGAGCTCTAATGTCGGCGCGCAATACTTCTGGGTGGATCGGATCTTTGTAGCGAAGGTAGATCCAAGTAGCTTCCCGTATCAACTCTTCCACACGTCGCGCCCGGGCACGTTGGATACGTCACTGATCTCATCAGACAACATCAACAATCCGCGCTCGATGAATGCTGTGTACGGCCTTCCGGCGCGTCTGAATGTCGCCAGGCGATGGGGCAAAGAGACTCTTGCAGGTGGGGAACTCAATAACAAGCAGTTCAACGAATTCATCCACGCGGGCGACCTGACAAAGTTCTTTCAGCCTCCAAATACCGTCTGGACAGCTCGCATTCTCAAGGA
>DATGAD010000361.1:0-4583 GCA_035313725.1 Alloacidobacterium sp. | reverse complement strand
ATCGCAGCAAGCTGGGTACCCGCATGGCGCGCAGCCCACGTCGATCCCATAAAAGCCCTGCGGCACGAATAAATCACGACTTGATCGGAGGAAGCATGGGTCTCGCAAGCCGTATAAGGACATGGTGGAAAGCAGTCACACGTCATGAACAGCTCAACGGTGAGATTGAAGACGAGCTCGCCTTCCACATCGAAGCCTATGCCAACGACCTGATGCGCAGCGGACTCCCGCGCGAAGAGGCATTCCGGCGAGTACGCATCGAACTCGGCGGCGTGGCCGTTCAGAAAGAAAACATTCGCGAGGCATGGGGAACACGCGCATGGGACGAACTGCGCTCCGATCTTCGCTATGCCTCGCGCATGCTCGCAAAGAGCCCGGGATTCACGGCAATCGCCATCGGATCGCTTGCCCTGGGCATCGGCGCCAACACAACCATCTTCACCATCACCAAACAGATTCTGCTCGACAAGCTGGCTGTTCACAACCCAGACGAGTTGCGCCTCTTTGCCTGGACCTCGGCGAAAAAATCCATAGCGCACCACACCTGGGGTTATTGGGACCAGACCCCAGACGGAAAAACTATTTGTACTTCGTTCTCCTACCCCGTATATCAACAACTCCGCCAACAAAACCACGTATTGCAGGACATCTTCGCGTTTAAAAACTTCCCCCGCCTCACCGCCACCATTGACGGCAAAGCCGAAGCAGTCACAGCACAGCTGGTATCGGGCAATTTCTATCAGGCGTTCGGAGTAAAGCCGATACTCGGTCGGGGCATTCAGGATGCGGATGACACCGCTCCCGGCAGCGGACCCGTCACCGTCATCAGCGATGCGCTCTGGTCCCGCCGCTTCGGGCGCTCACCCGACGTGATCGGCAAAACGATCCAGCTGAACCTCACTCCCATCACCATCATCGGCGTCAACCCTCCCGGCTTCACCGGCGCATCCAGTGTTCAAAGCTCGCCAGATGTGTTCCTGCCCTTCAGCATGGCGCAGATAGCCGCTCCCAAGTGGGCGGCTAACAAGCCTATGTTGACTGATGCGAATTTCTGGTGGGTGCTCGTCATGGGCCGCGTCAAGCCCGGCATTCCCGACGAGACGGCACGGGCCGCTCTCGACGTCACGCTGAACGCAGCCGTGCGATCCACCATGACCGTCGAGAAAGATCGATCCCTGCCGAGTTTAACCTTACAAGACGGCAGCCGCGGCGAGAACTCCGCCGGACGCATGTTCTCGAAGCCGGTTTATGTGCTCATGGCCCTGGCTGGTTTCGTCCTGTTGCTCGCCTGCGCCAACTTGGCAAATCTTCTTCTCGCCCGCGCCAGCAGCCGCCAGCGGGAAATGAGCGTGCGCCTCGCTCTCGGCGCGGGACGAAGCCGCATCCTGCGCCAGATGTTCACCGAAAGCCTGCTGCTCTCGCTTTCGGGAGGCATCGCCGGCTTGGTCCTGGGCTATTTGGGCCGCAACACCATTCCACACTTGCTATCGTCTTCATGGGAAACGACGACCATGAACAGCCACTTCGATTGGAAGATTTTTGGCTTTACTGCAGCAATCTCCATCGTCACCGGATTGCTCTTCGGCCTCGCACCCGCATGGCAGGCAACGCGCACACAGGTCAGCAGCGGACTCAAAGAGAACGCGCAATCCGCCACGCAACGCAACCGCAACGTCACTGGAAAAGCGATTGTCATTGTTCAGGTCGCGCTGTCCGCGCTGCTTTTGGTAGGCGCTGGACTTTTCGCGCGGACGCTGGCGAATCTCAATACTAGCCATCTCGGTTTTCGCCCCGACAATCTGCTGCTCTTCGAGATTCAACCTCCCCGCACCCGCTATGCCGCGCCGAAGGACATCGCCCTCTACCGCCAGTTGGAAGAGCGCCTCACATCCGTTCCCGGCATCAACTCCATCACGCTGGCTGACATGGCGCTCATCTCGAACAGCATCTCCAATAGCGATTTCGTGCCCGATGGCCTGTCCCAGAAAGCGAAGGACGACTCGTCGGCATACACCATCGCCGTTGGTCAAAACTATTTCTCGACCATGGGCATTCCCATCCGCAGCGGCCGCGGCTTTAGCGAGACTGACACCGAAACATCCCGTCTCGTCGCCGTCGTAAACCAGCAATTGGTGAAGGACTTCTTTCCGAATGTAAATCCCATCGGAAGAACGTTCCTGTCCGATAAGAAACACATCGAGATCATCGGTGTCAGCGGCGATACTCGATATGCAAACCTGCGCGACGAGCCCCCGGCCACCTTTTACCTGCCCTACCGGCAGCAACCAGAGGGCGAACAGGAAATAACGTTCGCCATATCCAGCACCAGAGATAAGGCGTCCATCATGCCCGCCTTGCGAGACGCCGTCGCTTCGGTAGACAAAGACCTTCCACTCCTCGACATTCGCACGCAAAACGAGCAAATCGCCGAGACTACCAAAGAAGAGCGAATCTTTGCGTCACTCACCAGCGGCTTCGGAGTGCTTGCGCTGATCCTCGCCTCCATCGGAATTTACGGAATCATGGCCTACGCCGTCGCCAGGCGTACCAATGAAATCGGCATCCGCATGGCCCTGGGCGCGCAGTCAGGAAGAGTGCTGCTCATGGTTCTGCGAGAAGCATCATGGCTGACAGCCATCGGTGTAATTGCCGGCCTCGCCATCGCAGTCGCAATGGGCCGCCTGATCGCCAGCATGCTCTACGGGCTGAAATCCTATGACCCGTTAACTTTCAGCTGTGCCGCACTGTTTCTGGCCATCATCGCGTTAGCGGCAAGCTGGATCCCGGCCCGCCGAGCAGCCAGCATAGACCCCATCAAGGCGCTGCGACACGAATAAACCATGCCATACTGATTACAGCCTTGAGCAGCATTCGCAATTCCTGAACAGTATGGCAACTGATCTGAATGAAAATTTCATGCGGCGGGCCATCGCCCTCGCAACGGAAAACGTCCACACTAACGCGGGAGGGCCCTTCGGCGCGGTCATCGTAAAGAATGGCGAGATCGTCGGTGAAGGCGTCAACACCGTCACCGCAACCAACGACGCCACCGCGCACGCCGAAGTGAATGCCATCCGCAACGCCTGCCGCAATCTAAACACGTTCGATTTAAGCGACTGCGAACTCTACACCAGTTGCGAACCTTGCCCCATGTGCTGGGCCGCATCCTACTGGGCGCGAATCAAGACGATCTATTACGGCAACCGTGCCGAAGACGCCGACCGCATCAACTTCGCGGACTACTTTCTGTACCAGCAACTGGCCCAGCCGCGAGCGCAGCGCATCATCCCAGAACATGAATTGCTGCGCGGAGAAGCATGGGAAAGCTTCCAGGCATGGACCGACAGCCCCACAAAGGTTGAATACTGAAATATCTGACCTAAATAAAAGCCGTCATTCTGAGGAACGTAGTGACGAAGAGTCCCAACGATGCAGTCTTAGGCAAAGCTCTATGCGATCCCTCCATCCCCTCTACTCCTCTTTCTCCCCGCTCTTGAACGTAGTCCACGGTCCAGCCTTCATATCCCGCAAAACAGGCTTGAGATAGGAAAACTCGGGATGCGCCGCCAGAAATGGCGCGGCCAAAAAGTCTTCGCCGCACGGATGCCCCGCATGCGCGATCAGCGACATCTTCTCCGCCATATCGCTCGTCGTCACCTTGCCCTGTACCGCGCCACCGGGATAATAAGGAGGCCACTCCCACTGAGGAATGCCTTCTTTCACCGTGTCCACATGGCCGCATAGACTACGCTGGTCCGCCTGTTCCTTCTTCAGAAAGCTGTCTTCGTGGTCAGAAAGAAATTGCTCTCCGGCAGTCGCGTCAATCGAACCCTTGTGCGAAGCCATCTCCTGCTCCCACTGCACGCGACGCGCATTCGGCGAAGTCGACAGATCGTCGTACTTGAAGCCGTCCGTCTCTTCCTTGATGAGCTTGGGATCGCGCGCAAAATTAGAGCTGACGAAGTATCCGTCCTTCGTCCGCCACAGCGGCGTATTTTTTAGGCCTAGTTCCAGATATGCAATCTCGCCCGTCTTGCGATCGCCAATCAGCCAGTCATTCGCGTAGCCGCCATTATTGCCGTCGCGCATCGTTGCAACTACATCGTCAATCGAGTCCGCATACTGCAGCGCCTTGCGCGACCGCATGAAGGTAGGCTTGCCGTCGGAGTTCCAGCCTTCGAACTGGCTGATCGTTGTCTCGCTCAGCATGATGCCCGCGTCGTTGATGCCGAAATCGTCGTTACTGGTAATCATGCCGGGCACGCCATCCATCAGAATGTGGTGGCCCTTCGCGGGCTCGATGTCGAAGATCATCGTCCATCGCGATCCTTCGGCATAGGAGCTCCAGTTGTTGTGCCCGATGACGATCTTCCCGTCTTTGGTATAGCTTCCTGTCGCGATAAAGGCGCTGCAATTCCCCGGCGCATCAATTTTGGGAGCATTCTTCGCATGCTGCTGCCTGTTCAGCCAGGGAACGTAATATTGCGAGAGTTCCATCGTCGCGTTGACGGCAACAATGTCCCACACATCCAGCTTGATGCCCTTCGCCTGCACACCCTCGGCAATGCCTGAAAGTTCTTCCT
>DATGAD010000360.1:0-14766 GCA_035313725.1 Alloacidobacterium sp. | reverse complement strand
TGCTCTTGGACGTGTCCATTACCTTCTTGCGGTCTGCTGTCTTGGCGATCTTAGCCATGGAAACTCTGTCTCCTCTAAATAACGTTGCTTGTGTCTCGGGGCTTTCACAAACGTGAATCTGGGAAGCGCGCCAACAAAGCTTGCGCGGCCGGACTTCTCGGGGCCTGTCATGACCATGGAACAGAGCAGAAGAACGTCGGACTCGCTCTCACTATTTTACAACATCCTGCAATCGAAAGAGGCCCGGCATCCCGTAATGGTAGAGGCGTCTTGCCCGGACAAAAAAGGCGGCGCTATCGATTCTGCACAGTCCACCGCGCATTCCAGGGAACATACCATTCTCCAGAGCCAAATGGACTGTGCGCAGCGAAATCCGGAACCGACGGCAAAACATTGTCGGAAACATTTCCTGGAGCCTCTTGCAACCAAGAAGCGTTGTATTGGGTGTGCTCCCCTGTCTGCGCCCATCGACATAAGAGATGGCCTGTTTGCGTTTGCCAGGATGTTTTCATCGATCCCTCTTTCTTCCTGCTGCCGCAACCTTCAGGATTCGATTGAGTGGTGGCGGAAATTCGGCAGAATTATAGCCCAGAATTGGGCCTGGCATTTTCCAGCCGCACACAGCTGAGTTCCCTAGGCCCTTGTTGGCACCCTTATAGGCGAGTCAATTGCATCGTTGCCGTGTTACAAACGAAGAAGTCCCCCAAGCGAGGTTGTACGCCAGACCGAATGTCAGTACAGGAAAAAGTCTTGATCGTTGAAGACGAGGAAAATGCTCTCACGGGGCTCGCCGAACTCGTCTCCGGCTGGGGATACCGCACCGACACCGCCCGCGATGGACTGGAAGGCCTGGAACGCGCGCAGGCGTGGCAGCCGGGCATCGTGCTTACAGATTTGAGGATGCCGCGCATGGATGGCCTGGAGCTGCTGGAGCGACTGAGCGAGCTGAAGCAGCAGGACCAGGCGGTCATCGTAATTACCGCACAGGGCAGCATTGCCGAAGCCGTCGAGGCGATGAAGATCGGCGCCTACGACTTCATCCAGAAGCCAATCGACCCGAATCGTCTGCGCACCATTCTCGCTAACGCCAGCCGCCAGCGCGAGACGCAACAGGAGCTGGAAGTCACGCGGCGCAAGCTGCGCGATACCGGCGTACTAGGCCCGCTGGTTGGCTCGTCGAAAAAAATGCAGGAGCTTTTCGGCCTCATCGAACGCGTCGCGACGAGCAATGTGTCGGTCCTGATTACCGGGGAAAGCGGAACAGGAAAAGAACTGGTGGCGCGTACGCTGCATGATCTGAGCCCGCGCAAGCCTAAGCCATTTGTCGCGGTGAATTGCGCTGCGATTCCGGAGACGCTGATTGAGAGCGAGATCTTCGGCCATGAGAGAGGCGCGTTCACAGGAGCGCTGGAGCGCCGGGCCGGATGTTTCGAGCTGGCCGAGGAAGGTACGCTTTTACTGGACGAGATCGGCGAGATGCCGGTGGGCACGCAGGCTAAGCTGCTTCGCGTTCTGGAAGACAGGAAGCTGCGCCGCCTGGGGAGTAAGATTGAATCACCGGTCGATGTCCGTGTGCTGGCAGCCACGAACAAGGATCCGGAGACCGCGGTGGCGGATGGCCACCTGCGAGGCGACCTTTATTACCGGCTAAACGTCTTTAACATCCATATGCCGCCGCTCCGTGAGCATAAGGAAGATATTCCCGCCATCGTCGACTCGATGTTGCGGGACATGAATGAAAAACATAGCCGCCAGGTCGCCGGAATCGGCGATGAGATGCTCGGACGGCTGATAGCCCATGACTGGCCGGGAAATGTACGCGAACTGCGGAACACGATCGAGCGAGCTGTGATTCTGTGCGGGGAAGGCTATCTGGATTCGCGACACCTGCCACCCGGATTCGGCAGCAAACCGATGAAGCTGTCGTTCGAGCCGGACGCCAACGCGATACAGGTGGAAGTGGGCACCACGGTGGACGAGGCCGAGCGCCGTCTTATTATCAAGACGCTCGAATCGACCAACAACAACAAGACCAAAGCCGCCGAAATTCTTGGTATCAGCCTCAAGACTCTGCACAACAAGCTGAAGGAGTACGGAAGCTCAAACAGCAGTACCGACGCTATCGAAGAATAGCCATCTCCGCTTCCGGAACTGCGCATGCGACTTAAGACCAAACTCGTGGTGGCGATCACCGGGCTGGTGTTCGTCGTGGTCAATGTCCTGTCGTGGCTCTATTTTGGCGAGCTGCTGCAACAGCACATCGACCAGTCGTATAGCGCGACGGACATTATTGCTCACCAGCTTCAATTTGCCACGCGTCTGGCCATTGAATCCGGCACTCGCAACCTGACCATCAATGCCAATGATCCGGTGCAATTACGTGCGGCAATCGCTACGGCGCTGCGCAAGGATCCGGGACTGAACGCGCTGCTCAGCTCGGTCATCAGCTATTCGCCAACGGTGTTCGATATTGCAATTGCGGACGGAAGCGGGCGCGCATATCTGAGTACAGATCCAACCCAGCAGGATCAGTTGCTGCCTTCGCGGCCGGATTACGACTCGTTGCGGCACGCTACCGTGATTGAAACATTGGGGATCGTCTTTGGGCCGCCCCGCGTCTACAATGTCTCGCTCAGCCTGGAACGCCAGGGGCAAACCATCGCCAGCGTGCGCATTGGCATTCGCACAACGTTCTTGAGCGCCGCCTTTCGACCGTGGATCGTGAAGGCAGCGATCCTGATCGGCATCACGATCGTGATCACACTCATCGTCTCGGCTTTCGTTGCCAATCTCGCGTTTCAACCCATCGAACAGATCAGCCTGCGGCTGGACGCGCTGACTCAGCTCCCCGAGTCAGAACCTGCTGGAGAGCTGGAGGCAGGCGATTCCGGCGATGCGGTTGTGCAGGTTTCGCACAAGATCGAGCGGCTGGGCCGTCGCATGCGGAACGTGGAAGAGGTCTTTTCGGCTCTCAAGGAGAACCTGGATCAAATCCTGTCCAATCTGCAGGATGGCATGATGTTGTTCACGCATGACGCCCGCGCTGTGCTGGTGAGCAGTTCGATCGAGCGCTTCCTGGGCGTCGATCGGGACCGCATTCTCGGGGCGACGGTGCCCGAGATCTTTGACCGCACTACGATAATTGGAAGGATCGTTCGCGAAGCATTCGATCGCGGCATCTCACTCGTGCAGGAGGAGATTACGACCGAGACCGGGCGACGCGTCGAGGTCTCGCTCGACTTTATCTATGATGATCGCGCTCCACAGCACCGGCAAGGGCTGGGCGCACTTCTAACGCTGCATGATATTGAGTCAGTGCAGGAGATTGAATCGGAGCTGGAGCTTTCGCGGCGCATGGCGGCTATCGGGCAGCTCACCTCCGGCGTCGGCCACGAAGTCAAGAATCCGATCAACGCCATCGTCGTTCATCTGGAACTGCTGCGTAATAAAATGAGTGCGCAGGACTCTCCGGCGTTCCGTCATTTAGATGTGATCCAGAACGAGATTCAGCGTCTCGATCGCGTGGTGCAGACGCTGGTTGACTTCTCCCGCCCGGTGGAACTGAAGCCCCACGACCAGGACCTGCGGCGGATTGTGAATTCGGTGCTGATGCTGGCTTCGGTCGAGTTGGAAACGCGCGACGTGCAGGTGATCAACGAAGTGCCGGCCCATCCTGTCATCGTAAAGGTCGACGCCGATCTCATGCGGCAGGCTCTCCTCAATGTGGTTTTGAACGGGGCGCAGGCGATGTTGACTGGCGGTACATTACGAGTTCGTCTTGCTGAAGATTCCCGCTGGGCACTGCTCAGTGTCTCCGATGAAGGCGAGGGGATCCCGGAGGATATCCGGTCGAAAATCTTTAACCTTTACTTCACGACCAAGAAGGAAGGCAGCGGGATTGGGCTGGCTATGACCTACCGAATTATTCAGCTCCATAACGGCCAGGTTGACGTAGAATCACACATAGGCCAGGGGACGACATTTACTCTAAAAATCCCAGTCGCCAACCCGTCAGAAGCAAAATTCCGCGGCTATCTGGAGACCGATACCGCAACTGGCACGACCCTTTCAAAGGAGCCTTGGGGATGAAAACCGCATGCGGAGCTGCGGTCATAACAGTATTGGTACTGTCTTTGTCGGGATGTCCTAACAACGCCAAGACAACCCAACCCCCCCAGGCAGAAGCACCGATCCTACCGCCAGCGAACATGGTTCACATTCCAACGCTTCCAGCGCTTCCTCCGCCATCTTTGCGGGATGTGGCAGTTGCAACCGAGACGCCGGAAAGCCCGGAACCCGTGCATCCTCGCCGGACGACTCATCGCAAGCCGGCTGCTCCGGTAAAACCAGCCCCAGCTGTGGACGCCGGTACACAAACCGCACAAACTACGGATAAGGGCGCGCCACCCGTTCAGACCCAAGCCGCAAATACGACGCCTTCGGATGTTTCGCCGATCGGCCAGCTTTCCTCCGGCGGCGGAGATGCCAGTTCCCCGGAGCACCAGGACGTTGAGCACCTCATCACTGACACCGAAACCGGCCTCAATGGCATCAAGCGCACTTTGAACAGCGACGAGCAGGTGACTTCAACGCAGATCAAGACGTTCCTGACAAAGGCCCGTCAGCACCTTGCCGACAACGATCTGGACGGCGCAAAAACTCTGGCCAACAAGGCCAAGGTACTGCTCGAAGAGCTTACAAAGAAATAGCCGCTAATCGGCTTCCGGATAATTCCTGTCGAAGGGAAAGACCAGCTCTATCGCGGATGGAACTGGCGCGCCGTTCAGCATGGCAGGGTGAAATTGCCATCCACGCACGGTGTCGAGCGCGAGCTGATCCAGAGCATTCCCCAGGCCGCTGACCAGCGTAGCCTGCTGCACCCGGCCATCGGCTCCGAGATTTACATCGATGACGACCTTCCGGCTGCTCTGCGGCAGAAGTGAACGGTCCCTGACCTGCGGTGATGGCGAAACCGTCGGATACGCCGGATACATGCTCTGTGCATCACTTCCCTGTCCTGTTACGCCGGGATTGCTTTTTCCGGCGGCAGGCTGACTAACTTGGGCCTGAGATGGCTGTGGAGCAGTAAATGCGGGAGTGGGCTTTGCGGGAACCGGGCTCAATCGGTGCGGCGCGTTTATTCGCGGAGCCTGAGTCTTTTCTGTGAGCGCAGGATGTTCGGCAGCCAGGACGGCAGCCAGAGCTCCACGGCTGACTGCGACCACGGCAATCTGCTGCGACGATCCCTGAACCATCGGTCTGAAAATCACTACATGGCGCACGCGAATGGAACCCGCGACAATAAGGGCCAGCAGAAGCGCATGGAGCGCGATCGAAAGCGCAGCAGTCTGTCCGACTCGCGCCGGAGACTGCTCTTCGTATTGGAAAAGGCTGCGCATGGCTGCTTCTCTATTTTAGTGGGCACTCATTTCTCTCTTAGACGAATCCGATACGGAAACGGCCCCCGAGATTCTTATCGTTCGCCCCACTTCAGCTTCGACCGCAGGACATCGAAGAATCCCGCAGAGCCGAGCCGCACAAGCCGCACGGCATATTGTGAGCGGCGGCAATGCACTTCGTCACCGATCTTCAAGGGGATCGCCTCCTGACCGTCAACGGTCAAGTACGTCTGATCGGGAATGCCTTCCACGCCCACGCTCAGGTTGCAATCGCCACGCATGACAATGGGGCGCAGCGTCAGAAGGTGAGGACAGACTGGGGAGACGATGAGAGCATCTACATTCGGCACGACAATCGGACCGTTCGCGGCAAGCGAGTACGCTGTCGAGCCGGTTGGCGTTGAGACGATGACGCCATCTGCGCGAAAGGATGCCACCAGCTGGTCGTCGAGCTTGATAGTGAAGTTGACCATGCGAGCGATGGCGCCCTTCGCCACCACGACATCGTTCAGAGCCTCGTGCTCGACGAAGACTTTACCATCGCGCCACAACTCGCTATGCAGCATCGCGCGCGTTTCGATGGTGCAGCAGTTGTCGCACCATCCTTCGAGCGTGGTGTAGATGTCGGCGAGGCGCACTTCTGTTAGAAAGCCAAGCGAGCCAAGATTCACACTCATGATGGGTGTGGTTGTCTTGGCGAAGACGCGCGCTGCCGCGAGCAGCGTGCCATCGCCTCCCAGCACTAGAACCAGCTCTGGATTGTAAGCGGGCATCTCACCGCGCGGAACGACGTTCTTTTCCTGCGCATAGTTTCCGCTCACCGGATCGAGGATCGGTTCAAAGCCGCGCGATTTCAGCCAGAGAATCATCTCGGGCAGAAGCGTAATCAGCTCTTCTTTTTGCGGCTTCGAAATAATCGCTATGCGTCGCATCAGGTTTCAGTGTAATCGCAGGCCGAGGAAATTCCGTCAGATAGACAATCCAACATCATTAAGAAATCTTTTTTCGGGAAAAACGGGCATATAAAAGAAACTCGCGATTTCCCTCCGCTCCCAGGATCGGGGAGTCGGTAATCTCAATCTCTTCACCGCCCAATTCTGCAACGCTGGTGCGAACTCGCTCGATCGCCAACTGATGCGCCGCGGGATCGCGCACGATGCCGCCTTTGCCGATATGTTCTCTTCCCGCCTCGAACTGCGGCTTCACCAGCACGACGCTTTCCGTCATGCCCTCAGCCACATCCAATGCAGCGGGAATCACCGCAGGCAGAATAAGCGTAGCTGAGATGAAAGAAACATCCATGCCGAGAAACGTAATGCCCTCGGGCAGATCGCCGGGCTTGATATGGCGGGCGTTGGTGCGCTCCATCAACGTGACGCGCGGATCGGCGCGCAGCTTCTGCGCAATCTGTCCGTAGCCGGTATCGATGGCCAGCACTCGCGCTGCGCCATGCTGCAGCATGCAATCGGTGAAGCCACCGGTGGAGGCGCCCACGTCGAGGCAGAAGCGTCCGCTCAAGTCGATCTTCCAGTGCTCGAGCGCCGCTTCGAGCTTGAATCCGCCACGACTTACATAACGCAAATCATCACCGAGAATGCGAATTGCTGCGTCTTCGGTTACGCTGCTCCCCGGCTTGTCGACCTTCTGCTCGTTGACCAGCACTCTGCCGGCAAGCACGAGCGCCTGCGCTCTTTCTCGTGAAGAAACGAGTTGGCGAGCCAACAATATTTTGTCGAGACGCATCTTCATGCAGAGCCTATAAAAGCAAGGGGCATAACGTGCTCCAGCCTGTTATGCTGGCACTTCGCAGTTGACGCGGAGTCCAACCGCATTTGTAGAATACCTGCTCACACGTTGCATGCCTGAGGACGAGAAAAATCCGGAGCGCGAGCCAGCGCGTATGGAAAGTAGCGGAGCGCAGAATCCAACTGACGCGGAGTTGCTGAAACGCATCTCGCGGCAGGACGAAGCAGCCATGGGGCTGCTCTTCGATCGCTATGCAAGGATCGTGTATTCCATCGCACTGCGCGTGCTACACGATCCTTCCGAGGCTGAAGACGTGATGCAGGAAGTGTTGATGCAAATCTGGCGAGGCGCGCCATCTTTTATCGTCGGACGCGGATCGCTCGGCGGCTGGCTGGCGGTCGTTGCCAGGAACAGGGCGATTGACGTTCTCCGTAGACGTCATCCCTCCGACTCGATCGATGAGGTCGCGCTTCCCGCTTCGATTGATCTGGCAGCCGAAGCGGAACGAAACACGTTGATGGAAAAACTTCGCGTCATTATGCAGGAGCTGCCGCAAGAGCAGCAGAAATCACTACAACTGGCCTTCTTTGAAGGCTTGACTCACTCGGAGATTGCGGAGAAAACGGGCGACCCGCTTGGCACGGTCAAAACCCGCATCCGCCTTGCTCTCATTTCGATACGAAAGGCCCTGCAAGCTTGATTCGCGGCAACCATATTTCGGAAGAAGACCTCGCGCTCTACGCGATGCGCTCACTTGCGCCCGCAGAAACGGCAACGGTGCAGCAGCATCTCAACACGTGCGCGGAATGCCGCAGCAACCTAGCGGATACTCTGGGAGATCTTTCGCTGGTCGCCTTAACCGCAACGCAGGAGCCGGTTCCCGTGGAAGCGCGCGATCGCTTCATGAAGCGCCTGCGGGAGGAGTCCGCCGCGAAACGAGCCGAGCCCGCCAACCCTATAGAAATGCCGCGAGAGCGTGTGGGTTCAGGCAACTGGTTTAGCGGATTGGGCTGGGCCGCAGCCGCCGCTGCCCTGCTCTTTGCCGCGTACATGGGGAACAACGCGCACAACCTGCAGCAGCAGCTCGCCGCTGAGCGCTATCAGGTGCGGCAGCTTTCCGGGCAGGCATCGCGCGCGCAGCAGATTCTCGACGTGCTCACTTCGCGTACAGCAAAACGTGTTGCATTAACTGAAGTGAAGGCAGCCATGCGGCCCACTGCCCATGTGATCTACGAGAAAGACAAGGGCGCTCTTATCTTTGTCGCAAGTGAGATGCACCCCGTTCCGGCAGACAAGACCTACGAGCTCTGGCTCATTCCGACCAACGGTGCTCCGATTCCCGCGGGCCTCTTCCGTCCAGACGTCAACGGAAGCGCAAGCGTTGTGCTGCCGCCGCTTCCCCCTGGCGTGGATGCGAAGGCCTTCGGCATAACGGTGGAAGATGCGCAGGGCGCGACCACTCCGACCTTGCCGATTGTTATGTCGGGACAGTAAGAAAACGGATGTGTCGCTTGCTAAAGAAAGCAGCGACACATCGGCCGCCGCTCGTTATTTTGTAGCTGCGCCAGTGATGGACAGTGGCGCGAACGCGTCAACCAGCGACATAATCTTCTGGTTGGACTTTAACTGCTCGAGTGCTGCGGGGCTGGTGATGGTGATTTCGACCGGCTCATTCGGCAGCAGGTTGACATAGTTATCAGAGAACTTCGCATCCAGTTCGCCAAACGATGCGTAGACGCTACGCGCGAGGGATGGCGATGAAAGCCTGAGCAGATAAGTATTTCCCTGCTGCGTCAGATCGGTCGCGATGTTCGGCTCCGGCAGGCGAACCAGCTTACTCGGCACGAAGTAGATGAGGTTGCTCGACACGGGCTTGCCATCCACCTGCAAATCGGCTGCGCCGAAGATCGCCGCAGCGTCTGTGCCGTTGGCGTTTACAAATTCCGACAGCGGAATCTGCAGATAGCTTTTGCTTGAGCCGGCGGGAATGCTCAGGTCCTGCTGCTCCTGACGCAGAACTTTGCCCTGGAAGTCCATGATGCGCAGGCGAAGATGCGCGTTCACCGGAGCCGTCTTATCGGAGACGACATACACAGCCAGCTTCCCGTCCTCAATATGCGGGGACACCAGCAGTGGCGCGTAGAAGCGCTTTGCATAATACTGGAGCGCCTTCCAGCGGCCGTAGTAATCGAGACTCGCCCACGAGGCCACGGGCCAGCAATCATTCAGCTGCCAGTAAATGCCGCCCATGTTGCGCGGACGGATGCGCCGCAGATGTTCCGCGCCAGTCTTGATGCCCTCAGCCTGCAACACCTGACTCGCATACAGGAACGACGCAAAGTCTTTTGGCTCGCCGAAGTAGCGCAGCATGTAATCGTGAATGATGGAATTGCCTTCGTTGTTCTTCTGGTGTGCGAGCATCACCGGCGTGAAGATGCTGGTGCGGTCCTCGGGCTTGGTGAAGGCTTCAATGGTGCGCATCTCCGGGAAGGACTGGAAGCCATATTCCGTCATGAAGCGCGGGAAGTGCGTTTCATACTCTTCGAAGTCGACGCGGCCGTGCCAGACATTCCACTCATGCATGTCGCCGGACTGATACTCCGGCGTAGTGTCTTCGTAATCCGCGCTCGGCGAGCTGGGCCAGTACGGTGTTTCCGGATTCAGCTCGGCAACACTGCGTGCGATGATGCCGCTGAAGACGGTGAGATAGTCCTCCCACATGCGCAGGCGGACGTCCTGCGGCAGCTGATCGCGCCCGGACCAGTGGAAAGCAAGTTCCGTCTCGTTGTTTCCTGACCAGATCACGATGCTGGGATGGTTGCGTAGCCGCTCTATCTGATAACGGACTTCCTTCTCCACTTGCAGCTTGAAATCGTATGTGCCCGGCTGCCAATCGTTGCCATACATGAAATCCTGCCAGATCATGATGCCGAGTTCGTCGCAAATGTCGTAGAACTCCTGGGTCTCGTAATAGCCACCGCCCCAGTGGCGGATCATGTTCATGTTGGCGTCGCGCGCCGACTCGAGCACCGAGCGGTACTGCGCCGTCGTGACGCGGCTTGGGAAACTGTCGAATGGAATGACATCCGCGCCTTTGCCATAGACCGGGATTCCATTGACGATGAACTCAAACGAGCGTCCCCACTGGTCCACATCGCGGCGCAGCACCAGCGAGCGCAGCCCTGCCTTTGCTGTGGCTTCGTCGGCAGTACCTTTGCCCTGGCTGATCTGTACACGGAACTGATAAATGGGCTGCGCGCCGTAGCCTGCCGGATACCACAGGTCGGGATTGTCGATTTCTATCGGCAGCGTGAGGTGGTTTACTCCAGCGCGAAGAAAAATGCTCTGGCTGGCATTTTTTTCTTTGCCGCCGCGACCATACACCACCGTCAGCTTTGCCTGACCATCCTGTGACGCAATCACATCGGTCTCAACATTGATGCGTGCCTGTTTCGCGCTGATATCAAGCTGATGGATGTACACATTGTCGATGCGCGCCGCGTCCCATGTTTCCAGATGTGCAGGCCGCCAGATGCCACTGGTCACGAAGCGCGGCCCCCAGTCCCATCCATATTCGTAAGCAGGCTTGCGGATGTAGGTCTTCTCGTCTGTCTTTGTGCGCGAGCGCCACGGGTCTTTGGCTGCGACCTTCGCAGCGGCATTGATCGGCGAAGGAAAAACAATACGCAGCTGATTCGCGCCTGCCTTGAGCTGCGTCTTCACATCGACGCGCCATTCGCGAAAAGCGTTGTCAGCATGAAGCGCGAGCTGATCGTTTACGTAAACATCTGCTGCTGAATCCAGCCCTTCAAACACCAGTTCCACGTGCTGATGGCTCAGCGTTTCCGGCGACACCTGCAGCGTCGTGCGATACTCCCAGTCCGCGTTCTCAATCCACTGCAGCTTCGCTTCGTTGTCGCGATAGAACGGATCGGGGATCAGCTTGTTGTCCATCAGGTCGAGATGCACGTCGCCGGGCACCTTGGCTGGATGCCACTCCACCGGAGTGGTCGCGTCCGGAGCCAGCTGCCGGAACTCCCATCCTGAATTGAGATCGACTGAATGACGCTGCTGAGCCAGAACCGACTCTGCTCCTGAAAAGCCCAGACAAATCAAAAGAAGCAGCACCGAACGCGAAACCCTCATCCACACACTCCAGAAATCTTTCGTCACAGCTCAAAAGTGGTAACGATACCTCAGCAGATTACATGAGAAGCCCTTCTCGGCGACAGCAAGCCATCCTCAACCCACAGAAGGTTGCTACACTCGGAGTGCGCCTCATCTTTCTCAGGAGCTGAAAATCATGTCTGAAAATGAAGTCAAGATCACAGTGCGCCCCAATGGCCCTTACCGCGTAGAAGGTCTCTGCAAGCTTGTCGACGCAAACGGACAAGAGTGGGACCTGACGGGCAAGCCCGCGTTCTCATTGTGCCGCTGCGGCGGTTCCACCAATAAGCCCTTCTGCGATGGAACTCACTCGAAGCTCGGATTCCAGGCCGCAGAAGCTGCTGTAGCCAAGGCCGACGCGCAATAAGCAGATTCTGCAGGCCGCTGCCGCCCTCAACGGCCTGCTTTAACCCATTTAGCGCATCAAATCGGCTTCCTCCGGCATCTTTTCAAGTGCAGGAGATTTCGTGGCAAAACGCCCTAACCTTAGCTTCATTCTTCGCCTTATCGCCCGCGCGGCACTTCACCCGATGGAAGGCGAGCAGCACAAGCCAGTTCTCGTAGCCGACGACGAAATCGGCGTGACCTTCATCGGTCATTCTTCATTCCTGATTCAGATTGGCGGCCTCAATCTGCTGGTCGATCCTGTCTTCGCCAGTTGGCTCATCGTTCTGCATCGCATCCGCAAGCCCGGCGTCGCCATCAAGGATCTGCCGCCGATTGACGGGGTTCTGTTGTCGCATGCGCACATGGACCATCTCAATCTTCCATCGTTGCGCAGAATCATCCGGCGTACGCGCAGGCTTACGGGCAAGGCTCCCGTCGCTGTCGTGCCATGGAACGTCATCGACCTGGTCGCGCCCCTCGGCTTTGCCAGCGTTACTTCGCTTTCATGGTGGCAATCGGTAAAACTCGGCAATGTAGAAATCACGCTCACACCGGCGAAACACTGGGGTGCGCGCAAAATGACCGACACGCATCGCGGCTTTGGCGGATACGTCATCCGTAGCGGCGCGCGTTCGCTCTATCACTCTGGCGACACAGGCTACTTTGATGGCTTCCACGAGATTCGCGAGCGTCTCGCACCGCAGATCGCATTGCTGCCCATCGGCGCTTACTCACCCGACAGCTTCCGCTCCGTACACACCAGTCCGGAAGACGCTCTCCAGATTTTTACCGACCTTCGTGCGGAGACGATGATCCCCATGCACTACGGCACTTTCTGCCTTTCCGCCGAACCGATGGACGAGCCACTGCCGCGCCTGCTGGCAGCAGCCGACAAGGCTGGTATAGCCACGCAAATGCTGCCGCTTAGAGAAGGCGAGACGAAAATCTTCTCCCAAAAAGGCACTGCGGTTGAGAACACCGGAGAATTGACGGCTCATTAGTGTGCCTGAATCTGGTGCAAATCTTAAAGAAGCCGTAGACTTGCACTCAGATTCGAATGAGTAAAACTGGTTCGCACCCCACGCTCGCTGACGTAGCACGCAAGGCCGGAGTCGGCACCACCACGGTTTCACGGGTCATTAACGGCGGCAATCGCGTCAGTCCGCGCACACTGAACCGCGTGCGCTCCGTCATCGAGCAGCTGGGTTACATGCCGAACCAGGCAGCCCGCATTCTCAAGGGCGAGCGCACCAAGACCATCGGCATGGTCATTCCCAGCATCGCAGATTCGTTTTTTTCGAGCTGCGCGGAAGCTGCGCAGGAGATTGCGCGCGCCAACGATTCTCTACTCATCGTTACAGTTACAAATAACGATCCGCACATTGAGATGGAAAATCTCAACGTGCTCATGCGTCACCGCACGGATGGACTGCTGCTCGCGCCGGCAAACTACCAGAGCGAAACGCTGGCAGAATTTCTCAGCAGAATCTCCACTCCGATCGTCTCCTTTGACCGTCCCGCTCCCAAGGCAGGCGTTCCCAGCGTTGTCGCCGACAACTACAACGGCGCGCGCCTCGCCATCGAGCATCTGATCGGACACGGATACAAACGCATCCTCTGTCTCGGCGGCGAAACAACGCTCTACACCATGCGGGAGCGCCTGCGCGGGTACCGTCATGCGATTGAAGAGTCGGGTCTTCCCGCTCTGATTGATATGTCCGTCAAAGATTACAAATCGGCGGAATACGCGATCGAGAGCCACCTTTCCGCGCCGCAACCGCCGGACGCCATCTTTACCCTTAAGAACAGCGCGACGATCTACGCCTTCGAGACCCTGCAGAAACTGAAAGTTGCCGTGCCGAAGACAGTCGCTCTGCTCGGCTTTGACGATTTTGAACTGGCATCCACCCTCAGACCTTCCGTCAGCGTGGTGCAGCAGCCGGTAGAAGATCTCGGGCGGATCGCCGCCGAAATTCTCTTCGAGCAGATGTTTCCAGCTCAGAAGAAAAAGCATCCGCTCACGAAAAAGCGCCAGGATCAGGTCAAGCTTGAGACCCGGCTGGTGCTCCGAAACTCCTGCGGCTGCAATCAAACCTCGCTTTAGAACTATTTCTCAACAAGTTGCGTATACCAACTTGATACTAATTTAAGGAAACGCTACCACCCTTAATGGAATCGTTTCCACCTCTACCTTTTTCGTGTATATTGCAGAGGGTTGCGGTTGGACTTTGCATCCCTGCCGGAGCAAATCGTGATTCAAAAACTTCTCTCTGGCTGGTTTTTTTGATGTCCAGTTTGCTACCCGGCCGCGATGTCTGCGTCCAGTAATTTCGAGACTTGGCTGCATATGAGTTCTTTTTCGATTGGGGTAGATTTAGGCGGAACAAATCTTCGCGTAGCGGCCTACACGCGCGCCTCGGGATTGCTCGATACAATTCACCTGCCGACGCGCCTTTCCGCCGGAAAGCATGCCGTCGTCGAGGACATGTGTCACGCCATCCGCAAGCTGCTGGGGGCCTATTCCGCGCAACATGAACTCATCGGCATTGGCATTGGCACGCCTGGGCCTCTGGAACTGCCGGCAGGACGCCTGCACAACCCGCCCAATCTTCCCGGATGGGATGGCTTCGAGTTGCGCGCGGAGATTGAAGCGTGCCTCGACATGCCTGTCACAGTTGAAAGCGATGCTAATGTTGCCGCACTGGCCGAATGTGTTCTCGGAAGCGGGCGCACTCTCGGTATCGACTCCCTCTGCATGCTGACTCTGGGCACTGGAATCGGAAGCGGCATTATTCTCAACGGAAAAGTCTGGCACGGTACGCACGGCATGGCGGGCGAAGCTGGCCATACTAATATATGGCCCGATGGGCCGGCCTGTGGCTGCGGCAGCAACGGCTGTCTCGAGATGTACGCTTCGGCAACCGCAGTGCGACGCATCGCTCTTGAATCCGCCCGATCTGGCAAAGCCCCGGCGATTGCCGCTCTCGTCAGCAGAAAGCCTGATTTCACCACGCGCGACCTCGCAGACCTGGCGGAAAACGGTTCCCCGGACGCGCAGCAGGTCTTC
>DATGAD010000359.1:0-6876 GCA_035313725.1 Alloacidobacterium sp. | reverse complement strand
TGCGCTGGGCATCAAGCCGGGCACGCGGCCCGAAGAAGTACGTGCGGCGATCGAACAGAATCGGCTTGAAGAGTTGCTGGACTGTCTGCCTGTTCACAAGGGCGATATGATTTTCGTCGATGCAGGCACAGTCCACGCCATCGGGCCCGGTGCAGTGCTGCTCGAGACACAGCAAACCAGCGACCTGACCTACAGAATGTATGACTATGGACGCCCGCGCGAACTGCATTTAGAGAAGTCGCTCGAAGCAATGCGTCTTTCGACTGCCGCGGGAAAGATGACGTCAAAGAAAGTGAACAGTCATACGATTCTGATAGACCAGAAATATTTTCGCGTCGAGAAATGGAGAGAGACTCTGCCTTCGTCAGAAAATGCATCAGAAGATGTAGTTCAGCTCTTGTTTGTTGCAGAAGGTAAATTGAAAGTTGCGGGCCAAGGCTTTGAGTCATTTCCATTAGAGCGTTATCAGATTGCAGTGATTCCGGCCAGTGCTCAAAACTGGAGCGTTCTCGCAGAACCCTCTGCCGAAGTGATTCGCATTCTTCCTCACTACGCCTGAACATTCACTTTGTACGAACGGAGGGCCATGTCCAAAGCAATTGATTTTCGGCCAATCATTCTGGCCGGAGGCAGCGGGACGCGATTCTGGCCGCGCAGCCGCAGGGCTCGCGCCAAACAGGTTCTGGCGCTTGATGGCGAACGCACAATGATTCAGCGGACTGTGGATCGGCTTCAACCGCTGGCAGAGCGGGACGATTTCTGGGTCATTACCAACGATCTGCTTTCGCCGACGATTTGCGGACAGCTGGATGTTGTTCCTGAAGAACAAATTGTGTGCGAACCCGCTGCACGCAATACAGCGCCGGCGGCAGGGTTGGCTGCGTTCCTCATTGAGAAGACCAATCCTGACGCGGTATTGGGAATTTTCCCGGCGGACCATGTGATTTCTGATGAAGCGGCATTCCTTGCTGTGCTGGAACATGCCATCAAGATCGCAGCCGCTGGCGAAAATATGGTTGTGCTTGGAGTGACTCCCACTCGCCCTGAAACTGGCTACGGCTATATCGAAACTGGCAGTGCGTTGGACGATGGCTCTCTGCGCGTGCGGCGTTTTACCGAGAAGCCGAACCAGGAGCGGGCAGAGGAATTTGTCGCCGCGGGCAACTATCACTGGAACAGCGGCATTTTTGTATGGAGTGCGCGCACGCTGGCGAATGCGATCCGCGAACATCTTTCGGAAACTGCGCCGATTCTTCAAGAGATTGCAGGGGCTTACGGGACGCCGGAATTCCGCTCTGTGTTCGAAAGACTCTATCCGCAGTGCGAAAACATCAGCGTGGATTACGCGGTGTTAGAGCCGCGCTCGGCAAAGGGCGAGCATCATTCTAATTTGTATTGCCTGCCGGCGAACTTTGGTTGGAATGATCTTGGCTCATGGGCTGCGCTGTACGATCACCAGCTGGAGCAGGCGAATCTCGCGGACAAGCATGAGAATGTTACCGAGAGTGCAGGCAGCCTGCCGCTCGACGCGCATGGCAACTACGTTTATAGCCCCAAGAAATTTGTCGCGCTCGTCGGGGTAAAAGACCTCGTTGTGGTAGAGACGGATGATGCGATTCTCATTACTACGCGCCACCATTCGCAGGATGTGGGCAAGATCGTGAAACAGCTTGCTGCGAATGGCCGCGAGGAATTGATCTAGAAATTTTCAGGAGCATATGTAAGCGGACGCATGGGAAATAAGACTGCGATCAAGTTTGGAACTGATGGCTGGCGTGGAGTTATCGCCGACGACTTTACTTTTGACAATGTTCGCCTTGCGGCGAGTGCCATCGGGACCTATGTGCTGTCGAAGAAAGATCCCGGAGAAGGTGCGTGCATCGGTTATGACACACGCTTTCTGTCCGAAGCCTTTGCCCGTGCGGTTGCCGAGGTCTTGTCGGCTGCCGGCATCCCTGTCAAGATTGCCGATCGGATCACTCCGACGCCTGCGCTGTCCTTTGGGGTGCGTGCTCATGGCGCGGTTGGCGGGGTGATGATTACCTCCAGCCACAATCCCTATCAGTGGAACGGCGTGAAGTATAAGGCTTACTACGGTGGCTCGGGGAAGCCTTCGATTATTTCGGAAATTGAGGGCTATCTCGGAGAGCCTCTGCCGAAGGCATCCAATCCCGCGAAGATTGAAGAAGTTGATTTTCAGACGCCTTACGTTGAGGCGATCTCGGGTTTTGCCGATCTTGACCTCATCAGCAAGTCGAGGCTGAAGTTTGGTATTGATTGCATGTATGGCGCGGGGCGCGGCGTACTTGCTGGGATCTTTTCAAAGATCGGCGTTGACTTTGTGGAGATTCGGGCGAATATCGATCCGCTTTTTGGAGGAGTCAACCCCGAGCCGATTGAGCCGCATATTCGGGCGATACAGGACACGGTTGTCGCAGAGCGGTGCCAGGCAGGGTTGGTGACCGATGGCGATGCGGACCGTATCGGCGCAGTGGACGAGCATGGGAATTTCGTCGATCCGCACAAAATATTTGCTGTGCTATTGCAATGGCTGCTGGAGCGTAAAAAGTGGCCGGGCGATGTGACACGTGCGTTCAATACAACGAAGATGCTCGATCGCATCTGCAAGCGCTATGGGCGCACGCTGTATGAACATGGGATTGGTTTTAAGTACGTTTGCGATTTAATGTTTGAGAAAGACATCCTGATCGGCGGTGAGGAGTCAGGCGGTATCGGGATCAAACGACACCTGCCGGAGCGCGATGGCCTGTTGAATGCTTTGTTGATTGCCAATGTAATGGCGGAAGAGAAGCGTACGTTGGGCCAACTGGTTGCAAGGTTGCAGGAGGAATACGGCGAGCATCAGTATGGGCGAATCGATCTGCACATCAACGACGATCTGAAGAATGCCACGATAGCCAAGGCTCGTGCGGGCGTGAAGGAGTTTGCCGGCATGCCGGTCGAGCGAGTGGAGACGCTGGATGGCATCAAGTTTTTCCTTAAAAATCCGGAGGCTGCGGCCAAGCCGAATGCGGCGGAAACATGGTTGCTGCTGCGCGCTTCCGGGACAGAACCGCTATTGCGGATATATTCTGAGTCGTGCTCGAAGGAGTCCGTGGCAAAGCTGCTGGAAGCTGCTCGTGAATTTGCCATGAATAGCTTGAATTAGTGTCGATTTTCTGCCACCACCTGAACTGTGGGAGAATCTTAGTCGCTGAGGAAGAAGGAGCGTCATGGCTACTACTACGGTAAAGGCAGTTCCGCTTACGCAGCTTTCCGCATGGAAGGCTCTCGAATCTCATTATCAGCAGATCAAGGACGTGCATCTGCGGTCGCTCTTTGCCGATGACGCCACGCGTGGTGAGCGTCTGAAAGCAGAGGCGGCTGGTATTTATCTCGACTACTCCAAGCATCGCATCACCGACGAGACGCTCAGCCTATTGCTCAGACTGGCTGAAGAGAGCGGCCTGCGCGAGCGCATCGACGCGATGTTCAGCGGTGAGAAGATCAACATCACCGAGAACCGCGCTGTGCTGCATGTGGCCCTGCGTGCGCCCAAGGGCGAGAAAATTCTCGTTGATGGCAAGGATGTCGTTCCTGAAGTGCATGCGGTGCTTGATGCCATGTCGGCGTTTGCTGACCGAGTGCGCAGCGGTGCGTGGGTCGGGCACACCGGCAAGAGGATCAAGAACGTCATTAACATCGGCATTGGCGGATCTGATCTCGGGCCGGTGATGGCTTACGAGGCGCTGAAGCACTACAGCCAGCGCGACATGGTTTTCCGTTTCGTCTCGAACGTCGACGGAACGGATTTTGCGGAGGCAACTGTCGATCTTGATCCGGAAGAGACGCTCTTCATCATTTCCTCGAAAACATTTACCACGCTTGAGACGATGACGAACGCGCATACGGCGCGGGACTGGAGCCTCAAGAAGCTTGGCGATGAGAAGGCGGTTGCCAAGCACTTCGTCGCAGTTTCGACGAATGCAGCCGAAGTCTCGAAGTTCGGCATCGATACTGCGAATATGTTCGGCTTCTGGGACTGGGTTGGCGGGCGCTATTCGATGGACTCGGCGATCGGGCTTTCGACGATGCTGGCTGTCGGGCCGGAGAATTTCCGAAAGCTGCTGGCTGGTTTCCATGAGATGGACGAGCATTTCCGCACGACTCCGTTTGAGAAGAACCTGCCGGTGCTGATGGGACTTCTTTCTGTCTGGTACAATGACTTCTTCGGCGCGCAGACGGTTGCGGTTTTGCCATACGACCAGTATCTGAAGCGGTTTCCTGCTTACCTGCAGCAGCTCACGATGGAGAGCAACGGCAAGCACGTCACGCTCAGCGGCGAGCATGTGGACTATGAGACCGGGCCGATCTTCTGGGGCGAACCGGGGACTAATGGGCAGCACTCCTTCTATCAGCTGATCCATCAGGGGACGAAGCTGATTCCATGTGACTTTATCGGCTTCGGCAAGACGCTCAATGAACTCGGAAACCATCACGATCTGCTGATGGCTAACGTCTTTGCTCAGGGCGAGGCGTTGGCCTTTGGCAAGACCCCGGAGCAGGTGAAGGCGGAGGGAACTCCGGACTGGCTGGTTCCGCATCGGGTGTTTGAGGGCAATCGGCCGTCGAACACGATCCTGATTAAGACGCTTACGCCGGAGGTTCTGGGCAAGCTGGTTGCGTTGTACGAGCACAGCGTCTTTACGCAGGGCGCAGTCTGGCAGATCGACTCCTTCGATCAGTGGGGCGTTGAGCTGGGCAAGGTGCTGGCCAAGAACATCATCTCCGAGCTTGAGGGCGAGGCTGAGGGCAAGCATGACAGCTCGACCAACACCTTAATCAACAAGTACAAGGCGCTAAAGGGGTAGTAAAAGCACAGATCCTTCGCTCCGCTCAGGATGACAGGGATCAATCGTGCGGGCTGGCTTTTGCCGGCCCGTAACTTTTTGCTGCGGCACGTGTTTATACCGGCAACGCGCGATCTCGCCGTGCGTCTATTTCTTTAGGGCTATAGCAGTACAAAGCCGAGGGTGTTGTGATGAGTTTTTTAACGAATAAGGCACGTTTTCTGGCTATTTCTGCCGTTTTTAGTGTTGGTTTCGCTGGTTCTCCGTTGTTTGTATCAAGTGCGTTTGCCGCGCCGCAGAAGCCGTCGGCGGCGGTGCGTTCCGATGCCGATATTGAGACCGACGTGGCTGGGGTACTAGCGCAATCGCCGCAGTTGCAGGGGCAGAGTATTACCGCCGCCACGATTCAGGGCGACGTTACCCTTTCCGGGACGGTACGCGACAACTCCTCCAAGCAGCTTGCCCAGCAGATTGCGGCTGGTGTGCGCGGTGTTCGCTCGGTTGAGAACAATCTTGAGGTGAACAACACTTCGGCGCAGCATCCGGCGGTTGCTGATCAGCAGGCCGACCAGTCGGTGCCACCTCCGCCGCCTTATGATCAGGGCGTTGCCAACCCCGATCAGGCTGAGAACCAGCAGGGCTATCCTCCGGCTCAGCCGCAGTCGCCCAGATATCCGCAGCAGCCCAACTACCCGCCGCAACAGAACTATCCGGCGCAGCCGGTTTATCAGCAGCCTAGCGGGCCGGTTACGATTCCGGCGGGTACGCTGCTGAATGTGCGGACCAGCGAGCCGCTGGATTCGCGCAAGACGCAGGTGGGCACGTTCTTCCAGGCTACGGTTGCCAGCGATGTGTATCAGGGCAATGTCCTGGCGATTCCGCGCGGTGCGGTGCTGACCGGGCAGGTTACAGGGGTTAAGAAACCCGGCGATCTGGCGGGGAAGCCAGGACTGCAGTTGCAGATTACCTCCATCAATCTTGGTGGCCAGACTTATCCGCTGACTACTGATGCATGGACGGGTGAAGGTCCGGGCAAAGGCGGCTACTCGACTGCGAACACGGCGGGCGGCGCTGCGCTGGGCGCGACGATCGGTGCGATCGCGGGCGGTGGCATTGGCGCGGCAGTAGGTGCTGTTGCCGGTGGCGTTACCGGATTGGCTGCTTCGGCGGCTACCAAGGGGCCGCAGGTGGTGATTCCGCCGGAGGCTTTGCTCAGCTTCCATCTGGTGGCTCCGGTTACGGTGACGCCGGTTTCTTATCAGGAGGCGCAGAGGTTGCAGGCCTCGGTGCCTTCACAGCAGCAGCCTAGGCTGATGCGCCGGCCTGTGTATGCGTACCCCTACCCCTACTACTACGGGTATGCGTATCCGTATCCTTACCCTTACTATCGGCCTTATTACTACTATCCGCGGTACTGACCCCCCCCGGTATGTTTTCGTAAAATCTTGATTTTTATGGTACTTACGTGTCTGAAAGGAAAAACGCCCGTAGCGATACGGGCGTTTTCTTTCCTGTTTTATGCTAGCAGTCGTGTCAAGCCCTTTCAGGCCTTGGTGGCGTGTTTAGACTTAGCCAAAAGCAGATCCTTCGCGTTGCTCAGGATGACAGCGGGATCGGGTTGGCGGCTGGAACCTGCTGAGCTTTATTTGTTTGGCGTTCATCGCATGGATTCCTTCGCGCGGATTGCGCGCTCAGAATGACGGTTGGGGTTGTGGTCTCCCACCCTATCGCAAACTGCGCGATAGGATGGGCCACCCGTTTTCGTGCTGACCGATGCTAAAAGCAGATCCTTCACTTCGTTCAGGATGACATCATTGAGGGGAGTGATGTGGTCTCGTGAATTGCCACTCGTCTTGAGCGGATGGTAGCCTCAAGGGGAATCAACTCTTTGCTGTCCTCATTTCTTATCTTGCTTGGAGATATCCAGACACATGCAGACGACGTATAACGGGAAGGCCTTGCCCGCGGATGGCGAGCCGATCAACTATGCAGACGGGAAGTATCAGGTTCCGGATCACCCGATTGT
>DATGAD010000358.1:0-9617 GCA_035313725.1 Alloacidobacterium sp. | reverse complement strand
GCGCTGACCTTTCACATCTGGGCAATGCTCAGAATATTGGCGTCAGGGTCTTTGAACCAGGCAATCTTCGCGCCTCCCGGTGCGGTCCAAATGCCGTCCTCGTCCTGTTCCACGTGGGGATAGCGTTCTGGCTGCACTCCGGCTTTCGCCAGAGCACGTGCTGTAGCGGTTGCGTCGCTGACCTGCCAGCCGAGGACGGTATAAGGTTGTGGCCGTACTTCGCCGACGAGCGTTACTCGCAGCATGACTCCGCCTACATCAAAAACAAGGGCGAAGCCATCTTCATAAAGCATCGCTAATCCCAGCGTGTCGCGATAAAAGGCGCGTGCCTTGTCGGCGTCGCTCACCCCGACAAAAGACATGATCTTTTCATTACCGAGCATCGAGCACCTCGAAATCCTTTCCGCCGAAGTGTAGACCAGAATTGTGAATACGGCGTAGGCTGGATGAATTCCTGTCTTGCCCTCATGGCTCTGCTCACTTTTCTTTACGCCTGTGTTGTGTTCCTAAGCGCCTTTCTGCTTTTTCTGGTGCAGCCCATGGTGGCTAAGCAGCTGCTGCCCATACTCGGCGGCTCGGCTGCGGTGTGGACGACCTGTCTCGTATTCTTCCAGTCTGCTCTGCTGATCGGCTACGTATACGCCGATTTCGTAGTGACACGGCTGCGTCCAAAAACGCAGGCGCTGACGCATGTCACCCTGCTCGCATGCGCTCTGGCGACGCTTGGCCTGCACATCCGCGCCAATCAATGGGCGGCAACCTGGCACCCTATGCTGACAGTCTTCGCTCTCCTGAGCCTGATTATCGGATTGCCATATCTGGCGTTATCGGCAACCACACCTCTTTTGCAGGCGTGGTATACGAACAGCTTTCACGCAGGCTGGTCGTATCGGATGTTCTCCCTTTCCAACGCGGGCGCGTTGCTTGCGCTGCTTCTGTACCCCGCAGTGATTGAGCCGCATGTCACGTTAAAAACTCAGACTCGAGGGTTCTCAACCGGCTTTTTTGTTTTTGCAGTTCTTTGCGGCGGCATCGCCTGGAGCGTGCGGCAGACGCTGCCTGAGCGTGCGCCAAGGTCCGACGCTGAAGATGGGAGTCAGACTGTGTCGCCGCAGCGGCGAGCGCTCTGGCTGCTGCTGCCAGGCTGCGCTTCCCTTCTGCTCTGCGCCTTTACCAGCCATCTGAGCCAGAATGTAGCCGCCATTCCCCTGCTCTGGATCCTGCCCCTCTCGGCTTATCTTCTCAGCTTCATCATCGCGTTTCATTCGCCCCAGGCATACCCGCGATGGCTGATGGTGCGGCTAGCTGCGTGTACGCTCGGCATTCTCGGCTATCTCGCGCACGATGTGCATCAAGGGCTGCCAGTGCAGCTCTCTGTGCCTCTCTATTGCGGATGCCTCTTCGTGCTCTGCTTCTTTTTTCACGGCGAACTCTATCGGCTGCGCCCTACTGCCGGATCGGCCACCGGCTTCTATCTGCAGATCGCGTTAGGCTCTGCGCTGGGGTCGCTTTTCGTCGGCGTAGTTGCGCCGAATCTTTTTCGCGCCAACTACGAACTAGCCATTGGCCTTGTGCTTGCCGCCATTCTGGCTCTGGTCGTGATGTGGAATTTCGGAATTGTTGCGAGGCTTTTCTGGAGCGCTGTGGCACTCGCTTTGGTCTGGATTGGCATCCAGCAGGCGCGTGCCTGGCAACACGACGCCCTCGTACAACTGCGCAGCTTCTACGGCACCCTACGCGTTACGGAGACACACTGGCCTCCTCTGGCTGAGACAACGCGCACGCTTTACCACGGGACGATTCAGCATGGCGTGCAGCTCTTTGGCAACGGCCTTCGCATGCAGCCGACGTCTTACTATGCGCCGGATTCAGGCATTGGGCTGGCGCTGCGCTTCTGCTGCGAAGGGCGCACGAAACGAGTTGGCATTGTGGGATTGGGGGCTGGAACCCTGGCGGCTTACGGTCAGTCCGGAGACGATTTTCGCTTCTATGAGATCGATCCGTTGGTAGAGCGCATCGCTCGCGAACTATTCACCTATCTCCGCGAAACTCCGGCACATGAGAGTGTGGTGCTTGGCGACGCGCGCTTCTCCATTAGCCGCGAGCACGCCGCTCCTTTCGATGTGCTGGTTCTCGATGCCTTTTCCGGCGACGCTGTGCCGGTACACCTGCTTACGCAGCAGGCACTCGCACTCTATCGTAAGCATCTTGCGCCCAATGGCATTCTGGCTTTCCATATTTCAAGCCAGTATCTCGATCTTGAGCCGGTGATCGCGCGCCAGGCGCAGCAGGCGGGAATGCACGCCGTCACCGTGCACTCCGCCGGTGACGAAGGCCACGGAATTTTTATCGCGGACTGGGTTCTGCTGACGAACAATGAGCAATTTCTCGCCAGGCCTGAGGTGGCGCGGGCAACCCAGCCATCGGTGACGCGCAGCAATGTAAGCCTGTGGACGGACGACTACTCCAGCGTTCTACCGATCCTGAAATGGCAGCCGCGCCTTCACTGAGGCTGTACCGGCTTTGGATACGGCGTTGACTGCTGGGATGCGGGTATTTCCTTCGTTGGCGGAACAGGCTCGGGTATCGTTCTGACCACGGGCTCGCCGAATCCATGTTGATCGTCGGTGACACTCGTGATCCGGCCGGCTGCGTTGTAGTTGATGTCCCACAATCTGTAATCGGTCGGCGAAATGGGATCCACGAACCGGACCTCATGCTCCTGGCCGCTTACGGAAATCCGCAGGGTCGGCGGCGGCGCCTTGATCATGTGTACATCGAGGCTCGGATGGTTGGGCACCTGCGGCCGGGCGCCGGTCATCTCCGCGTAACAGACTGAGAGCGAAAGCCATTTACCCTCGGGGCCGCTGTTTGCCTTCGCTACATCAGCGGGCACGATCTGGCTGAAGATCGCATAGTTTCTAGGATCAATCGCTGCCGGCTTGAAGCGTGTCGCTCCGTGGTGGAGCACGGACACGATCAAAATGCGTCCGCCGTTGCGGGGCACCAGAACGGTGAACAGCGAATCCGCGCCAGCCGCGTCCTTGTTCGAGTAATGCAACATGACATAGTCCGGCATCAGCGAGCACACCGATTGCTCGTAGACCCACCCGCTCGCGCCCAGGTCATATCCATAGAACTCTGCCTCGGTCAGTATGTCGTTCTTGCGCTTTTTGAGCAGATCGGCATCCGCTGGCTCGAGTTGATCCGGCGACCGATGCTCAAGCACAAAATACTGCAACTTCTCTGCGGGAGAGAAGACGGTTTCCGTTTGTTCAAGATTCCGCGTTGTGGCTGACGGCTGACTGGGTGGAGGCGCATTCTGCGCAAAAAGAAAAGGAGCCGCCAGCAGGCAAAGAACTGCCGGAGGGGCCAGGCTCGAAAATCTCATCATCGGGTTTTACTCTACCATCTCCGTTTCAGCAGACAGAAAAGGCAGCCTCACTGGGCTGCCTTTTCTGCGTTGTGAATGACTCTACCTGCCGCTTGGATGGTGAACAGGCCGCTTGGCTGCCGGTTTTTTCGCCGGAGCCGGCGGTTCGCCGTCCTTCATGATGATCATCGGCGGATTCTGCGTGTAGGAGTCAAAGGTTGCCGTGTACTTCACCTGGGTTCCAGGCTGCGGGACTTCCTTGAGCGGGGACTTCATGTTGATTGTGAAGTCCGCCTTCTGCGAAGCCTTAGCATCCTCGGAGACAGCCAGTTGAACACTGTTGGCCGTTGCCGAAACTATAGTTCCGGGAACCTCAGCTGTTACATCCTTCAGCACATCCCAGACCTTACCGGCATCTTCCGTCGTTCCGTTGGCCAGGATGAATTCCTTGTCAGCCAGGGCCAGGGTCTTGAGATCGGGCGTGCTGGTCACAGCCTGATGCGCCAGATCCTGCGGCGAGGGCGGAGGAGGAGCAGCGACCGGCTTGTAGGAATCCGGCGGGAAGAGGTTGGCCTGAGTCAGGGTCTTGACCTGATCGAAGCCGTCCATGCCGCCGTGGTACTTCTTGTACCAGTATTCAGCGGCTTTTTCGATCTGGTCCTTATAGCCTGCGGGAGCGAACTGCGCGGCGCGCGTCAGGAACCAGACGCCATTGACGAGATCCTTCGGGTCTTCCGAAACATAGGCATTGCCAAGGTTATAGGTTGCCAACAATCCGGGACCGGCTTGCGTCTGCGCAGGATCATAGGCCTTCAGTTCCGCCGTATAAGCATCAATCGCGTTCTTGTAATCTTTCTTGGCGGCGGCATCGACAGCGATCGCATCCTCGAAAATAGGGGTGGTGGCAGCCTTTAACTTCTGGTAATCCGAAGCGGAAAGTGCGGGAGGCTTGGGCGCTGCGAGAGCTGTCTTAGCCTTGGCTGCAGCATCATCCAGCTTTGCCTGGTCGCTGGTCTGCTTCTTCTCCATGTAAACCACAATGGTCAGCGCACGGAGATTGTTAGGGTTCACCTGCAACAGGCGGTTCGCGGCGTCGACCTCTTTGTCCGCCTGACCAGCCTGCTCATAGGCGGCCATGAGCTGCTCCAGCATCTCTTCCTTCACCGAGCTGTTTGGATACTGCGTAAGGAACTGTTCGATGGCCGACGCTTTGGCGGCCGGGGATGACTGCCCCACGGCGTTGGTGTAAGCGTTGTACTCAGCAGGATCTTTGATGGTGATCTGGCTGGATTGCGCACCCTGACTCTGGTCATCAGCCAATGCCAGCGCAGCAGGCAGATAATATGCAGTGCCGGTGGCAACGGCCAACACGGAAGCAACGACGACTTTCTTCATTCAACGCTCCTAGGAAAATTCCCAAATAATTGCTCGATGCGGATTTTTAGAGGGTGCTCACTCGCATTGAAACACGCCAGCCCTTGTTTGCGGAAGATATTCGGCAGCCCGATGCGATTTGCTGAATTATAAAAACCCACAGCCATCAGTGACAAGTAATCGCTTTTTGCAATTACGTCAATGCGAAAAGTGAGATGCGGTGGAATGGCAAATCGTTGACTCTCGCGCCATACTTCCTGCTGGATACTTAAGACACCACTGCGCTCAAGAGAGTGCCTTATTTTCAATAAGGAGTTTTCGCACTATGGAACTCAAAGGTCAACTGGCAGTTGTGACAGGAGCAGGCCGCGGCATCGGCGAGGCGACCAGCAAACGCCTGGCGGCCATGGGAGCGTCCGTTGTGCTGGTCGCACGCGACCTCGCCCGGCTCGAACGCGTCCGGAACGAGATCGAAGCCGCCGGCGGCTCGGCGCGGGCCACCCCGCTCGACCTGCTCAGCGAACAATCCATCGCAAAGTTTGCAGAGAGCATCGACCGCTGCGACATCCTGGTCAACAATGCAGCCGTCGGCGGCACCGGCCAGCCACTGCACCAGATGCCGCCCGCCGAGTGGGACCTGATGATGGCGACGAATCTGCGCGCGCCCTACCTCATGATCCGAGCCCTGGCTCCCCTGATGATCGCCGCGAAATCGGGGCACATCATCAACATTTCATCGCTTGCAGGACACAGCCCTCTGCCCAATGGAGCAGCGTATTCCGCCTCGAAGTGGGGCCTGAATGGCCTGACCTACTCCGTCGCCGAGGAGCTGCGCCCACACGGCGTCCGCGTCTCGGTCATCGCGCCGGGATCGACGAACACCCGCTTCGAAGGCGGCACTGACCGGAAAGACCCAAACAAAAAGATCCAGCCCGATGATGTAGCCCGCGTCGTCGCCATGCTGGTGACACAGGCTCCGCAATCGTTCGTCAGCGAAGTTCTGCTCAGGCCCACGCAAAAGCCATGAGCCTGAAGGCTACTCGGCGCGCAGAGCCTCCACAGGATTCACTGACGCCGCGCGCCGTGCAGGCAGGTAGCTTGCCAACAGCGCACACATTCCCAGCACAACCGCGACCGCAACAAACGTCGACACATCCCATGCGTGAACGCCAAACAGCAGCTTCCGCATCAGCAGCGTAACCCCGAGCGAAACGGCCAGACCAGCGGCAATCCCGATCACTGTAAGCAGTCCAGCTTCCCTGAGAATCAACCTATACACAGAGCTGCGCTGCGCCCCCAGCGCCATGCGCACGCCAATCTCCCGCGTCCTCTGGCTTACTGAGTACGCGATCACCCCATACAGTCCGACCACGCCCAGCAACAGAGCCAGCGAAGCAAAGCCTCCAACCAGCCACGCGGCTGAGCGATGCAGATAGGCGGAAGGGGAATCGTGGATACGTTCGACCATGGTTGAGGCGCCATAGGTCGCGATATTCGGGTCAATCTGGCGGACGATGGAGGTCAGCGCGAGAAGAATTGTCTCCTCACTCTGCGAAGTGCGAACGACGAGAGAAAAGAAGCTGTCCGGGCCCTGGTTGTATGGAACGTACATGGCGCCGCGCGGATTGGCATCCAACTGACCTTCCTGCAAGTCCTTTACGACGCCAACAATTTGTAGGTACTCCTTCGGCTTATCGATGTCGAAAGCAATCTGCTTGCCTATCGGGTTTTCATTGGGAAAATACTGCTTCGCCATCGTCTCGCTGATGATCACCACTTCCGGTTTCGATTTATCCTCGTTCTCCGCAAAATAACGCCCGCGCAATAATTGCGATTGCAGCGTCTGGAAGTAGCTGGAACTCACTTTGCGGATAGCGACTTCCATATGCTCCCCGTGGTATTCACGCCCCACCACACGGAATCCGGTTGTGTTGTCACCATCCCCAATCGGCAGCTTGGACGAAAGCCCGACCGACTTCACTCCCGGCAATGCTGAAACCTGGCTGACAATCTGCCGCTCCAGAGCAATGCGCTGCTCGTCTTTGTCGTAATTCTCTGATGTTGCGCCGAGGTTCAGCATGGCGAGATGATCCGGTTGCAGGCCAATATCAACATGCAGCAAACGATAGAAGCTCTTGCCTAGCAGCCCGGCTCCCACCAGCAGCACCATCGCAGTGGTTAGCTCGATCACAACAAGATTCGACCCGAAACGGCGCCACAAAGTACCTGCGTTGCCCCGTCCACCGTCCGCTAATCCGTTCCGCATCTCGGATGCAGATAGTCGCAGCGCAGGGGTGAACGAAAAAAGTATCGCAGCGGCCAACGAGATGGTGCAGGCGAACAGCAACACGCGAATGTTTAAGCCTAGCCCGTGTAGATATGGCATGCTCGCCATCATGTCTTTCGGGATGTAATGGGCGAAAAGCTGCATTCCCCAATATGCAGTGGCCACTCCTATCGCGCTGCCTACAGCTACAAGTAGCAGCCCTTCGGTCACAAATTGCCGGATTAATCTCCCTCTGGATGCTCCAAGCGCCCCGCGCACGGCAATTTCACGCCTGCGGCTCTCAGACCGCACCAGCAGCAGACTGGCCACGTTGATGGTTGCAATTAAAAGCAGCAGACCGGCACCGCTGAGCAATACCAGCAGCACCGGGCGAATATCGCCGACGATCACCTCGCTCATCGGCAGCATGTAAGCTTTCTGATCGCGGTTGGAATCGGGATACTGCCGCGCAAGCTGGTCGGCAATTCCCTTGATGTTGGCGAATGCCGTCTGGAACGAGACTCCATCTTTCAGGCGCGCCGCGCCGTAGAACCCATGGCAGCCGCGGCAGTTGCTGATGTCATCCTGAATTGTCGCCCAGAAATCGGCAGGCTCCGCGGGGGCGAAATGAAAATCAGACGGCAGCACGCCGATAATGGTGTTGGGGTGTCCATCGAGAACGACTGTCTGGCCCAGCACGTCTTTTCGCCCGCCAAAGCGGCGCTGCCATGCCGAGTAGCTCAGCAGAACTGTTCGAGGCGCAGACTTCAGATCTTCGCCCGTACGGAAATCTCGCCCCAATATCGGTGAAACGCCCAGTGTCTGAAAAAATCCGGCGCTGACACGAGCGCCGTCAGCCTGGTGCGTTCCCTCCGCGTCCTTCAGCATGAAACCGTACGGTCCATACACGTCGAGCGACTGAAAGACTGTATTGCTTTTCTTCCAGTCCAGGTAATCCGGATACGAAAGATGAAAGCGCAGACCGAGCGGAATGCTTTCAAATAAAACGACGAGCCGGTTCGAGTTCTTGTAAGGAAGCGGCTTGATCAAAGCCGCATCGACAAATCCAAAGATGGCGACACTCGCGCCGATACCGAAGGTCAAAATGAGAATCGCCGTCAGAGCAAACCCGAGATTCTTGCGCAACTGCCGCAGAGCAAAGCGGAAGTCCTGCAGCACCCCCTCAAACCAGAACGCCACTGTCTCGTGGCTTTCATCTCTCAGCCGCACGTCATTCCCGAACTGCCGGTTCGCCGCGTGCCTGGCGTCATCTGAAGGCATGCCTTCGGTTCGAAAATTCTTCTCTGCCTCAGCGCGATGAAAGGCCATCTCTTCTTCCAGTTCGCGGTTGAACTTCTCTCCACGAATCAAAATCATCAGTTTCCGAAAGAGTCGAAGCATCCAGTCCATCGTGGCCTCCATGTGTGTACAGGTTCAAAATAAGTCTCGCTACTCCGCGCGCAGCGCTTCTACCGGATTGACAGAGGCCGCGCGCCTCGCCGGGATATAACTCGCCAGTAGTGCAAACCCTCCGAGCACAACAGCGACTCCAGCCAGCGTCGGCGCGTCCCACGCCTCAACACCGAACAGCAACTTCCGCATCAACGTCGTCGCACCTAGCGAAATAACCAGCCCGGCGGCAATCCCGATCACCGTAAGCCAGCCTGCCTCCCCCAGCACAAGCCGATAGACAGAGCCTCGCTGCGCGCCAAGCGCCATGCGCACGCCGATCTCGCGCGTCCTCTGGCTGACTGAGTAGGCAATGACTCCGTAAAGCCCCACCACGCCGAGTACCAGAGCCATGGCTGCGAATCCGCCCACCAACCACGCCGCAAACCGGTGCAGCAGCGCCGCCTGCGTGCTGCTGATTTTCTCGGTCATGGTCGCTTCGTCGGATGTTCCCAGGCTCGGGTCGATCTGGTGGAGCGTCGTCACCAGCAGAGGCAGCAGCGATGCGGCGTCTTGCGTAGTGCGCACGGCAAGACTGAAATAGTGGTCGCGCGTCTGGTTGATGGGGAAATACTCAACAGGCGAGATGTCGCTATCAAGCGGGCCCTCGCGAACATCGTCGACAACGCCGACGATCTCCCACACAGACGGACGCCCGCCCTCGTCATCGGCGATTCTCTGACCAATCGGGTCCTGCCCGGCGAAATACTTCTGCGCCAGCGCCTGATTGATCACGGCCACTCCGGGCCTGGATGTGTCATCGGTTTCCGTGAAGAATCGTCCGCGCACCAGCCTCGCTTTGAGCGTAGGCAGATAGCCTGGACTCACATGGCGTTCGTCCACTTCGTTGTGTTCGCCATGGTCGGGCCTTCCCGGGAACTGGATCCTGTCGGTGTTGCAGTCACATTCCACAGGGAGCAGGCTGGTCATACCGGCCGACTCTACGCCCGGCAGACTTGAGACGCGGCGCACAATCTCCCGATAAAGCCCAATCGTCTGTTCGTCACCCTTGTAGACGGTGCCGGGAGCCATCACTCGCATGGTTGCGAGGTGGCTTGGATCAAGACCCAACGGCACGTGCAGCAGGCGATAGAAGCTCTTTCCCAGCAATCCAGCGCCCGCCAGCAGCACCACTGCGATTGCCAGTTCAACGAC
>DATGAD010000357.1:0-5215 GCA_035313725.1 Alloacidobacterium sp. | reverse complement strand
CGATCGATATCGTCTGGGAGACGCTGCTTGAGAATATGGGGCCGCTCAATGAGTCTCCAGAAAAGGAGCTGCACAACCTGACGCTGGAAGCATGGCCGGGCGGACGCTGGTACCGCGATTTTGGCAATAACACCGGGCATTGGTGGGGCGCGGTGCAGTCGATCAAGCCACCGGTGCTGCTGGAGTTGCATGGGCCGATGTTCATGTCGGCGCCTGCGGTGAATCATGTGATCTTCCGGCTGAAGGAAGAGAACGGCTTGACGCTTATTACGTTTTCGCATCGTGCGATGGGGCTGATCCCGCATCACCTTATGGATGGTGTGGATGTGAATAAGGGCTGGTCGAATTTCTTCACGAATATTCGTGATGGCGTGGATGGGCGATTGAAGGCTGAGTAATCGCTAGCGGACACATTCAGGAGTGAGCGATGACGACGAAGACACAGCAGGACGTTCAGATACTTGAAATAGCGAAAGAGATTGAGATTGCGGCTTCGATTGACATTGTGTACGAGTCGTTGCTGGAGCAGCTCGGGCCTTTGAGCGAGACGCCTGATGGCGAGGCGCTTTTGATGACTCTGGAAGCGTGGCCGGGCGGACGTTTGTATCGCGATCTGGGCGGCAATGCCGGATGGTGCTGGGGACATGTGCAAGTGATTGAACCGCCAGCACGCCTGGAGATTTGGGGATCGCACTTCATGCAATATCCGGCGGTTGCTCACTTTCAATATTTGTTGGACGAGCGCGATGGATTGACGCTGCTGAAATTCAACTACCGCGTGATTGGAATGATCGAGGAAACTGATCGCACGAACGTGGCCCGGTGCGAATTTATGCAACGTGTGCGCAAGATGGCGGAGAGCCGCAGCGGAGCGAAATAGGCGGAGGCACGATGGCGCATATCGAACCAACACACTTTGAAGATGGCGAGCCCATGTTGCTCGTTGGTCTGAGCGAGCGATACATGGCTGCAACCGCTGGCGATATTCCTTCGCTGTGGAGACGGATGGTTCCGTATCTCGACAAAATACCCGGCCAGGTGGACCGCGTTGCTTATGGAGTTGTTTTCAATATGGCTGCTTCGGACGGCGGATTCGACTACATGGCTGGCGTTGAGGTTTCGCATGCCGATGCTCTGCCTGGTGGATTTGCCAGCCTTTCGATTCTGGCGCATCGCTACGCGGTGTTCGCGCATGGCGGCCATGTTTCAAAGTTGAAGGACACGATCGGCGCCATCTGGAACGAATGGCTCCCTGCTTCCGGCTATAAGACCAGCACGACGCCGGGCTTGCTGGAACGGTATGGAGAGGGCTTCAATCCCGGCACCGGGCTGGGCGATATCGAAGTGTGGGTGCCGGTTCTGAGTTGACTCGGCAAAGACCGAGGGAAAACTGACCGATTACTGGATGACGGGTTGGAAGAGGAAGCGACGTAGGCGTCGCTTAATTTGAAACCGTAATGATTACGAATTCCCGATGGAGAAATGTTATGAGCGCAGTTGCTGAGAATCATCCAGTTGTTTCGCAGGAAGAGTGGCTTGAAGCGCGCAAGGAGCTTCTGGCGGACGAAAAGAGACTTACCCGGCTGCGGGATGAGTTGAGCCGCAAGCGGCGTGAGCTGCCGTGGGTCCGGGTAGAGAAGAATTATGTTTTCGACGGTCCTAACGGCAAGGAGACGCTGGCGGATTTGTTTGATGGGCGCAGCCAGCTGGTTGTGTATCACTTTATGTTTGGGCCGGACTGGGGTGTGGGGTGCACGCGCTGCTCGATGGGCGCGGACCATTTCAATCCCAGCGTGATTCACCTGGCGCAACGCGATGTGACGCTGATTGCGATTTCGCGGGCTCCGTTTGCTGAGATCGATGCGTTCAAGAAGCGCATGGGCTGGGGCTTTCACTGGGTGTCATCGTATGGCAGCGATTTTAACTACGACTATCGCGCCTCGTTTACCCCAGAAGAGATGGCGAACGGCAGGTTTGATTACAACTACGGCTTGAATGGATTTCCTACCGACGAGGCTACGGGCACGAGCGTCTTCTATAAGGCTTCCGATGGGAAGGTCTTTCACACCTATTCTTCGTATGCACGCGGGGCCGAGGGGATGCTGGTTCCGTACCACTTTCTTGATCTGGTGCCGAAAGGGCGCGATGAAGAAGACTTGTTGCCTGATGGGATGAAGTGGGTACGGTTCCACGACAGCTATAGCAGGGAAGAAGAGTTAGTGCAGCTCGGAGCGTAAGGATTTCGGGGCTTGAAGGCCCTCCTTTCCTCGTGGCCTGATTCCCTGGGCGAAAACCCAGGGCTTCTACCCTTCTTATCCAATTGCAAAGGAGAACAGCGAATGAGCACGATGAGTGTGAGTCACAAGATCGTATCGCAGGCAGAGTGGCTGGCGGCGCGCAAGACTCTGCTTGCCAGGGAAAAGGAATTGACGCGGCTGCGCGATGTGCTGAACCAGCAGCGGCGCGAGTTGCCGTGGGTTCGTGTTGAGAAGGAGTACATCTTCGATGGACCAAACGGCAAGGAGACGCTGGCGGATCTGTTTGATGGACGCAGCCAGCTGATTGTTCAGCACTTTATGTTCGGGCCGGGATGGAAGGAGGGTTGTGTCGGGTGTTCGTTCAAGTCTGATCATATTGACGGGACTCTGGCGCATCTTGAACATCATGATGTCTCGTTTGTCTCGGTTTCGCGCGCGCCGCTCCAAGAGATTGAAACGTTCAGGAGGCGCATGGGGTGGAAGTTCAGGTGGGTGTCGTCGCATGGCAGCGACTTCAACTATGACTTCCATGTGTCGTTCATGCCGGAAGAGATCGCCAGCGGCAAGGTGTATCACAATTACGCGATGATCGATGCCTCGATTGAAGATCTTTCCGGGGACAGCGTCTTCTATCAGGATTCGAGCGGAGATATCTTCCATACCTATTCCACGCATGGACGTGGAGACGAACAGTTTGTCTCGACGTACATGTACCTCGATATCACGCCCAAGGGACGGAATGAGAATGGGCCTCGCTACAACCTGACGGACTGGGTTCGGCACCATGACCGCTACGATGACGACGGTTCGGTGAATGAGCACGGACGTTATGTTGCAGCGAAAAAAGTCTCACCCTGCGGTTGCGAGAGTGAGTCATGAGCGCGCATGAGTGCTGTGGTCGCAAGGCCGCAGCGCCGCCACGCGGTTTCTGGAAGCGCGCTTCGGGAGGCGCTTTGTCTGGAGCACTGCTGGTGCTGATGCCTAAGTGTCCCATGTGCGTTGCGGCTTACATTGCGCTCGTTACAGGGGTTGGGGTTTCTGTTTCGACTGCGGCTTATTTGCGGGAAGCGATGCTGCTGTTGTGCGTTGCGGCTCTCGGTTATCTAGCGGTGAAATATTTTTCTGAGACGGCTCTTTTGAAGAGAGTGCGCAATTAGGTGGCACGTGGGGAGTTGAGTTCCTCCCCACCCTTCTTTTCGTTCAGGACGGGGCATCGAATTTTATTCCTACTCGGTGCGTAGGGCGTTGATGGGATCGATGGAGGCGGCGCGTCTTGCCGGCAGGTAAGAAGCGAGGACTGAGACTGCTACCAACATAGCAGCTGCTAATGAAAAAATTAGCGGGTTCATTGCTGCTGTTTCGAAGAGCAGGCTCGTGAGTAGTCGTGTAGATGCGAGTGCTCCGGCGAGTCCGATGATGACGCCAATCGCTGTCAGGCGGAAGCTGAGGTTCATCATCATGCGCAGCACGTCAATACGGCCTGCGCCGAGCGCCATACGCACGCCGATTTCCTGTGTGCGCTGGGTGACGGCATAGGCCATGACTCCATAGATGCCGATGCATGCCAGCACCATGGCCAGCAAGGCGAAACCTGAGATGAGCACGGAACTTGCGCGGCGCAGTGCAAGTGACTGGTCGGCTAGCGAGTCCATGGGGATCGCTTTGAAGACGGGCAGATCGGGGTCGATGCTCCAGAGGGCCTGTTCGGCAGGCTTGATCATCGCGACAGGATCGGCGTCGGTGCGGAGGACGAATGCGACGAGTGGGAATGGGTCCTGTTCGAAGGGGCGGTAGATGTCGGCGTGCGTGGGCTGGTCCTGGCCGAAGGATTTGACGTCGCCGCTGATCCCGACGATGCGCCACCAGTCGGGCTTGTCTATGGTGCCAAGGTTGAGTGCTTCGCCGATGGGGTCTTTGTCTTTGAAATATTTTTGGGCGAAGATCTGGTTGATCATCGCAACGTGCGCGGTGTCGGCGCGGTCGGCATCGGTGAAGGCGCGTCCGTGAATCAGTGGAATACCCATAGTCTGCATGTAGCCCGGGGTCATGACGCGGTTATCGGCTTCAGGAAGCTGGCCGTCCGTTGGCGGAACTTGTCCACGCAACAGAAAATTGGTGGTGCCCCAGAAGCCGATCAGCGGCAGAAAATTGGTAGCTCCGACGGATTTCACTCCCGGCACTGCGCTCATTTTCTGGATGGCTTGATCTACGAAGGCGCTTGTTTTCTCGTGGTCTTTGAAGGGGTACTTGTTGTAGGGCAGAAAGATCTGCAGCGCGAGTATATGGTCGGACCGAAAGCCGAGGTCAGCGTTCATGACTCGCTGGAAGCTGGCTACCACCAAGCCCGCTGCAGTGAGCAGCATAAGAGATAGAGCTACTTCTGTGACTACGATGACGCTGCGGGAGCGGTTCGAGCGCCGGCTGGCAGTGGCGCTGCGCGCTGACTCCTTCATCGCGTCGCTCGCCTCGGCGCGCGTGGCTTTGAGCACCGGCAGAACTCCGAAGAGAAATGCAGAGAACAGCGTGATGGCGAGCGCGAAGAGGAAAACGCCGCGGTCGATGGGGATCACTGTCACTTTTGGAATTTGCAGATTCGCGACGTCGTTGGGGAAGAGCGTGAGGAGGAGTCTTGTTCCGGCGAGCGCGAGCAGGATGCCTGCGGCTCCGCCCATGATTGCGAGCAGCAGGCTTTCTGTCACAAATTGCCGCAGAAGACGTAGGCGCGTTGCGCCGAGAGCAAGGCGGACGGAGATTTCTTTTTGACGCTCGGCGTTGCGGGCTAGTGCCAGACCCGCGGTGTTGGCGCAAGCGATGAGCAGCACGAGGCCGACTGCGCCGAGGAGGATCAGGAGCGGCTTGCGGATATCACCGTCGAGTTGTTCGCGGATGGGGACTAATGCGACGCGGTTGTCTTTGTCTGTGGATGGATGCGCGGCTGCAGTCTTGGCTTCGAGCGC
>DATGAD010000356.1:0-11674 GCA_035313725.1 Alloacidobacterium sp. | reverse complement strand
GATCGCAGTGCCGTCGCACCAGATCGTGGAGGCCCGCGCCCTCTCGTCCAAGAACCAACACACAGTTAGACGTGAAATCGAACTCGTCGTAAGACATAGTCCCGCGCTCGTCGAGGCCCACGCACCAGAGATTGTGCTCCTTGAGCTCTTCGAGCGCGCGGCTCAGGTTCACGACGCGCGCGATCGGGACGTGCTCTGCTGCGCCGGCGGAGGCCTTGATGGCCACCGGGCTCAGGGGAGCGGAGCGGCGCTCGGTGAGGATGACACCGTCGGCCCCGGCTCCGTCGGCGGTGCGCAGCAGTGCGCCGAGATTCTGCGGGTCTTCAACACCATCCAGCGCAAGCAACAGACGCGGCTCGGGGCTCTTAAGCAGGTCTTCAAGTTCAAGCATGGCCTTGGCCCGGACGACGGCGACGACACCCTGATGCCCCGGCGTTTTGGCCAATTTGGTCAGGTGCTCGCGCGGCTCGAAGCGCAGACGGACACCGGTCTCGCGGCAGGCGTCAATGATGCGCTGCAGGCGCTGATCATGGCGCTCGCGGGCGACGCAGACGTGGTCGAACTGGCGGCTTCCGGCGCGCAGAGCCTCTTCCACCGGATGCAACCCATAAAGAACTTCCATTGTATCCAGTGTAATGCTTGCGGCATCGTATCTATGTGCCGGATAATAAGAGTGTTAGCGGATCGCTCTTCCAGCTCTGCCGCATGGCCCTATCCGTCTCCGAGGAATTCACCATGAGTCCGATCGAAAAAGTGCAGAATTTTCTCTCGAAGAGAGTCTTTGGCGTTGCAGATTCCGTCTCACAACCTAGTATGAGCACGGCATCCATCTCATTGACGACACAGTCGCGACAGGAAAACGCCCTGATCGCGCAGGGACTGAAGCGCCACGACGAAGGACTGCTCGACGAGCTGATCGTGCAGTATCAGCATCGTCTGCTGCGCTACCTGCTTTACCTGACAGGAAACCGCGAAATCGCCGAGGACCTCTTCCAGGACACATGGATGCGTGTGCTGCTGCGCGGTGCTCAATACAATGGCAACGCCCGCTTCGACACGTGGCTCTTTACCATCGCGCGCAACCTTGTGATCGACATGCGGCGCAAACGGACCATGGTGAGCCTGGATGAATTGTGCGAAGGCGGCGAAGATGATCGCGCTTTCGAGGTTCCCAGCAACGGTCCGAATCCGTTGGAGCTATATCAGGGATATGAGAACGGCCATCTGGTGGCCAAGCTGCTTTTAACGCTCGATCCGCTGCACCGCGAAGTGCTGGTGCTTCGCTTCCATGAAGAGCTTTCGCTCGATGAGATCTCGCAGGTGACCGCTGCTCCATTGTCAACGGTGAAATCGCGGCTGTATCGCGGGCTGGCCTCGCTGAAGCCCCGGCTTGAGGCAATGACCCGGCAACAGGAGGCGTTGTGAACCACCTGGGCCCTCATACAAATCCTGAACCAGATCAGCAGATGGTGGAGATGCTTGCCGGCATGAATGCGACTGCGGACATGCAGGTTGTCCAGCGGACTCGGCGCGCAGTGATGCAGGCCGCAGCCGAAATGCGCGAGCAACAGCGGCGCACTCGCCGGAACATGGCGGTTGTGTTGTTGACAGTCACGGTGCTCGCCATGGTGCTGACGCCTGCGATCTGGAGCACCGTAGATGATTTTCTTGGCGGCGAGCAGTGGTTTGAGCTGCCGGGCATGGTGATGGTGCTGGTGCTTCTGCTTTTTTCGACAATTGTCGCCGCGCTCATTATCACCTTTAAAAGCCAGCAACAGATGCACGGGCGGCGATAGCAGGCGATGGCAACGAACTACCCCACCAAAGAAGAATCGCAGACATCCTTCTCCAGCGAGCTGAAGCTGATTCCTCGCTGGTCGGTAGCGGCTGCGCTGCTGGCCTTCGTGGTCATGCAGTATCTTTTCTGGGTTGTGTTTCCGCATGAACGCCATCATCCAGGGCCCCCAATCGGGCTGCGGCTTTACTTTGCGATTTCTTGGGGTGCGCTGGCGTCGCTCTACATGCTGATGGTGGGCTATATCAGCAACGATTCGCCGCGGCGCGGCATGAGCGTGCGGATCTGGATGATCATCTGCCTGGTGATGCCTGGAGGCATCGGCGCTGTGCTTTATTTCCTGTTGCGACAGCCGATCATTTCTCTCTGCCCCGCCTGCGGAACGCATGTGCAGAGCGAGTATCACTTCTGTCCGCAATGCGCGTATCAGGTTTCCGCCTCCTGCGGAAACTGCTACCGCAGCGTGCGCATCACCGATCTCTACTGCGTGCACTGCGGACACGATCTCGCCTCGGACAACCGCCCGGCAAGATTGCATGCCTTTCGCAACTAGAGACGTATACAACAAGACTGTGTGATGTAAGCTCTCAAGCTGGAGTCGGCCTTCCCGATGACCACAATTGAACTATCGAAACAAGTCCGCGCAGATGCAATCGCCTCGATTCAACGCTACTTTAAAGAAAACATGCCCGAACCCATCGGGCGTTGCCTGCAGGCCTGCTACTCAACTTCTTCGTCGAGGAGATTGGACCTGTCATCTACAATCGTGCGATTTCTGAGGCGCAAACTCGAATGCAGCAGCGCGTGTCCGATCTCAGCGGTGAACTATTCGCCGATGAGTTTCAGTATTGGCCTAGACTCGACGCAAAGAAGCGTAAAAATTACCGCTAGTGTGCTTCAGCCGCGTTTGACCATCCTTTCCTTGCCTTCCTATACTAACCTTTGCTCCCTATGGCAATGACTGCTCTCATCATCGATGACGAAGAGCTTGCGCGTGAAGAGCTGAAGTATCTGCTCGACACGACAGGCAACGTGGAAGTGGTGGCCCAGGGTACGAACGGCATCGAGGCCGTCGACCTGATTCGCACGCATCAGCCGGATGTCGTCTTTCTCGACGTGCAGATGCCGGGGCTGGATGGCTTTGCCGTGCTCAAGAAGCTGCTGGAGCATGGCGACGGCGAACATCTTCCGCAGATCATCTTCGCTACGGCTTTCGATCAGTATGCGGTGAAGGCCTTCGACGTGAACGCCATCGACTACCTGCTGAAGCCCTTTGACAAAGCGCGCGTGCTGCAGGCTCTGGAGCGCGCGCGGCAGCGGCTGCAGGAAGTCCAGTCGCACGAAGAGAGTGCGGCGAAACATGGCGATCTGAGCGGCGATATTCGCATTGGCGCGCTGCTCAAGCTGATCGAACAGCAGCAACAGCCTCAGCGGCACAGCGGAAAGATCGTGTTGCAGGCGCAGAGCCGTCTGCTGCTCATCGACCAGAAAGACATCTGCTTCGCTTCAATCGACGAGGGCGTGATCACGGTAGTGACGCCGACGCTCGAAGGACAATCGAAGTGCCGCACCCTCGAGGAACTGCTCGACTTGCTCGATCCGTCGATCTTCTGGCGCGCGCATCGGTCTTTCGTGGTCAACATCAACCACATCAAGGAAGTTGTGCCGTGGTTCAAGAGCAGCTACCAGCTGCGCATGGACGACAAGAAGCAGACCGAAATCCCGGTGAGCCGTGCACAGACCCGCAGGCTGCGCGAATTATTCAAGCTGTAGCGGTTAGCCGGACAAGGCATTTTCAGGAAGGTCTCCATTGCTGAATGGCTCAGTCCTCATTTCTTCTTAGTTAGAATCTTAAGACCCAGCGATATCCCAACAATCTCGTTCGTGTCCCAGCCAGTGGGCAGGTTCACTGATTGCAGCATGTAGTAAGGCCGAATTGAAAACGAATTCGTGATGGGGCACCGCACTCCGACCTGAAAGCGGTTCTGAGTGAAGCTGCCGCCGGCGGAAAAGCTATTGGATCCGGGAACGATGAAGAACTCATTGCTCACAACCAGCACCGGGCGCCACGCTGTACGAAGCGGCAACGTGTAGTCGACACCGGGACGAAACCGTAGACGCGCCGAAGCAGGCCGATTATCGGGAAATCGTTCTTCGATCAGCGTGCGCAGATTGGGCCGCCATGGGCCACGGGAAGTGCTCAATGTAAGGTTGAGTTGCAACCGGTTTTCGTACTCAACTCCGGGATTGCCAGGAAAACGTTGATAGCGATAAATCGGTATCACGGTGAACCACGGCCGCACGCGAAAAGCAACGCCGCCCTGAACGAAGTACTCGTACAGATTCGAGCCTCCTTCGTCGAACCGTTCATGGAATTCGACTTCCAGAGATTTGTTCGGTGTAAGGCCGGTGGAAATTCCCTGGTCGAGCCAGAGCCCTATCTGCTTCTCATCTTCTGGGTCCTCTGGCGCTGGTTGCTGCTGTGCTCGAATCGGGACCGCCAAAAGGCTGCAAAACAGCACCGCAAGAGCGAACGCTATGCGCCGCGTTACTGTGTGCTTGCCCTGGAAACGTCCACATACTGTCTCGTTAATACAACACCGTCGCTCATCGACACGTAACCACGACTGCCAGTTCGATCTTCTCGGCACGAGTTTAGTCTCTCCAAAACAGCAACCTCAAATAAAGAGAACTTGAGCACTAATGGGGTGCGGAGACCGTCGGAAGTTCATAGATCTCAATTGCGCCTTCGCGCAAAACCGCAAAGCGCAAGCCGTCTGGTGAGAGCGCGTAATTCTGCCCCGCGCTCAGTATCGGCGTTGCATTTTTCACCATCCGCAGCTGCCCCGTCTGCGTATCGAAGACACCGACCATCTGATGCACGATGTTGGTTTCATCGATGGGGTCCATGATGCCGACCGGATGATTGACCTGCAGAGAGCTGAAGGCGAAGCGGCTCCCGTCCTGCGTGAGTTGGAACGTGGGCCAGATGTAGCGGCTCTCCCACCGCTGCTGCCACAGCGTTTTGCCGTCCAGATCGACGGCGAAAATTTGATGATCGTTGGTGGAGCGCGGGCAGGTCATGATCAAAGTGACATTGCTGCTCATGGGTTGCTCTGTCGGATGGCAGAAAGACTGCACCTCGACGAGTGTGCGCGCCTCTCCGCGAAAGGGCATGTAACGGATGAGCCACCGATTCTGATTGCCGGGAACGGCCATCAGGCGGGCTTCGCCCATCATGGGAATGTCCACGGCATTCAGCGTCTCCGCATGGGCGATAACCGAGCGGGTGTCGGCGCGCAGGATGTATATCTGTACCGGCTTCGCTTCTGGAACCGGATCTCCAAATGTTGGCGCGGTGCTGGCTACCGTCGGGTGGTCCTTTTTCTTGCTTTCCGACTCCACCACGATCAGCTTTCGGTCGGGCGATATCTGGATCGATTCGAGAGCGGTATCGCTGTCGAGGTAGGTCCGCAGCTCCAGCGATGGATCAGTCAGAAACAGGCTGCTGCGCTGCCTCACAAGAAAGCGTCCCTCACTCAATCGCCAGAGGTAGCGGGAACGGTCGTGCATGCGCCAGTCTGTTTTCGCGGTCACATTGCCGCTGGGCAATTCGACAACGACAGCCCGAATGGTCTGGTCTTCGTCGTCAGCCGGCTCGTCGGGGAGACGCTTCATCAGTCCAGGCAAACGGAATGTGAAGAGCAAATGGTCCTTATCGATGAAGTCCAGGGAAATGGATGATAGCCGTGCTGTCAGATAGAACGAGCTTGGAGCCATGTATCCCAGCGGCTCGACAGGGATACGCAAATCGGGCTTCGGTTCCGCATCGTTGTTTTTCTTTTCGCCCTGCGCCGGTGGCGAAAGGCACAGAAGGGCCGCAACGAACGCCACCAGCATCCGGACCGGTGCACGCAGGTCCACTCTCAAGCCCATGCTCAACATTCTCCTACAAAAAGGAAACGATTGACTTTCCAACTTCATATGTTTTTGATAACGCTGACTTGCCGTATGTGATTACGAGCCGACGAGACTGAATTTACAGCGATGGAATTCCCCATCTTGTGACAGAGTGGATATATGCCCTCAGTTGCAACCAGCGATGCAAAGATGTCCACTCGCGCCATGTTCGGCTATGGGGCCTGTGCGCTTGCTGGATGCCTTTGGGGCACGGGATTTTTCTTCGGGAAGATTGCGCTGGCCGAGATGTCGGTGGGGCACATGGTGCTTTACCGCTTCCTCTTCGCCTGTCCTCCTTTGTTCTTCCTGCTGCGCAGGCCGGGCTTTACACGGCGGGATTGGTCGCTGCTGCTTCTCGCTTCCTTTCTCGGAATTCCGGTGCAGTACCTGATGCAGTTTCAGGGGCTCTCGATGACCACGGTGAGCCATGCCGCGCTGATGGTCGGCACAATGCCGGTGATCCTTGCCGTCGGCGCCTCCATCTTTGCGCATGAGCGGCTGGACTGGACAGGCTGGCTGGCCCTTGCGGGGTCGACGATCGGAGTTTCGCTGATCACGCTAAGCGGCGGTCATCAGAATTCCGCGGGGCACGGGCCAACGCTCGCGGGCGATTTGCTGATTGTTGTTTCTCTGATGATCGCCCTGGCGTGGGTACTGTTGAATAAGCACCTGATGCAGGGGCACTCACCGATGGCGGTAACGGCGTATGGCTTGCTCACGGGCACGTTGATGCTCGTGGTGTGGGTTGTGCTCAGGGACGGCTTGCCGCCTGTGCATGGAATCAGCATCAAGGCGTGGCTCGCCCTGGCTGCCAGCGGCCTGCTGTGCAATGCCGCCGCGATGTTGTTGTGGAACACGGGGATTCATCGGGTTCCCGCATCGCGCGCAGGCGTCTTCCTGAATATCGAGCCAGCCCTGGGTTCGATTCTTGGAGTGAAGCTGCTAGGAGAGCGCCTGGGGCCATTGGCCTGGGTTGGAGGCGGGCTCATTCTGGCAGCTGCGATTACGCTCACCAGCGGCGGCAAGGGCGTGGAAGAGGTCGTGGTGGAGTAGACCTCCCTGTTAAGCACTCTATATTCAATCACATACTGAGAATTCACAGCACGAGCCCGGTAACGACGAAAATTCAAACGAGATTCCTTCGCTTTGTAAGTCATTCCGTGTTAGCGTTTTGGCGATTCAGAATTCGCCCATGAGGCGTATGCAAGGGAGGAATCGTCTGTGCAACCAACACTGATTCGTCGTTCAATTGCTGAGTTTCTGGGCACATTCTGGCTGGTTTTTGGAGGTTGCGGATCGGCTTTGATTTCAGCGGCCTTTCCTGAGTTGGGAATTGGCTTCCTTGGCGTTGCACTTGCCTTTGGTTTGACGCTCTTGTCGATGGCTTATACCATCGGCCATATTTCCGGATGTCATATCAATCCGGCGGTAACCGTCGGGCTGGTTCTTGGGAAGCGGTTCCCGGCAAAAGATCTCCCCGCCTACGTAGTTGCCCAGGTATTGGGTGCAATTGCAGCTTCAGGCGTTCTCTACCTCATCGTTACGGGCAATCCGACATTCAATGCGGCTACCAGTAGTTTTGCATCGAACGGCTTTGGAGAACATTCTCCCGGCGGCTATTCCCTGCTGGCCTGCTTTGTCGCGGAATTCGTCCTGACCTTCTTCTTCCTGTGGATCATCATGGGATCAACCGACAAGCGCGGCGTCCCTAGAGGATTCGCTCCTTTGGCCATTGGCCTGTGCCTGACGCTGATTCACCTGATCAGCATTCCGGTGACGAACACTTCGGTCAATCCGGCGCGCAGCACTGGACCCGCCATCTTCGCCGGCTATTGGTGGCCGTTGCAACAGCTATGGCTCTTCTGGGTTGCTCCGATTCTTGGCGCAGCCGTCGGCGGATGGCTCTATGTCTTCCTGTTCAAGGAACCTGACCAGGACTTCTGAACAGAAAATCTAATTCCTGCACCCAAGGAGCGGCATGGAGATGAAATCCACCGCTCCTTTTCTGCTTTCCTAAGCAGCGTAGCCGAGTCCAACTCCACGACAGGGCTACAATCGTAATCGCAATGGGGCAACTCATTCCTATGCGCAGAAAGCAGCAAGGCGTTCCCGCCATGTATTCGCCGGGGGCGCGTGTTCTGGCCTTCTGTCTGCTCTTCGCTGTGGTCGCATGGGATTACGCCGCGTGCGCGCCAGGACTGCGAGACCTGCCCGCATTGTTATGCCAGAGGCTCGGCCATCACTCCCGTCCGGCTCCTGCCGGTATGCCGTGTTGTCCGCTGCCCACCTCGTTTCCTGTGCAGCAACCTTCGCAGAAGAGCTGTTGCGCGGCGCCGACATCTTCGCAGGATGCGATTCCCTCTGCGAAACAAGATGGCGCTTGCAATGCAATCTGTTGCATGCGTGTGGTCACTCACGCGGTTCCGCCGCGAACTGCGTTTCTGCTGCTTCCCTTCCAGAGCGGTCATCGATACGAGCATGAAGTCTTCGACTTGAAGATGGATATGCGGATTTAGAAAGCACTCTCAAGTAAGTGCTCCCATGCCGCGCACCCTCGCGTGCGCACGGCGTCGACCTACCTAACCTTGAGAGGAAATTATGAAGACAAAAGTGTGGATGCTGGCGGCGATGCTCGTCGCCTCGATGTGGGCCATGACAGCTGCGGCGCTCGTAGTTGATCGTACCTGCTGCGCAGTCTGTTCAGCGGGAAACTGCGACGACTGCTGTGCCAGCGCCTGCTGTGCGGGCAAGTCGTGCTGTGCTGACTCCTGCTGCTAAACCAAAGGGCCCGGGAGCATTTGCTTCCGGGCCCTTTTTCTCCGTGCCATGTTTCCTTCTTTTTTCAGCGACTTAGGTCGGATATGTAACTGTGTCCGTATACAAAAGAATTATTTTTCCCTGCCTCGCTCGTAACGGAACGCCGGCTTCTTTCACTACTTGCTGGTAACACATTCTTGGGCCTCTGGGCCAAATCCCCTACAACTTACATTGAAAGAAGCAGAAACGATGAATCAACGTGTGTTCTCTCTCGTTTCGGCTCTGTTGATTGCTGCGCCTCTGACGGGCATTGCCCAGGTGCAACAGCTGAAGCCGAATGAACTCGCGACCAATGTCGCGGGTGTAACCACAATCGCAGCTCCTCCGGCAGGTTTCGATCCATTGAACGCCTCCGATCAGGACCTGGAATACTATGGCTTCCCGCCAAAGCCGAATGAGATCTCTGCGCCCAAAGCATTCGCCAGCTGGCAGAAGGCGATGAAATCGTCCAGGAAGCGCGTGACGCCTGTACTCGAAGTCACCAAGAACTTCGCTGGTCCGGCGAAGCTGAAGGCTGGCACTGGTGCGGGCGCGCCGGCGACCGGCACCGCAGCCAATTCCTCTAACTGGAGCGGCTATGTCAACACAAACGGAGTAACGAAGTACGGCAGCTCTTCGTTCTACTACATCATCGGCGACTATGTAGTACCCGTTGCCACCCAGGCCTATGGCGCATGCACCGGCGGCTGGGACTATGCGGTAACGTGGGTTGGCATTGACGGCTGGGGATCAGGCGATGTGTTGCAGGCCGGCAACGAAGCCGATGCCTATTGCAGCGGAGGCTCAACCGCGACGTATTACTCAGCGTGGTATGAATGGTATCCCTACGGCTGGACCCGCATTCCCAGCCTCCCCATCGCTCCCGGTGACGATCTCTTCGTCGAAGTCTGGAGCACCTCGTCGACCGCAGGCCACGCCTACCTGGTCAACTACAACACCAATCAGTATGTGATCATCAACTTCTCAGCGCCTCCGGGAACTCAGCTTGTCGGCAACAGCGCAGAGTGGATTGTGGAGCGTCCTGGTGTTGGCGGTGGACTGGCTACGCTGAGCAACTATATCTCGGATTACTTCTCGGATGCGTATGCCTATAACTTCGCATATAGCGCAGTCGATCCGGCCAGCGCGGGATCGTTCCCGGTCACGATGCTGGACAACAACGGCAACCCGATCTCGTATCCGACCCCACTGGGCGTGAATGCGATCTGGATGCAGGACGAAGGCTCGGCTCGGTAATGATTTTCTGAACTGGAAAAACTGGGGCCTATCTGCCTTACGAATGACGACGCGAACCTGCGTCGTCATTCGTTTTGGGCATGACTTTCATTCTCGATTACTAGGCTGGAACCTCAACTACATCAGAGAATGTATGCGTCTCAGGCAGGCCAAGACCGCGGGCCCTCATTTCTTCGATATAAATCTGTATTCCCTCAATGACACGCTTGCGAGCTTCTGTACGGGTCCGTCCGGATACGAGAATCGTAGGAAGGTCAGGAACATAGGCACTGACACTGCCATCCGCTGCTGTTTCGTAGATTACGGCGTATTTGTAGCTCATTGCTCGATGCCTGCCTGCTTTAGAACAGCGCGCAATATGCCAACTGGCACATCCGCGCCGAGCGAATGCGGCGCTAAAACAACAATACCTTGTTTCTGGTCGTGCTGGTAGATGCGATGGCTGCCTTTAGTGCGCACATGCTGCCAGCCCTCATTCTCAATGATTTTGACGAGTTCGCGATACTTCATCCGCTGATTTACAACTCCATCGCATACTGCGTGGATGAGGATGCCAGCTGAACGGGCTTAGGCTCGCTCGCCAATTCCATTACCAGCCGTTCGAGCACAAGCTTCTTGTCTGGAGGCTGCGAGCGCAGCTCCAGATCAGCCCTTGCGATTAGGCGCAGGGCGCGGGTCAGTTCCCTCTTCGATTTATAGCGCCGGGCCTGGCGGATCAGGTCCTCAGCGGCGAAGGGTGGCATGCGAAAGCCCTGCCACAGAGCCTGCCAGATGGCGCGCGAGTCGCGGACGTTCTTCTCCAGGATCACCAGCATCTGGCGGAAGGTGCGCGCCAGCATGTAGAGATGTCCGATGGCTGCGTCTTCACCGCCATCAGAAGCGTTGAGCAGGCCCTCCAGCAACACAAGGGCCCGCTGCTTGTCTTTGGCGGAGATGGCGTCGGTCAGTTCGTAAAGAGAGCGCTGCTTCGCGGCCAGCACCATCGTCTCGACATCGCCGAGCGTTATGAGCTTCTTCGCTCCAGCATAGAGCGACAGCTTCTCGAATTCGCTGGCGATGAGCATCATGTCGGCACCGAGGGCGTCGACCAGTTCGCGGGCCGCGTCCTGCTCGAGCTTGATTTGCTGCTTTTCGGCTTCTGCGACAAGCCACCGCAAGGCGTCGGCTTCATCGACGCGCGCCAGCTCGACGATGCCGCAGTGGTCGCCGAGAGTTTCGCGGATGCGCTCGTAGCGATCCTTGTCGGTCATGTCCATGCGGCGCGGGTCTGCGGGGATGCGGAGGTGGTCGGCGACGAAGATGAGGACCGCTTGTGGATTCGGCGAGCGGAAATAACCGTCGATGGCAGCGAACTCATCTTTCTTCGCGCCGCGCGTGTAAAGCTGCTTCAGGTTGCGGATGAAGAGCACCTGAAACGGCGCCATCAGCGAGGGTGACTGCGCGCGGTCGAGCGCTTCAAAGATGCTCGTCTCGGCGAGGTCGATGTCCGAGAGGCAGAAGTCGCGTAGATCGGCGGGGACGTAGATTTCGAGCACAGCACGGCGGCAGCGTTCGTAAAGGAAAATCTCGTCGCCGATGAGGACGTAGCCGGGGCGCAGCTCGTTACTGCGAAGCTCGACGACGAAGCGGTCGGTGGAGGCGAAGCCTGCTCCCATTCAGATGGTCTCCTGTCGGAGAGAAAAAGCGGATCCTTCGACTTCGCGTTCTTCGAACGCTTCGCTCAGGATGACATCAATTTTGGAAAGTGCGACTTGCATCAGAAGGACTCCAGAATATCGGAGACGAGGGCTTGCGCAAAGTCACGAGAAAGGCGCTGGACGGCGGCGGGGTCTTCCTGGATGAAGCTGACCAGGTCCTGCGTGGTCT
>DATGAD010000355.1:0-3663 GCA_035313725.1 Alloacidobacterium sp. | reverse complement strand
AGGGCAGCTTCCTCGTTTTCGTGCGCACCAAGCACGGCGCGGACCGCGTAGCGAAGAAGCTTCACCGTTCCGGCTTTGGCGCGACGCAGATTCACGGCGATCGTTCGCAGTCACAGCGCAACGCCGCTCTTCGGAGCTTTTCAGAAGGCAAGCATCGCGTACTGGTAGCTACTGACGTGGCCGCTCGCGGCATCGATGTTGCTCATGTGGCGCACGTCGTGAACTACGACATGCCCAAGGTGGCCGAAGACTTCGTCCACCGCGTCGGCCGTACCGGACGCGCTTCGAGCCGTGGCGTGGCTTCGACCTTCGCCGCTCCCAACGAAAGAAGGGACCTGCGCAGGATCGAGAAGACGCTTTCGATCAACATGAAGCGTTTTCGCGTAAACAGCGTGACTGGTAATGCACCAAAAAGAGCAGTTAACGCGTAGAAATTGGCGCGAAACTTGACGCTATCCGTACAATAAAAACAGAAGGCACAGCTTAAGAGCTGTGCCTTTTCTATTTCTGCTAAACCGTCATTCTGACGACCCACGGGAGGAAGAATCTGAGCGATGCTGGCTAAGCAAAAAGCCTAAACCACTGAAAACAAATACCAACTTTAAGTCGTCCAGGCTAACTAGCTGAAAATAAACGATCTCCGTACAGAGATGCATCCGCAAAATATTGAAAGTAAACAATCTCCGTACAAATGACGGGGGAGGGGGTCAGCCAAGAGTCCCGGCATTCACCGGAGCAAGCTCACGCAGCCGACTCGCAGCAGCGGGAATGACTTGAAGTGCGAAGTCGACATCCTCATCGGTGTTCAGCTTAGTCAGGCTGAAGCGCAGGCTGGCACGTGCTCTCGCCGGGCTAAGCGCCATCGCGGATAGAACATGCGACGGCTCAGCGGCGCCGGAAGCGCAAGCTGATCCGCCGGAAGTGCACAAACCCTTTAGATCGAGGGCGATGACGAGAGCTTCGCCTTCAAGGTTGTCGAAGTAGAGGTTGGTGGTGTTGGGGACGCGGGTTACGCTCCCGCTGTTGACGCCGGTGCCTTCGACCTGCGCAAGAATGCCTTGTTCGAAGCGGTTGCGCAGCGCAGCAACCTTCTCGACGGTTCCGTCGGAGAGCGCAGTACGGGCGATTTCGGCAGCCTTGCCAAGTCCAACGATGCCGGGAAGATTCTCCGTCCCGGCGCGACGCTGGCGCTCGTGGGTTCCGCCAAAGAAGAGTGGTTCGAGCTGCGTTCCGCGACGGACGTAAAGGATTCCAGTACCCTGCGGCGCGTGCATCTTGTGGCCGGAGATGCTGAGCAGGTCGCAGCGCAACGACTGCACGTCGATGGGCAGCTTGCCTGCAGCCTGCACGGCGTCGGTGTGGAAGTAAATATCGGCTTCGGCGGCGATGCGGCCGATTTCGCTCACCGGCTGGATGGCCCCGGTTTCGTTGTTGGCCATCATGATGCTGATGAGCTTGGTGTTCGCCTGTATCGCGCGGCGCAGATCGATTGGATTGACGACGCCTTCGCTGGAAACAGGCAGGAACGTCACTTCGATACCGCGCTCGCGCAGCTTCTCGGCTGCGTGCAGAACGGCGTGATGCTCGATCGATGTCGTGATGAGATGGTCGCCGGGCTGCACGAGGCCGAAGAGCGCGAGGTTGTCGCTCTCGGTCCCACCGGACGTGAAGACGATTTCGGCGGCGCGGCAGTTGATGAGCGCGGCGACGGATTCGCGGGCCTGTTCAACGGCGGCGCGGGCCTGCTGGCCCTGCTGGTGGATCGAAGACGCGTTGCCGAAGTGCTCGATGAAATACGGGCGCATGGCGTCGAGCACCTCGGGAACCAGGGGTGTTGTCGCATTCGCATCCATGTATACCCGTCTCATTTTCGTGCTGTCTCCTGCTCTTATTTTACGGCCTTGTTGGCATCTGAACTCCGAATATGTGGCAATCTCGTCGCTTGTTTCCGCGTTCGTCACATGGATTGAACCAAACGTCTCATTTTTCCTGCTTCTCAACGAGGATTTGACGCATGCGGTGAGACGGTTCTGCTAGGCTGCTTGCGCAGTAATTTCAGAGGAGGAAGAAAACGTGAAGATGATTCGCATGTTTTGTATCGCGCTGCTTTGTTGCCTGGCGGTTCCGGCAACGTTCACTTTCGCACAGGCAACGCAGGCTGTGCCCGGAGATACCTACAACCACCTCATGACGATGCTGGAAAAGGAAGTTGTAGGCGCTGCCGATGCCATGCCCGCCGATAAGTACAACTTTGCCCCGACGCAGGGCGAGTTCAAGGGCGTGCGCACATTTGGCGGGCAGGTAAAGCATCTGGCTGAGGCGAACTACGAGTTTTTTGATGGCTGGAATGTTCCCGGCGCGGTAAAAGAGGCCGATATCGAGAAGTTGACCAGCAAAGACGACATCATGAAGGCGCTGAAGGATTCTTACACCTTTGCGCACAGTGCTCTGAGCACGATTACTGCCGCGAATGCCTTCACCATTGAGGGGTCGGGTGATAAAAAGTGGACGCGCGGCGGGTTGGCTGCGTTCTGCATTGCGCACTCCATGGATCATTACGGGCAGATGGTGGTGTATCTGCGGATGAACGGGATTGTGCCTCCTGCCAGCCGCCAGGGTGGGATGTAAGAGAAAAAGACCAACGTTCCCCTTCTCGTTGCCCAGGGAACGTTGCCATCTGGTTGCGGGACACCCGCTGTCGCGGTTCGATTGAGGAAATTCCGGGTCAAGGCGAGATGTGGAATTTCCTCACCCCGTCCATCATGCTGGCGGAGAAGGCTTGACGGAGCATTCCGTGATTCTGTTATTTTCCTGACGGAGGAATAACAGAAATGAAAGCCCGTACGTTTGTCCTGGGAAGTGTTTTAGGGTTGAGCCTGATTACAGGCGGAGTGATTGTTGCGCAACATCCACCGGCGGAAAATGTAAGCCCCAACAAGCATCCGAATATTGCTGCGGCGCAGCGGCTGACGGAGCAGGCCTATAACAAGATCGTCGCTGCGCAGCAGGCGAACGAGTGGGACCTGGGTGGTCATGCCGCTCATGCTAAAGCTTTGCTGGACCAGGCAAACAATGAGCTGAAGGCCGCGGCGGAAACGGCCAATCGAAATCACAAGTAAAAAGGCTGTGTCTCGGCGCGTTCATGAAAAACCCCAGGTTACTCTTCGCTTTGCTCAGGGCAAGCTGGGGCACCCGGAACCCCTTTTCGTGCAGGTGCGAGCTAAGTAAAAGCAGATCCTTCGCTCCGCTCAGGATGACAGCACAAAGAAGGCGTCCATTAATGGACGCCTTCTTTCGACTATCGCGGAAACTTACTGCTTATCTCTGTGAGATTGGGACGTACTTTGCAGGGTATTCGGGGCCGATGTAGTCGGCGCGGGGGCGGATGAGGCGGTTGTCGTCGAGCTGCTCGATGACGTGCGCGGCCCAGCCGGAGATGCGGCTTACGGCGAAGATCGGTGTGAATAGATCGATGTCGATGCCGAGCGTGGTGTAGGTCGAGGCGGAGTAGAAATCGACGTCGGCATTCAGCTTCTTCTCCGACTTGATGTACGTTTCGATCTTCTGCGACATGTCAAACCACTTGGTGTTGTTTGCCGAGCGGCCGAGGTCTTCTGACATCTTGCGCAGATGCGTCGCGCGCGGGTCCTCTGTGTGATAGAC
>DATGAD010000354.1:0-13240 GCA_035313725.1 Alloacidobacterium sp. | reverse complement strand
GGCAAAGACCTGTCGCTGCCGGTTGGAGCGATCAGCGTCATCTTCGTGATGCTGATCCCTGTGCCGTCGTTCGTGCTTGATCTTCTGCTTGCATGTTCTTTCTCCGCCTCGGTGCTCGTCTTTCTTTCAGCTGTGCAGGTGCGACGCGCTGTCGATTTCTCCGTCTTCCCGAGCCTTCTACTGCTGCTGACGCTCTTCCGGTTGTCGCTGAATATCGCTTCCAGCCGCCGCATTCTGCTGCATGGCGGCGAGGGAACCGCGGCGGCGGGGAGCGTGATCGAAGCCTTCGGTCAGTTTGTTGTAGGCGGGAACTACGTCGTAGGTTTCGTACTCTTTCTGGCGCTGATTGCGATTCAGTTTCTCGTTGTCAGTCACGGCGCGGTGCGCACTGCTGAGGTGACGGCGCGCTTCACACTCGATGCGCTGCCGGGCAAGCAGATGGCGATCGATGCCGATCTGAATGCTGGTCTGATCGACGAAGTGGCGGCGAGAAAGCGCCGGCAGGCGATCGCGCAGGAAGCGGAGTTCTACGGCGCGATGGATGGCGCGGCGCGATTCAATCAACGCGATGCGCTGGCGACGATTCTTATTACGGCGATCAACATTATCGCGGGACTGCTGATTGGCGTGCTGCAGCAGGGCGTGGCCCTCTCCGACGCGGTGAAGACCTATACCGTGCTCACCGTGGGTGACGGACTGGTGACGTTGATTCCGTCTCTGCTGGTTTCGGTGGCAGGCGGCATGGTGCTGACGCGCGCGAATTCCGCCAATGGGTTGACGGCAGACCTGGGCACGCAACTATTTCATCGTGGCACAACTCTCTATGTCGCCAGCGGCGTGCTCGGCGCACTCTGTCTTGTGCCTGGGTTGCCAAAGTTTGCCTTTCTGCTTCCAGCCGTCGGCCTCGGATATCTCGGATGGCAGATTTCGCGTAAGCCAGTGGAGGAGGCGACCGCAGAGCCCGAGCGCAAGGTGGCGGACAAGGCGCAGGCTGAGAATATAGCCACGCTGCTCAAGGTGGACGAACTCAGCCTTGAAATCGGCTTTCAACTCATTCCGCTGGTCGATGAAAAGCAGGGTGGGCAGATGCTGGTGCGCGTGCGCGCTCTGCGCAAGCATCTTGCGACCGAGCTCGGCTTCCTTGTGCCACCAATTCATATCTCGGACAATCTGCGCCTCAGGCCGCGTGAGTATGTCTTCTCCTTGCGCGGTATGGAGATTGGCCGCTGGCAGACGGAAGGCAACGCGCTGCTGGCAGTCAGCGCGGAATCGGATGCACATCCACTGCCGGGCAAGCAGACGCAGGAACCTGCCTTCCAGGTTCCGGCGCGTTGGATCTCTCCATCGCTTGAAAGCCAGGCGATTGCTGCCGGCTATTCAGTCGTCGATACGGTGACCGCCATCAGCACGCATCTGGCCGAGATGATTCGCCAGCATGCACATGAATTGCTGGGGCGCGCGGAGACGAAGCGGCTGCTCGATACGCTGAACGAATCTCATCCGAAGCTTGTGGAAGAACTGGTGCCCAAGATCCTGACATTGGGCGAAGTGCAGAAAGTCTTGCAGCAGCTTCTGCGCGAACAGGTCTCGATTCGCGATCTCGGCACCATTCTCGACGTGCTGATCGAGTCTGCTGCGATCAATAAGAGTCTGCCTCACTTGGTCGAAGCCGTGCGCCACGCGCTCGGACGGCGCATCATTCAGCCGCTTCTAGAAGGCGATGGAAGCCTGCGCGTTCTGCAGATGGATCCGGCGTTCGAGGAAGAGCTGATCGAGTCGCTTCAGGGTGAAGCAGGAGCGCGTCTGCTGACGGATGGCCGCGCACAGCACACTCCCTGGCTCAAGCGCTTCATCGATTCTGTGAAGCAGCTAATCGGAGCGCAATCTTCGATGGCCCTTCCAGTGCTCCTCTGTCCGAGTCCGGCACGTTTCTACCTTCGCCGCTGGCTGGAGCCGGTTCTGCCGAGGGTGGTTGTGATTTCTCCGGCAGAAATCCCGCCCGATGTGCGGGTGCGATCGATTGGTGTTGTTCGGTAAGGCAGTCTCCCCCGATCTGGAAATCGTGGTTGCGGAATGAAAACGGAAATGGATGAAGGCGCGAGTGAAAACAATATGCAGAACATGGGATCCATGGAAGACCGGTCGGCGATAGATGAAGAGTCCAGGCAGAGAGCGTTGGTGATGTCTTTGCCTGGGCCCCGTGAAACAGAGCAGAAAACAGAACAGAAGCAGACCCGCGCGGCGGAGATCAAGAGTGCGCGCTCTGAAGCATTGGGTGGCGCACGCTTCACTCCGGAAGAAGAGCGCATTATGGTCGAGCATCTGCCGATTGTGCGCTATATTGCGCGGCGTATCCACGAGCGTCTTCCGCAGCACGTCGAGATGGAAGAACTGGTCAGCGCCGGCGTGCTCGGACTGATGGATGCATTTCAGAAATTCGATCCGGCCAAGAAAGTGCAATTTCGCAGCTATGCGCAGTTCCGCATCCGCGGCGCGATTCTGGACAGCCTGCGCACGCTCGATTGGAGTCCGCGCGACCTCCGCCGCAAGGGCCGCGCGATCGAACAGGCAATGCGCGCCCTTACAGCGCGGATCGGCCGTACGCCTTCCGAGCAGGAGGTTGCCGCTGAACTGCAAATGGATCTGGGCGATTACCAACAACTGCTGGGAGAGTTGAAGGGCCTTGAAATTGGCACGCTGCATCTCGAACGGTCCGAAGACTCAGGCGAGGAAGAACTGGCCTATGTGCCTAACCGCCCGGAAGACGATCCGCTCTTTCGCTGCCTGCAGGGTGAGATGAAGCAACGGCTTGCCGAGGCGATCGGCGATCTGCCTGAGCGCGAGCGGCTGGTCATGACGCTCTATTACTACGAAGAGATGACGATGAAGGAGATCGGCCTCACGCTGGGAGTAGTCGAGTCGCGCGTCTCGCAGATTCATGCCTCGGCGGTTCTGCACCTGCGCACTATGCTGGCCGATCTTGCGGCAAAGTCAGGCGGCATCCACAAGGCAGGCGGTAAACGCGCGAATGCAGGAAAAGCTCAGTCAGCGAAGGAGTAGTGACGGTGGAAAAGAGTCTGAAGCAGGATGAAATCGACGCATTATTTCAGGCGGCCCGCGCCCGGTCGCAGGCGGCATCGCAGGAGACGCGCGCGCGCGTGCAGCCCTACAGCTTTTCCCGGGCAGGGCAGATCAGCAACGAGCAGATGCGCGCCATCAGCCTGTTGAATGACATCTTTGCCCGCAACCTTACGCACAATCTTGGAGTGTGGCTGCGCAGCCGGTTTCATGTGAACCTGGTCTCCGCGGAGCAAATGCCTTTCAACGAATTCATGCTGCGCATCCCTGACCTTGCTTATGTGAGCTCGGTTCGTCTTGAGCCGTTACGCGCTCTTTCGGTTCTGCAACTCGATCTTGCGCTGGCGCCGCCGATGATCGATCTGCTGCTGGGCGGCGAGGGGAAGCCGGATCGGGTGCGCGAGTTGACGGACATCGAGGAGTCGATTCTTACCAGTGTGGCCGACGTCATCTGTCGCGAACTCAGCGCAGCGTGGCAGCCTGTGGGCCTGAGCTTTACTTTCGAGCGTCGCCAGATCCACACGCAGATTGCGCGCGTTATGCCGGTGTCGGAAAAAACGCTCTGTCTCAGCTTTGAAGTGCGCATGCCTGGGGCAAGCGGCATGTTGAATCTGGCGTTTCCGGCGGTTGTTTCAAATACGGTATTGCGGCGCTTGGTTGGAGACTGGAGCCGCCAGCACCGGCATTCACCGGAAACCCGCCAGCGCATGCAGGAACGTGTCGGCATGGTGAAGGTGGGCGCGGCGCTGCAGCTTCCGCCGCTGCGCATTGCGGGGAGGGAACTCGAAGATTTATACGAGGGCAAAATTCTAAAACTGCCCCTGGTTGCTTCGGAGCCGGCCGAGTTGCGCATCGCCGGTGTTCCGTTATTTGAGGGATACCCGGTAAGTCACGAAGAGCAGCGCTGCGCCCATCTGGTCAAGATCGCGGCTGCTGCAAACGCCTAAACCAAAATCGGAGAAGGGGAGGTCGGATGAAGACATTTTTGGATGCGTGGTTGTTGGAAGCGCCGATGGGGCTGAGCCAGGAACTGGCCGGAACGGTAAAACTTTTACCCGCCGAGGTATTCGCTGAGACGAACAATCCATTCTGCTTTCAGATCGAATTGCAGGGAGGGTTTCGCGGGAACTTCTGGGTCATGGCAGATGCCGAGGCGCTGGGCCGCCTGTTTGTTGCCGCTCGTGTGACTCCTGACGAACAGGACCGCCAACGTGATGAGTCGCTCTGGCAGGGCATCGTTCGCCAGGTTGCGGAACGTGCGGCGAAGGCTGCGACAAAGAACTCAGGCGTGGCCACGTCGGTGCTTGCCATTCGTGGGGCTGCGTGTCCGGTCGGAGTGACAACGGCGGTCTACGAATTGCGTTTCGGCGAGACTGCTGTCCGCGTCGCGTTCTCCGACGACACAAAACCAGCCACGGAGAAAAAGCCGCGAGAGAATACGGCGACCGGTCCTCCGGTGCGAGGGGTCGAGTTGCTGTTGGATATTGAGTTGGAGGCCTCGTTGCGATTCGGCTCAAAGGAGATGCCATTGAGCGAGGTACTGGAGCTGGGCCCGGGCGATGTCGTGCAGCTGGAGCGGCATGTTTCCGATCCCGTAGACCTGATCGTAGGAGACAAGATTGTGGCCCGTGGCGAAGTCGTTCTCGTAAATGGGAACTTCGGGCTGCGCGTTACAGAAGTGGCTGAGCCGAGGAAATCATTGGAGAGCATTCGATGCCTGTTTTAATGAGGAGGCCGCTGAGCCGGGAAAATTCGCAAGGAATGATGACTGAAGTCGCGATGGACAAGCGCATCGTGTCGCACGGTGATTTACCGGAGAGTCATCCGCCAGTCAGAACTGGATCGGCGCTTTTGCCGCAATGCGGCAACGTGAAGTGCAGAAGCGGGTGGATGAAGCTCTGGCGCAGCCGCCAAAGCCCGGTTCTCGAAGGAAAATGGGCCTGCAGCCAGGACTGCATGCAGGAGATTGTTCTGACAGCAGTTCTGCGCGAAGCCGCAGAGGCAAACTCTCACAGCGCTCAAAAAGCGGCGCATCAGCATCGGGTGCCACTCGGGTTGGTCCTGCTCTCGCGAGGCGTCATTACGCAGGAGCAACTCAGAAAAGCGCTTGAAGCGCAGCGAAAGGCAGGCGCCGGCAGGTTGGGAGAATGGCTGATCCGGCAGAAAGCAGCCGATGAGCAGCAGGTTACGCGAGCATTGAGCGCGCAATGGAACTGTCCCGTGCTGACGGGCACTCCTCACGATCCTGCCCTGATGGCTTCCGCATTTCCCCGCCTGCTGATCGACAGCGCCGGTGCTGTTCCTCTGCGTCTTGCTGGACGCGAGCTTTTGTATGTCGCATTCGAAGACAAGATTGACCGCTGCCTTGTGCTGGCTGTGGAACAGATGCTGGGGATGAAGGTCGAAGCCGGAGTATTGCGCGAGTCGGATTTTCGCCGGGTGCAGCAGGACGCACTGCGGGCGTCGTTTCCGAAGACGCGTTTGCTTGAGGCGGTGAGCATGCGCGGACTCGTTCACGCGATCACTTCGATGATTGAAGAGCGCAAGGCGGTGCGCTCGCAAATCGTGCGCGTTCATGACTACTACTGGCTGAGGATATGGCGCAATCCACCTGTGACAGGAGACCGCAGAATTCTGCCTGCGGTTGAAGATGTGGAGGACCTGGTGTGCTCAATCGCCGCTAGCGCGATCGGATAAAGTGCCGATAAGGGCAGTGGAGCGAGGAAAGTTCATGAGTGAAATTGCTGCCCTGATTGTCGACGATTCTTCGGTGATGCGGAAGATTGTCGAACGGGCCTTGCGCCAGGCTGGATTGCCTTTGAGCAAGGTACACGAAGCATCGAGTGGGGTGGAGGCGCTGGATGTGCTGAGGAGCGAACGCGTCCAGTTGATCCTCACCGACATCAACATGCCCATGATGGATGGACTTGAGTTTCTCCGCCAGTTGCGCGAGCAGGCGCTGGCGCCCGAGGTTCCGGTCGTGATGATCACGACGGAGAGCAGCGAAGAGCATGTGAAGCAAGCCATCCTTGCCGGGGCGCAGGGCTACATCCGCAAGCCCTTTACCGCTGAGCAGGTCAAAGACCGGGTTCTTCCGCTGCTCGAGCTTTCATAGCTAGATCGATTCCAGTGACTCAATCCATTTTGGAGAAAATTATGGCAACACCAGCTCGTGAATTCCTGCAGGAGAGCGTGCATGCATCGCATCTTGACGATGCTGTGGATGAGGTTTTTCGTTTGATGATGGGTGCGCCATGCGTACCCGTCGACGAGAGTGCGGCGGAAGGCAAGGAGACGATTACGGCAGTGATCGGGTTGGCGGGCACAATGAGCGGAGCCTGCACGCTTTGCTGTGGCCTTGAAACCGCGCTGCGCATGGCCGAGTGCATGGTCGGCACGCGCCCGCTTGAACTGGACGGTATGGTCAAAGATGCGATTGGAGAGGTGTGCAATATGGTCGCCGGAGCATGGAAGGGAAAACACGCCATGCTCGCGGCCGGATGTATGCTTTCAACCCCTGCCGTGGTTACCGGGACCAACTATCAACTGCACATGCAGCAGCAGGAGTTCCGCATCGATCGCACGTATCGTTTTGAAGAACATTCGCTCAGCATCAGTATTATCTGCGAGTCGATCCGGTAGTCTTTTTGCGTATTGCCAATCCAGTCGAAATTAACATTCCCTAATCTCCCCCCGCTCCTTCTGGTCCATCTCTTGCACTTACTCCCTGCAGAGGAGATCAAAGGTGGACAGCGGTATCTACGCAGCTTTTTCCGGATTGCTGGCTCGCACAGAGGCGCTCGATTCAGCGGCCAGCAATCTGGCGAACGCCAACACCAGCGGATTCCGCGCCGAGCGGGAATACTTCCGCAATGCCATCGTCGGGCCTGATGCGCTCAACTCGCAGGTCAACAAGGTGGTCAATGATTTCGGTGTGCTCGGAGGCAACCGCCTCGATCTGGGTCAGGGCGCGCTGACGCACACAGGCAATCCTCTGGATCTCGCCATCGAGGGCTCCGGTTTTTTTGCCATCCAAACGAAGCAGGGCATTCGCTACACCCGCGATGGCTCCTTCCGTCGCTCATCGGACGGAACTTTGATTACCGCGGCTGGTGAGCCGGTTCTGAACGCGCAGAACAAGCCCATTCAAATTCCAACTGGAGATGTCACCGTCGGCATGGACGGAGCTATTTCCGTTGCCAACGCCGTTGCCGGCAAGGTCGCGCTCTTCGATTTTCCGGCATCAGACCTCGTCCCCGAGGGAACGAATCGTTACACCATAGCGGCAGGGACAAAGCCAACGCTAACAACCGCAGCCATTCATCAGGGGTCGCTTGAGTCTTCCAATCAGGACGTGATTCAGGGAACTCTGCAACTCATTCTCGTGCAGCGGCAAGCGGAGATGATGCAAAAAGCTCTTTCCATCTTTCACGGCGATTTCGATAAGACGGCGAGCGAAGATCTGCCAAAAGTTTAGTCACACAAATTTGAGATCAGGAGACAAGCATGATCCGGGCACTCTACACAGCGGCAAGCGGCATGAGCGCGCAACAGCTCAACCTAGACACCATCGCAAACAATTTGGCCAACTCGTCGACCTCCGGCTTCCGCCAGCGGCAGCTGCAGTTCCAGGACATGATTTATCAGAACCTTGTTACTCCCGGTGCGGCGCAGAGCCAGCAGACAGTTTCGGCGGGCTTGCAGGTTGGTCTCGGAACCAAGTCTGCGGCGACAGAGATCATCATGTCGCAAGGCGATCTGAATAACACCGGCAATACTTATGACCTGGCCATCCAGGGCAATGGATTTTTTCAGGTTGCGCGTCCGGACGGCACGATCGAATACACCCGCGCAGGAAGCTTCCACCTCAACAATCAGGGAACGATTGTGACGACCGATGGCGATCCGATTGTCCCGAATATCACGATTCCGCCTAATGCTACCTCGGTGACGATTACGCAGTATGGCGTCGTGAACGCGACACTTCCCGGGCAGCAGAATCCTTCGCAGCTGGGGCAGATCCAGCTGGCCACCTTCGCCAACCCCGAGGGCCTTGAAAGCATCGGCGCGAATCTTTTCCGCGCTACGCTTTCCTCCGGCGATCCGGTGCTGGATGTTCCCGGCGGCACGCAGGGCCTGGGTACATTGCAGCAGGGCTATCTCGAAAACTCGAATGTCGATGTTGTGACCGAATTCGTACAGATGGTGCTGGCGCAGCGCGCGTATGAAAGCAATTCCAAAGTCATCCGCGCCGCGGACGACATGTATAGCCAAGTGAACAATATGGCACGGTAGGCAGTGATGAGACGATTCCTGATCGGTGCTTCTGCGTTAGTTGTGCTGCTCGCCATGCCGTTGCGCGCCTCGGTCTGCAATACAGGTTCGGTTGCGTCTCAGGCAGAAAGCCTGCGGGTGGACCATTACATCACTGATGGCCTCCTGCATCGCCGGTGGGCGGTAGCAATGGACTGCGCCCATCCTGATCGCCCCTGGACGCTTCTCGACGTACCATGGCAGGGCGCGGGACCGTCTGCGCTTCGGAAATCGGCCATTACAGATTTCGCCAAGGCCGCCCCGTTAATACCGGCAGGTGCGAAAGTCAGGCTCTGGAGCACTGCAGGCGGCGCAAACATCGACCTCTCGGGAACAGCTCTTGAAGCCGGCGCTGTGGGTCAGACGATTCATGTGAGAACCGGACAGCGCGGAACCGTGCTTGAGGGACGAGTGTGTGGCGCAGGATCTGTCGAGCTGTCGACTTCAGATCGTTGGCAAAAGAAACAGCCAGACAGGTGGAACGCGCAATGAAGATCAACCGAAATGGCATTCATTGCCACCTGCTGGCGGTCCTCCTCTGTGTCAGCTGTCTTACCGCACGGGCCGCGGATAAGAAACCGGACAAAGTCCCTAAGCCTACGCCGCCGGAGATGGCTCTCGATGCCTATATTGCACGGGTCAGGGCCGAGAGCGAGGCCGAGGTGCATATGCCCGGGGCGATCTGGACGCCCGACGGGCGCTTCACACGGCTTTCTTCTGACGTGAAAGCCTCGCGTGTCCACGACCCCATTGCCATTGTTGTTTCAGAGAGCCTGGCTGCTTCGACCGACGGTACGGTGAAAAATTCGCGCGCCTCGAATGCCAGCTCCCAGGTCTCGGCGCTCTTCGGCAAGCTGTCCGCCGGCAATGCGCTTAACAACCTTCTGAATCAGACTTCATCTTCCGGTCTGAACGCGCAAGGGCAGAGCGTCACCAATTCCAGCCTGAGCACGATCGTCGGCGGAGAAGTAGTCGATACGCTGCCGAACGGCATGCTGGTGATTCAGGCGGTGCGCCAGCTCACCTTCAATCAGCAGACGCAGCTCATCAAGCTGCGCGGCCTGGTGCGCCCCGAGGACGTCAGCCCGCAGAACCAGGTGCTTTCGACGTCGATCACCAGCCTTGAGCTCGAAGTCGTCGGCAAGGGCATCATCAACGACTATACCTACCGCCAGAATCCGATTGTTCGTTTTCTCGAAAAGATACTGGTCTTCTAGGAGCCATTCGATGCGTTATCACAGAAATCTTTGCCTGCTGCTTGTCATGACTGCGCTGCCGTGCTTTGGTGCAGCCTCGGTACCAACGGGTTCGCAACGTACGAAGCTAGCCCGCGTGAAAGATGTGGCCACGGTAGAAGGCGTCCGCGACAACCAACTCATCGGCTATGGAATCGTTGTCGGCCTGCGCGGCACCGGAGACAGCCAGCAGACCGTTTTTCCCATGCAGACGCTGATTTCGACGCTCGAGCGGATGGGTGTGAATCTGCAACAGTCTCCGCAGCTCTCCACCATGCGCACGCAGAATATGGCAGCTGTTTTCATCTCTGCGACGCTGCCTGCCTTTGCGCGCCCCGGCAACAAGCTCGACATCACAGTGTCATCGGCGGGCGACGCGCGCAGCCTGGAAGGAGGCTTGTTACTGCTGGCGCCGCTCTACGGACCGGATGGGCAGATTTATGCGCAGGCACAAGGGCCCTTGGTTCTCGGCGGTTATGCGGTGGCGAGCAACGGCAACATGAAGCAGTTCAACCATCCCACAACGGCGCGTGTGCCAGACGGCGCCATGGTGGAACGCTCAGTCCCGCTCGATCTGACCAAAATGCGCACCCTGTCACTGCTGCTCAACGACGCCGATTTCCGCACGGCTGAGCTGATGGCGGGCGCAATCAATAAAGAAATGGCGCGGCCAGTGGCGCATGCTGTCGACAGCCGGCGGATCGCGCTCGAAGTCGAGCCAGCGGAAGATGTTCCGGCATTTCTTGCTCAGGTCGAATCGGTGGAAGTTGAAACCTATCCGCGTGCAAAAGTAGTCGTCAACGAGCGCACGGGGACGGTGGTGATCGGCGGCGATGTCCGTCTGCAGCCTGTCTCGATTCTGCACGGAGGGCTATCAGTCAACGTTGTGACCGAGTACCAGGTCTCGCAGCCCAATCCGTTCACCCAGGGTACGACCCAGGTGGTGCCGCAGACGACCATTCAGGCGCAGGAGCAGCCGGCAAACCGTATCGAATTGAAACAGGGGGCGACGGTCGACACGCTGGTTGAGAACCTGCAGCAGATCGGTGCTACAGCCCGCGATATTATTTCCATCTTGCAAGCTATGAAGGAAGCCGGCGCGCTCGAAGCCGAGTTGGAGGTCTTATGAACATATCCATTTCCGGATCGGCTCCGGCTCCGGAAACGACGCAACAAAACCCCAGGCTTTCCTCGGCGGCACACGAGTTTGAGGCCAGCCTGATGAAGGAGTTTCTCAAGCCGTTGCAACACGATAGCCTCTTTGCCGATGAGGGAAGCAAAGACGACGATGACTCCAGCGGGAGCGCCGGGACTCTGATGAGCTACGGAGCGGAGGCCATGGCGAAGGCCATCTCCGAACACGGCGGCTTCGGCATTGCCGAAAAGATTCTCGACCACTTCAAGCACAGTGCAAATCCATCGAAGGCAGGCACGCCTGACGGCGCAGTTCATTTCTGAAAATTTTCTAAGAAAAGATGGCGCAAAGTTACTAAAGTTTGCCATTCTGCCGCCGATACATGGAATGAGGTCAGAACCCCTATGAACGTGAACGATGGTCTGCACGGGTTGCCGGAAGCGCTGGGAGTATCACAGGCGTCGCCAGTTTCAGCTGTTCAGCCACAGCAGCAGACGGCTTCTTCGGCCACTGCGAATAACATCCAGGACCGGACGGAAGTAAGCACGGCGGCGAGCCTGGCGCATCAGGCGATGTCTGTGCCCGATGTGCGCATGGAGAAGGTAGCGGCCATCCAGCAGGCGCTGGCCAATGGCACGTATCAAGTCGGCCCGGCAGACGTGGCCGATAAACTTGTCCGCCAGATGATGGGCGAGTAGCGGTCTCCCATGTCCTCCATCCCAGGCTCTTCGTTCTCAGTTGTAAATCTTCTTGATCGCGCCATCGGAGCGCTGGCGCACGCAGATACGACGTCATTGACGGAAGTGCTCGCCGATTGCAGCCGGGCGGAGCTTCCCGGCTCTGCTGAGGAATTCAGCCGCGCTCTTACGCAGCAGGCTGCATTTGAGAAAGTGCTGGAGCAAACGGGGCGGAACATACGTCTGCTCCGGGGCGAGGAAAACAGTTTTCGTTATGGCCGCAGTCGGGGCCGCAATTCATAGCGCAACAACTAACGGAAGGCAACGACAATGGCAACTCTGAATACGGCTCTCAGTATTGCGACGGGTGCGCTTGACGCGGACCAGGCGGCGCTCAACGTTATCGCCAACAACACGGCGAACGCTAACACGCCGGGATATACGAATCAATTGCCGGAGTGGCAGGCGAACGATCCAGTTACGATCGACGGCACCAGCTACGGGCAGGGTGTGACGATGACCGGGCCTTCTTCACAGCGCGACCTGGTGCTCGAGCAGCGCATTCAGCAGCAAATGCAGTTGCAGCAGGGAAGCGATGCGCGGCAGGCGGCTCTGGAGTCGGTGCAGAACATCTTCAGCTCGGCGACATCCGCTTCCTCTTCCACTTCTTCGCTCGACATCGGTACCAGCATTTCTGGTTTCTTCAGCGCGCTTTCGCAGTTGCAGTCCAATCCGGCTGACAACTCTCTTCGCCAGTCTGTACTGAATGCGGCAACGACCCTGGTCACTTCCTTCCAATCCGCCTCGTCGCAACTCACGCAGGAGCAAGGTTCGCTCGATCAGCAAAGCGCAACGATCGTGACGCAGGTGAATTCCTTGACGCGGGCGATTGCCCAGTTGAACGGCCAGATTTCTCAGACTTCCGGGAGCAAAGATGCCGGACAACTCGAAGATCAGCGCCAGTATGACATTCAGCAGCTCTCGCAGCTCGTCGGGATTCACCAGATCACCACGGAAGACAACAGCCTGACCATTACCACCTCCAGCGGAGCGCTGCTCGTATCGAAGGATCAGGCATTTTCGTTGAGCACTTCTGTGTCGGGCGGTGTAACCCACATCTCCGACTATCAGGGCAATGATGTTACTACCAGCCTGGCGGGCGGAGGCGGCCAGCTCGGCGGCATTCTGACCGTTCGCGATCAAGACATTCCACAGATGCAAAGCGCACTTGATACGCTGGCTTTCGATCTGGGAACAGCGGTGAACACCGCAAACGAAGCAGGTTCTGACGCCAACGGCGCAGCAGGCGGGCCAATATTCAATCTGCCCGGAACGGCTGCCGGATCTGCCAGCTCGATTTCTGTCGCGATCACGAACCCTGCGCAGATTGCGGCTGCTGCGACGGGCAACGGCTCGTCGGATGACACAAACCTCGAAAGCATGCTGCAGCTACAAAATCAAGGGATCATCGGCGGTACCACTCCATCGAGCTACTATTCCAGCTTTACCTCGGCTTTGGGCAGCCTCGTCTCTCAGGTTTCGACTGAGAACACCGCGCAGCAGGCTTCCCTGACCCAACTTCAGACGCAGCGCGATTCGCTGTCCGCCGTAAACCTGAATGATGAAGCAGCGGCGCTTGAGAATCTCCAGCAGGCATATCAGGCCGCATCCAAAGTGTTTACGATTCTCGACACGGTCATGGCTTCGGCCATCAATCTCGGAGTAGAAACTACCGTCGCTTAAGGACTAGAACGATGAGATTCGATCCCTTTTATCTGAATAGTGCCGTAGCGTCGCTCGAT
>DATGAD010000353.1:0-15868 GCA_035313725.1 Alloacidobacterium sp. | reverse complement strand
CATCAGACTTCGCGCGCTAGTGAGCTGCGGCTGAAGCCTTCGCTTCTTCTGCGCTGGGCCGGCGCATGATGAACGGCAAGGGTATCAGGAACATAACGAGGAGTCCAAGCACCCAGAATGCATTGACGAAACCGAGCACGTTCGCCTGCAGATCGACTTGCGCAGAGAGTTGTGCCAGGGCACGGTGCGAGGCCTCACTGGCACTCGCGCCCATGGCGGCGAAGTTCTGTGTCATGGCGTTGAGCTGCCTCTCGAAGAATGGATTGGCATGGTTGGTGTGCGCAGTGAGAGCGGTGCGGTGAATCTGCTCCTGGCGAGTGATGAAGTTATTCAGGAGAGAAACGCCAATGGCGCCACCCACGTTACGCGTAAAGCTACTGATGCCGGAGACCTGGTTGAATTTGTTCCGTGGCACTCCGACATAGTTGAGCGTGCTAATGGGAATGAAGATCAGCGGAATGCCGATAACCTGAATCACGCGGTACGTCACCATGGTGCTGAAGCTGACGCCAAGATAAAGATTGGTGACGTGAAAGAGTCCAAAGGACGTGAGGGCGAAGCCGACAGCGATGATGACTCGTGGATCGAATTTGCTGGCCAGGATGCCGGCGATGGGCATCATCACCGCGAGCGCGATCCCGCCCGGTGAGAGCGCCATACCCGCCTGCTGTGCAGTGTAGCCAAGATCGCTCTGCAAAAACTGCGGCAGAAGGATTGTGCTGCCGTTGAGAACCATGCCAAGTATGAAGCTGAAGGTCACGGCGGTTGCGAAGTTTCGCTTGCCGAGCAGACGAAGGTCCATGATCGGGTTCTCGTGCTTGAGTTCGCGAATGACCAGTGCCACCAACGCGACGATGGCGACGATCGAGCTGATAAGAATCATCTTCGATGCGAACCAGTCGTTCTCCTGACCTTTGTCGAGCACATACTGTAGAAGGCCAACCCCGACAACGATAAGGCTGATACCGATATAGTCCACACGGATGCTGGACCGGAGGTTCTTAAGGTATGCCGGATCATGCACCACACGGTGCGTTAGCAGTAGCGAGAGGATACCGATGGGCACGTTGATGAGGAATATCCAGTGCCAGCTGTAATTGTCGGTGAGCCAACCGCCGAGTGTTGGGCCGATTGCGGGCGCGACAACGACTGCCATTCCATACATCGCAAAGGCCATGCCGCGTTGCTTCGCGGAGAAGGTGTCAGCCAGAATCGCCTGTTCGCTGGGCTGCAGACCGCCGCCGCCCGCGCCCTGCACGATGCGGAAGAAGATGAGCATAGGCAGGCTCGTGGCCAGAGCGCAGAGAAACGAGCTGATGGTAAAGATGGCAACGCATGCCATGTAGAAGCGCTTGCGACCGATGACATTTGAAAGCCAGCCGCTCATGGGCAGCACGATGGCACTCGATACCAGGTAGCTGGTAATTACCCAGGTGCTCTCTTCGGAACTGGCGCCGAGCGTTCCCGCAATGTGCGGCAGAGCAACGTTGGCGATCGAGGAGTCGAGCACCTCCATGAAAGTAGCCAGAGTAACTGTGATGGCGATGATCCAGGGATTTATCAATGGGGGGTTGATCAACGGGCGAGTTGGCGCGGAATCAGCGTTTGCGATTTCGTAGGTTTGAGCCATGGGCTAGTCCAGATGCACCTTGGGTTCGACCGACATCCCCGGACGAAGCTTGTCCATGTCCTTCTGGCCTGTGTTGAAGCGAATGCGGACGGGAAGGCGCTGAATGACCTTCACGTAATTGCCGGTAGCATTCTCGGGAGGCAACACGCTGGTTCGGGAGCCGGTAACAGCGGGCATGCTTTCCACAGTGCCGTCAAAATAGTCTTGCAGTGCGTCCACATACATGCGGACTTGCTGGCCAGGTCGCATGCGGGCCAGCTGCGTTTCCTTGAAGTTGGCGGTAACCCAGAGATCGCCGGTCTGCACGATCATGAGCAGTTGCTGGCCTTTGGAGATACGCGCGCCAACCTCGGCACTTCGTTGCGTGATAACTCCTGAGACCGGAGCGACAATGCTGGTGTAGCCAAGATTGAGGCGACTCTGTTCAAGTGCCGCCTGAGCGACCTCGGTGTTGGCCTGTTGGCTCTTGATGTCGGCCTCGCGGATGGCCACCTGCAAGGGCCCGGTGCTTTGCGTCTGCTGTAGCTTGCTGCGCTGCTCTGCAAGCTGCGCCGCACGTTGTTCCACCGTCTTTTGCGCCGAGGCAACAGCGGCCTGGTTTGCGGCGACGGTCTGTGTTTGCGCGGCAGCGGTGGCTTTGTAATGGTCAAAGTCTGAGCGCGAGACTATCTGGTCATCGTAGAGCGTCTTGTATCTAGCAAAATCGGCCTGGTTCTGCTCATCAACGGCCTGCGACTCCTTCAGCTTAGCGAGGGCGCTGTCAAGGTCATGCTGCGCGGCAGAGAGTGACGCCTCTGAAGCAACCACCTCAGCTCGTTGCGACGTGAGATCGTTAAGGTTGCTGATGCGCGTGATGGGAAGGCTGGGATGCGAGGCGCCAAGCTGGGCCATGGCTTCGTCGTACTGTGCCTGCGCCTGCTGCAGCGCGACCTTATCGTCGTTGGGATCCAGCTCAACGAGCGGTGTTCCGGCTTGGACAGTTTGATTGTCATCCACGTGAATGGCCTTGATAGTGCCGTCGATGCGAGCAGCGATCGGATTCAGATGGCCGTCGACCTGAGCGTCGTCCGTGCCTTCGTAACCGCGGGAGTATAAATACCACCCGGTACCGATGGCCACCAACACGAGGGCAGCGATTCCGATCAAAAGCAAATTGACCCGGCCGCGGGACGGAGTCGCCTCGCTCAGGGTCGATTCAAACCGGTCCGCTGCGGCAGCTTCCAGAGGGGTTTCGATTTCGGCTTCAGCAATCATGTCCGTTTCCATTCGATGGCGATTTGTATTGAATACATACGTGTATGTATTTAGTATCGATTTAGCGATAAGATCTGTCAAGAGGATTGTGCATGCCCCAGTCACTCCAAAAAACTAAGAACAAACATCAGGCCCGTACTGAGGAGACGCAGGCGAAGATTCTGGATGCGGCAGAGGCGATCTTTTCCGAGCAGGGTTTTGAGAAAACGCAGCTCGAAGAAGTGGCGTCCCGCGCGGGGTACACTCGGGGAGCGATCTATGCTCATTACTCAAGTAAAGAAGATCTTTTTCTGGCGCTGATGGAGCATCGCGTGCTCACAAAGTTCACTGCCATACGGCATGTTATCGAAGCCGAGCCCGATGTAAGCAAACGGCCTGGGATCTTCAAGCACTGGCTCGTCGCGCAACTCAATGATCACGCCTGGGGCACGCTGATGCTGGAATTTAAATTGTATGCACTCCGGCGCCCGCAATCACGAGAGAAGCTGCGGCACATGTACGACCTGCTACTGATCAGGTCTTCCGGCGAAGATTTTATCGGGGTTCTGTTTGGCAACGGCATGGATAAGACCACTCGAGCTGCGATTGAGCGCCGGCTGGCCGTCATGGGCGCCATTGTGAGCGCGGTGATCCTGGAAAGCCACTTCCGCCCGAAGTTGCTTCCCAAGCAGCATTTGCAGGCAGTCCTCGACGAATTGTACGGGGCTCTGATCCACGCTTGAGGAACACTCGTGCATCCTCATCCTTATCAGTGGTTCGCTCTTACTCCGCCCTTGCTAGGCATCTCTTCCCGCTGTGAGTGTTGAGCTGGATTTTCCGCTATCGCAGTTATTCAAGAATTGGCCGAACGAACGAGTTCCGCTCTTGATGGACACGCGAAAGGTACCCTCCCGGCATGATTCTTCTCAATTACTGAAATTCAGGGCAATGCGCTCATTGAACTGCCCATCGTCATCCTTCTGGGCGAGAACCACTTGAGTGTATAACCGGCAAATCGGAGAAGTGACATTGAGCCATACGGTGCAGATTTCGCCGAAGGCATCGGGTCCACCTCGATATCTTCCCACTTCGGTTGAACTATAAGGAAATAGAAGACAACAGCTTGGATTTTGGCTCATGAAAAGGTGAACGCCACTGTCTTTGAGCAGTGGCGTTCGTGGTTGCGGGGGCTGGATTTGAACCAGCGACCTTTGGGTTATGCGATCTGACTCACCTTTCGATGAGAGTCGGACTCCTGTAAGAAGGAATGTCAAGAGAAAAACCTCTCCCATCGGCTCCATGCCGCTTCGACGACGGTTCATATCAAATGCGCGTTGCCCGTTTTGGTGATGCTACCGCGACGGATTCGCTTGCCGCGCGAGTCCTGCGCATCGCGTAGATTCCGATACGAAACCGCGTAGTTCTACGTATTCCCCCGGCTGCATTCGGGGCCTATTCTTCCTGCAAATCCTTTTCACGAAGGTTGGCCTTCGAGAGCGGCGACAGCGGACGGGGTCAGGATAGAAATCCCATAGTTCTAGCCACTAAAAGGAAAAATCCACCTCGACAACGAATCCGTCTTGGTCACCATTCGGAGGACTTCGATGATCCTGCGATTACAGTCAGTTATCTCACTCTTCACATGTAGCTGCCTGATGAGCGTGGCCTCTTCGACCTCAACAAGTATCGGGCTTGTAATGACAAGCGGGACGGTGCAGATTGATGGATCGCGGGTACCGGGTAGCTCAGCGATCTTCTCCGGAAACCTGATCTCCTCTGAAGATCGAACTGCAAATTTGCAGTATTCCGATGGCGCAAGCGCGGTGATGAAACCGGGTGCGAAGATGACCGTTTATCGTGAACGTTCTGTTCTGCAACAGGGCGTGGCGATGCAGCGCAGGGCTGACAAACATCCTGTGATTGCCAACGGATTGAGGATTTCCGGAACGACCTCCGACGCGGTGGTTGTGGTTGGCGTGAAAGACGCTTCGTACATGGAAGTTGCCGCGCAGCAGGGAGAAGTGGATGTCCGGACCTCTTCTGGAAATCTTGTGGCACGAGTCGAACCCGGGAAGACTCTCAGCTTTGCAATGCACCAGGCTACTGGGACGCCACAGGAAAACAACTTAACGCTCTGCGGCGACCTGCAGCAGAATTACCTCATCACTGACGTGCAGTCCAACGTGACCTATCAGTTGCAAGGGCCCGGCCTCGAAAGTTCTCTCGTCGGCAAATCGATCAAGGTTAACGGGACGATTTCAGGCGGCACTCCTTCCGGCTCCGCGCCCCAGGTTGTGACTGTTTCCACAATCAAGAAACTGAATCATCCGTGCGTGATGGCCGCGGGCGCAGCTCCGGCGGCGACGGGCGCGATCATGACTAAAGGGGGCATTGTCTTCTTGATCTTCGTGGGTTTAGGAGGAGCGCTCATCGGTCTGGGTGCGGCGGGCGGATTCGGTACGTCGCCGTCGCAGCCGGTGACTCCGGTGACGCCCTGAGGCAGGGGGAGCGTACGTACAGAGGCGTACGTACAGATCATTCTGGCTACTAACAGTCGGATCGGCTAGCATTCGCCGCTATCCGATCCGCTCAATGGGAGGAATTGTCCAATGAAGCGGTCAAGCGATTTCGCGATGAGCGGTTTTCGTTTTGCGGTTATGGCTCTATTTCCAGCGTTCGTGATAGTACCTGCGCTTGCTCAGCAGACCTACAGTGGCGGGATTGTCGATGACTGGACTCACCGTCACGTCATCTTCTCCAACCCTGGCTCCCTGGAAGACTCGCTGAAGAAAGGCACCTACCAGGAATGGCAGCGCATCGTCACCGATCCCCGCTATCAGATGCAGCAGGGCAGGCGATATGGTCCTGTGGGCGGGCGAGCGGCGCTTGATACAGTCGCTGTTCCGGGAGCGATGCGTGAAACGAAGAGGTTTCCGCGGATGCCGAGACGCGAACCCCCGATCCCGCCTCGCAGGCGGGGCCTACAAAACCCTCTCCACACAGATTGGGCCGTACAGATTGTAGGAGGATCGGGCGGCCCCTTTGCCCTCAATACATATGCGGCAAAATACACGTTTTCTCCCGTCGGGCCCGCGGATTGCACCAATGACTTTGTTGTTTTCCCAACGAGCGTCCCTGGTAACAACCCACAGGAGGCAAATTTATTCGGTTTCAATAACCTGTATGCCGGTGGCTGCAGCGGCACAGTGCCAACTACACTGTTCGCCTATTTCGTCGGTACCGGAAGGGTCGAGAATTCGCCGGTCCTCTCCCTCGATGGCACCAAGGTGGCTTTCATGGAGAGCATCGCAGGCGGGTCGATATTTCACGTTCTCACGATGGACAAGAGCGGGAATTCAGGTTGCCCGAATGCCAGTCCGTGCAACGGAACTGTCTTCAATCAGCCGGCGGTTCCGGGTGTAAACAACAGCGCCGTGGATACGAAGATAACGATGAACGGTGGCGTCATGGATACGATCTCACCACCCTTCGTTGATTACAGCGGCGACATCGCGTACGTGGGAGACGACATCGGGCAGCTCCACAAATTTACAGGTGTATTCGACGGCACTCCGACTGAGGTGACGACTTCTCCCTGGCCGTTCACCGTGGCCAGTGGCGTAATGCTCAGCGGCCCGGTCTTCGACAGCGGGGCCAGCCAGAATATCTTCGTCGGTGGCAGCGACGGAAATCTTTACTGCGTCACCAGCGCGGGATCCGCCTGTCCTACACCCAGTATCACGGTTGGAGAAAACATCATTCTTGATCCACCCGTCGTGGACAGCACCAACGAGAGAGTTTTTGCTGAGGCCAACTCGTCGACGAACGCAGTCCTGACGGAGACAACCACGTCATTTGCAGCCCAAATCAACCTCACGTCCGTCGGATCGTCCGGGTCCGATCTTTACAGCCCGGTCTTCGACAACGCGTACTACACAAGCGGTGGAACCGGACACATGTATTTCTGTGCTGACGTTTCGGGCGCGGCTACGCCGGAGCTGTACCAGGTCCCCATAAACAGCGGCATAATTGGGTCGCCTGTTACAGCCGTCTTTCAGTTAGTGGAGTCCGGCAACACGGGTGCGAGCGTTGACTGCTCACCGCTCACCGAGTTCTTTAACACGAGCACGAACACCGACTACCTCTTCCTGAGCGTGAAAAACCACGGCTTCATGTCAGGCACTCCCAACTGCGGCAACCAGACGTGCCTCATGAACTTCATTCTGCCACAAACTAGCCCCTTCACTTTTCCTGCATCGGCCAACGCAACGATGTTCGGCAATCAACTGGGCCCCCTGGGGACCAGCGGAATGATTATCGATAATGACTCAAGTACGGCCGGGGCATCGCAAATATATTTCGGTAACCTGCAGAACAACAACGCTACGCAAGTTTCGCAGTCGGGGCTGCAATGAGGTCAACATGAGTGAACAGGAAAAGACGGGCCGGACCGTTGTTCATCCGGAAGCACAGCCACCTGCAAAGAAGCCCTACTCGAAGCCTGAGTTTCGCTTCGAGCGCGTCTTTGAAACCCGGGCACTGAGTTGCGGCAAGGCGGTTTCCACCCAGGAGCAGTGCCTTCATAACCGAAAGAGTTCCTGACTCGCGTGTACGGGCTGACCTTCTTTCCAGATAAACGTGTTTGGAGCTGATCGCATGAGTCCTGTTTACATCGCCAGAGCGAATGAGGTGGCTGCGCGCTCGCTGGACGGCGAGATGATGATCATGTCCGCCAGAAACTCGACTCTGTTTACATTGAACCCCGTCGGCACCATCATCTGGCAGTCAGCAGACGGAAAAACGCCGCTCGCAGAGATCGTGGAACAGAAGATCTGCGCGGAATTCGAGGTCGATCCGGAAGAAGCACTGAAAGACGTCGAGAGTTTCGTGAATGATTTGGCCAGCCACGGAATCATAGTTGTGTCCGATGTCCCGATCAGTCTCGCGAACCCGGCACTGGGAGAAACACGATGAGCCTGATGCAGGAACTCGCGCAGCGTGCACTGGATCGTGGTTTGCCGCTCAGCGTGCAACTCGACGTCACCTACCGTTGCAACGAGCGCTGCGTCCATTGCTACCTTGACCACGAGGATCACGGCGAGATGACTACCTCCGAGATTCGAGCCCTGCTCGACCAGCTTGCCGAAGCCGGTGTTTTCTTTCTTACTCTGAGCGGCGGCGAAGTCTTCATGCGCATGGATTTTTTCGACATTCTCGAATACGCTCGCTCGCTGATGTTCTGCGTGAAGATCAAGACCAACGCATTCATGATCCGGGAAAAGGAAGCGCAGCGCTTGCGCGACCTCGCCGTGCAGGACGTGCAGGTAAGCATCTACTCCCATCGGCCGGATGTGCACGATGCCATCACACTGCTTCCCGGTTCGCTCAAACGATCCATTGCAGGGATACGGCTGCTCCGCTCACACGGCGTAAAGGTTGTCATCGCCAATGTCCTGATGATGCAAAATTTGAGAGACCATGGCGGAGTGAAGCAACTCGCAACGGAATTGGAAGCGGATTACACCATCGACCCGACAATCACACCGATGATGGATGGGAACCGGTCTATTCTCCGACTGGGCTTGGGTGTGCCTCAGCTGCAGGATGTATTTCGCAATGCAGATCTGGTGGGCGACGTCGATGAGTTCTGCGCTCCGCCGCCCCCGGTGAACGACGATGTCTTGCAGGAGTTCCCATGCAGCGCAGGGCACACGGCGTGTTACATCTCGCCCTATGGCGACCTGTTTCCCTGCGTCCAGTTTCCTTTGCCCAGCGGCAATGTGCGCCGACAAAAGTTCATCGACATCTGGCGCCATTCCGACCAGCTCAACGAGGTACGTTCTATCACTGCGCGCGATCTGCCAGTGTGCTCGGGATGCGATCACGTCGGCACCTGCACCCGTTGTCCCGGCTTGGCCTACCTGGAAGGAAACATGCGCGGCCCCTCCACTCAGGACTGCGAAAAGTCCTTCGCCCGAACAGGGATACCATCCGCCAATATGCATCTCAAAGATGCCCGCTCAGCGCCGTGTGGCTTGGTTCAAATTGCCGTCGCGCAGCCAGACTAATCTTTATTATTTCGTGCGGAGACAAAAGAAGTTGATCGAGACAGCTTGATATTGAGCGGCTCGTAGAGCGGTCACTCATTGACAACTGAAAACACGCCAAGTTGTCGTCTAGTCGCCAACGCGGAACTCGGCAGGTGTGAACGATGTTAGGTAACACTTGTCCAAGCATGTATAGTCCAACGCGTGACTGCAAGAGGATAGTTAGATAGACAAAGAAGAAAGTCTTTGCATTCTCAAAAATGGAACGGAAGAGCTACTCGCTCGCCCGCAGCTTTTCCTCGGTGCTTGGCAGTGCCGCCGTATGCGTTTTGGCCGGTCGTGGTCGATTCAGCCGGTGCAGATTCTGCTGCACGAATATGTTCGTCTGTGTGATTGCAACGGGAACGAGTGCCGGTTGACGAAGAACTACCGCTTGTGTGCGTCACCGCAAGGAAACAGGAGTGACGAACCTTCCCGCAAGCGGCTCCCTAGAATGCGTAGGACACATGCAGTTGTGGCCCTAGTGTATTGAGATTGGGTTGCCCAAAGCTCTGATACCCGAAACTCGCCCCGATGAACAGCGAGCGCGAGATCAGTGCGCGGAGTCCGATTGTCCCCGCTCCGCTCCAGGGCGAAGGGGCTCTCCTGGAAAGAGTGGAGGTAATCATCAGCCCGCCGCCGGGGCGAAGATACTCGTAGGACACAAGCGGCTCAAAATAGGGCACGAGAGTAGTGGTTTCGCCAGTGCGAAACGCGTGGTTGATCTCCGTTGAGAAGCCGATCGTTCCATATCCCGATGAGTTGGCAGCGGCGTTGAATGTCTCAGTAAGCCCATGTATCGTTCCGCCGAAATCGTGAGCGCCATTCTGCGTGTAGCTATATAAGACGTCGAAGCCGGGCCGGAAAACAGTATTGTGCCAGGCGTACTGGCCGGTAACGCTCTCGGATGTCGAATACTGCATTGATCCGTAGGAGCCCGCAAATGTAGCGAGATGCTGATCGTTGTCGAGCCACCCGAAGCTCACCGAGCCGTCGAGGGTCCAGGCCGACGAGAGGCGGAACCCGACATATGGCCCGGCGACAATTCCATCCGTATCCAGGGTCCAGTTGTGGCTGAACCCGTCAGTGTGACTTCGCTGTAGCGTCAAACTGGCGCCGGCAATCAAGCGGTCGGTAATCTGACGATCGGCGCCGAAGGTGACGTAGCTGGAATCGCCGTTGCGACGAATGCCGAAGCGTCCGTCTGCGTTGTTCGTGTATCCGCTATCTGTCCACACGTTCCACTCAGGCTCAATTTCGAACTGGCGGTTTGGCGTGATTGGAGCCTGGTTCACGACTACGCCTGCCGCCGCATTGCTCTCGGGGCGATAGGAATCGGCGCAAAGAATTCCATTTGAATCGATTCGTTGCCGGGTGTCGTCAGGCAGGGGCTGTTCCGAACAGTCGGCGACGACCCTGGGGGGAAGACCAGCAATGGGAGGAGTGACACCGCCGGGCACACCGGGGGTGATGCCCGTAGGTGGCAGAGTGGCAATCGGAGGAGTCACGCCACCGGGTACGCCGGGGGTGATGCCCGTGGGCGGTGGCAGGGTAGCAATCGGAGGAGTGACACCACCGGGTACACCGGGAGTGATGCCGCTCGGTGGCAGGGTGGCAATCGGAGGAGTGACACCACCGGGCATGCCGGGAGTTATGCCCGTGGGCGGTGGCAGAGTGGCAATCGGAGGAGTCACGCCACCGGGTACACCGGGGGTGATGCCCGTGGGCGGCAGGGTAGCAATCGGAGGGGTGACACCGCCGGGTACACCGGGAGTTATGCCCGTGGGCGGCAGAGTGGCAATCGGAGGAGTGACACCACCGGGCATGCCGGGGGTGATGCCCGTGACTTGCCCGCAGATACTCCGTGCCGATGGCATTGGCTTCTTCCTCCTCATAGTTCTTGCGTTGATCGTATCGGCTGATAGCCATGGAAAAGGTAAATCCGATGATGAGGCCGAGAAGCGTCAGGGTAGCGGCCAGGACAACTTCAAAGTCTTGGCGGGACTGGTCATCAAGTTTGTCTCGCCTCGCGCGGAACAAGACCCTACTCTTGCCGCAAGCCATAGCACGAAGATAGAGAGCGCGAAAATGAGGAATGGAAAATTCAGAGGATTTGTCACTGGTGCTCTATCCTTTCATCCGGAGCTGGTTAGATTACTCTCTTTGGTTCGACATTGAAGTTGGTAAGGCGCAAGTTATGCGCGCCAGAAAAGATGAGGATCAGAAGTATCGAAGTACAAAGCCTGAACAGCCGATTCATGATTTCGTCTCACGTTGCATTCTTCCGCTGCAATGCGTTTTCGTCGCTTCAAGGCCGTGACTTGGAAACACGGCACAAATACTGAGGAACATTACGGTTTCGGTGGCGGCGGAGCGGGTTTCGGGATGCGCAACGTGTAAGTGCCGCCGAAGACGATCGTCCGTCCTTCGGGGCGCGCCAGGGCGCGGTACTCATCCTCAAACTTGAAGAAGAGAGTGACGTTCTTGGCCGGAAGAAGGTAGTTCGTCTGAAACCCGATGGCATGAGCCGAGTAGTACGGTACAGCGCTTGCCGGCACGCCGGGTGAGAGGAATCCTCCATTATCGGTAAGCTGCCATTGGTCATAGCCGATTAATCCAACCTGAAGAAGCCTGGTGAAGTCTTTCTTGAGAGGAATAACCTGTCCGAGCCCCCACTCAATCGTAAAAGCCTGGCCCGGTGTGACTGAGGTTCCGTTGCCCGTGGTCTTGCTTCCGTGAAACTCCCAATTGGAGTAAAGATTGGCGGTTGTTGCCTTGTTCTTGGTGAGGTAGGCGGTGGTGCCATTGAAGAAGTCGTTGCCCCAATAGCCGGAACCGACGTTGTCCGACGCACCGGGCGTGTAGCGTCCTGTGGGAGCGACGAACGCATACCCAAAATAGGTATCGAGCCGTTTGAGGCTCCACCCCAGAGTCACGGGCTGCACCCAGGTATCGGCGAGTCCAAAGCCGCCCGCATTGAGTGCCTGGTTCGGGTTATTAATGGAGCCGAGGGTGACCGATCCGTTGGCAAGCGTCGGCGCCACAATCATGGCTGCAAACTTTCCTCCAAGAGGTTTGAATTTTGGAACGTAGTAAAAGATGTTTTCGAGCGCCCAGACATCATATGAGCCGGCGAGTGGAACCGCGTTCCCGTTCGAATTGTTGAGGGTATCCGACGAATAGTTGATATCCATATTGGCGTAAGTAATTCCGGGATCCGGGACCACGCCCGCATTCAGCCCCTGCTGGCCGGGCATGTACTGGCCCTTTTGCTGTCCGCGAACCGAGATCACGCTGAAAACGAGCAAGCATATGAAAACAGCCGGTCTTAACCTGTAACCCACAGATACCTCCGCATTGCTTATAGCGTTTTGATCTTTTGGAAGCTGTTGTGCGACATCTCTTCCAACACAAGCCAACGGTACGGTGAGCCACGAAACACCAGTACTCAAGAAAACGATAGAGAGTTTAGGTAACCTGAGACAATTGGACCTTGGTCTCATTAAAGCTCCCCGTTATCGATCCCATTTCAGTCAATGACCGATGACGGAAGCGTGCAGAACTAGGGCCTGTTAACAGGCCCTAGGAACAGGCTCTGTCGGAGTTTCACAAGCTAAGATCGAGCTTCAGATTCGATCCGCTACGCGAGCTTTCACCTGCGAATTGACTCTGGGCTGTTGAGGAAACAAAGACTCACAGCCAGAGATACAAATGGCATTCAAACTTGAAAAAGTTCCCTTCAAGGAATCAACCCCGCAAAAGACAAGAGAATGCTTTTTCCTGCGCAAGCATTTTCCGGAAATGAAGTGCAGCCTTTCAAATGTCTGAAAGATACAGGCGTTCTTTTCGGGGCCCTCCAGATCGCGGAGATGATCGGGAGTGCCTGCTGGTGGGGTCTAAGTGAGCAGATTCCAAAGCCCCACTGCGCCGAGAATTGCCACAAAGAGCCCAACTGCAATGCTTAGGGGCCAACGCGAAGCCTCCGGCAGCTCGCCGCGTTCCATACGCCGAAGCGTGCTCCAGTGGGTGACTCCCGCCAGAACCGTCGCCACAAGTCCCGCCAGAACCAACAATTCGCCGAACCGCACAGCTGCATGATGTAGCCGCATCGCTGCTTCAGTCTGGGAATGCTCTTGCAACGTTCGGAAGAAGCCGATCATCCCAAATCCAAAGCTGCCCATCGTGAGCGTTGTTCTGATCCAGGCCAGGGTCGTGCGATCGAGAGCCAGCGTTGTTCGAAAATCTGCCAATGCAGTGCGCTTCCCGGCCAACGCCGTGCGGGGGTCGTTGGTTTTCTCGTCGGTCATTTTTCCCTCTCAATCAGGCCGCCTGGCGCTCTGGCGAATCTCCCAAACATTCTGGCTAAAAGATCACTAGGAACGGGATCGGCGAGTCTTTTGGTTAACAGCAGAATTCGTTGCTTGGCCAGCCATTTATACCGTTGACCCTCCAGCTAGAGACTTCCTATCTTGTGCAGCCTGGGGTGAAACACTAAAGGATATTGCCGTCGCAAGCAATCAGACTTTGGTCTCATGGGATAACCTATGTAGTCTGTCTATAGCAATCCGACGCTCAAGTGCAAAAGGCCTAACCGCCTTAGCCGGAAGCGGGCCGCTTACCTCCACGTGGAGGTCTGGTTTGACGTTCAACGTCAACTATACGTGGGCGCGTTCGTTGGATAATTACAATGCGTCGAGCGACGGACAGACAGCGTACGGTCTCCAACCGCTTTTGGTGAGCACATGCGACTACGGCAATTCTTTCCTGGATATTCGAAATCGTATTGGTGCGACTGCAAACTACAAGATCCCGACGGTTCGGAGCCAAAACCACTTCGTTACAATTCAAAGCTTGCACCGTGGGAGGTTATCGATGATTGCACGTCCAAATGAGTCGGCATAAAATCTGTTCCGGACTGTGTGGTGGTCGAGACTAGCTATGGGGGCTCAGCGAAACTTGAGGCGACTGGCTGCGGCGACACTGTTTGCGAGCTGGATCGCGTGCGTAGCATTCACTCAGACTACTTCGCCCAAACGTGTTCTCCTCGTGTACCAGGGCCACGGTGCCTTCCCAGCAGATGTTGCGTTCGAGCAGAGCCTGGTGCAGAATCTTCGTGCCGCTGCAGGCCTTGATCTGGAGTTCTATCGAGAGCAGCTGGACTCGTCTCGATTCCCTGAAAACAAACAGCATAAGATCACTGAACTTCGTTCGCAATATGCCGAACGGAAGATCGATGTTGTCATATTTAACGGGAGCATACTGTCTGAGATTCTCCCTGGAGTGCCAGTTGTTCAGGTAGGTAATTTTTCACCCGATCGGATCGTTCGCAGTGCTCACGATGCGAACTCGGTGTACGTATCGTTCAATATCGACGCTCGCAACATCCTTGAAATAACTCGCCGGTTGCAACCGGAAGCACGACGGATATTGCTGATCAGCGGAACGGACTCCGGTGAGCGTTTCATCCTATCGCAATTTCACGAAAGGCTCAGTAGAGAAGCAAATCTCGATATAGAAGATGTAACAAATGCTTCCGTACCGCAGTTGGTTGCCAAAGTCTCTCGCCTGCCCCGAGAGACCATTGTGCTGCCGATTGAATACAACCGCGACCCGGCAGGCAACAGCTATCTTTCGCTTGACGTAGTGGCTCAATTGGCCGCTGCTTCTACAGCGCCGGTTTATGCGGTGTCGGACAGCTACGTTGGTACAGGGACCGTGGGTGGCTATGTTATAAGTTGGCCGAAAACCGGAGAAATAGCCGCAGATGCCACGCTACAGATTCTGCACGGCAAAACCCCGGCAGAGGTGGTGTTGAAATCGCAGGGATCCGGTGTTTACATGTTCGACTGGCGTCAACTCAAGAGGTGGGGGTTTTCCGAAAGTGCCCTGCCACCTGGCAGTATTGTCGAATACCGGATACCAACTGCGTGGGAGCAATACCGCTGGCGCATTGTCGGAATTATCGCGATCATCGTCGCAGAGTTTGTTCTAATTGTTGCGCTGCTCATCCATCGAAGGAAAAGGCGTCAGGCGGAAGGGGCTCTACGTGAAATGACTGGGCGCCTGCTTCAATCCCAGGACGAAGAGCGGCGCCGCATCGCGCGCGATTTGCATGATGGAACTGCCCAGCATCTGTCGGGCATGGCGCTTACGATCGGGCAGGTCCTCGCCGATTTCCCCCCCGGTTACGACCGCCTGCGCAGTCTACTGCAGGATTCTCACGTTGCCAGCCGCGAGGCACTCCAAGAAGTTCGGGCCGTCTCTTATGTGCTGCATCCACCCATTCTGGATGGCCTCGGACTCGTACCAGCACTGCGCTGGTATCTCGATGGTTTGCAGAAGCGAACGGCACTGAGGGTCGATTTTGAGGCGCCTGCGGAGACTGCAGAGCTAACCCCGGATGGGGAGCGAGCGCTCTTTCGCATCGTGCAGGAAAGTATGAACAACATACTCCGGCACTCGGGCGGGACTGCGATAACGGTGATCTTGTCCCGCCTCGGGAAGGAAATAACCCTGGAAATAGAAGACAATGGTCATGGCATGAGCGCCGAAGAGCTTGAGCAGGTTGAAGGCGCGGCATCGCTTGGAGTTGGCATTGCCGGGATGCGAGAGCGAGTGCGGCAGCTCGATGGCACTTTCAGGATAACGTCCAGTTCTCGCGGTACACGAGTGTTTGTCTCCCTGCCTGTGCACGAGGAGCGATATGCTGTGCATTCTGATAGCCGATGATCACGACTTAACGCGGGCGGGCCTCCGTTACCTGCTCGAAAAGCAGAAGGACTGGAGTGTCTGCGGAGAAGCCTCGAATGGCAGGATAGCCGTGGAAATGGCTGAGAAGCTCAGGCCAAGGATCATCGGTCGAAAGTGATTATGGGCGCTCAGCTAAGTTTGAGGCGACTAGCTGCGACAACGCTGCTTG
>DATGAD010000352.1:0-16798 GCA_035313725.1 Alloacidobacterium sp. | reverse complement strand
ATCCACTCATGAAACTGGATCGTGCCATGCGTCGTTTCGGCAGTAAAGTCGGGCGCAATATCGTTAATGCGAAGTGACATGTCGATTCTTCCTCTTCGGGCAATCCCAATCCTTCTTCTGAAATAGAAAACCCACCTCAGCAGCTTCTGCGGGTGGGCGTTTGATCTCCAGTGCCAGACTTCGCTCTAGGAACACACCCGCGTGACGCAGCAGCGACAGCAGCAGCATATACACATGCGGGTTGGAGCAAAGCAGTTCATCCTGACCATCAGGATAGTCGGCGATTCAGCGATGTGTCAATTGCACCGTGGAAATCCTGAGCCCGGAATCTGCGAAACTAATCAACGTGCGCGAATTTGCTTACAGCCTCTGCGATGTTTTTACCGACACGCCGCTTCAAGGCAACCAGCTGGCCGTCTTTGAAGACGCCGGAGAGCTGACCCCACCCGAGATGCAGAAGCTCGCAAATGAAACAAATCTGTCTGAAACAACCTTCATCATTCGCCGCCCGCTCGATATGGAGCTCCTGCGTGGCGTGCGCGTGCGCATCTTCACCACGCAGGAAGAACTGCCCTTCGCAGGACATCCCACGCTGGGCACCAGCACCTTCATCCGGCAATATCTTCCCGAATACGCGGACCGTGAAGTCATCACGCTTGAACTGAACGTCGGCGCAATAAGCGTCCGTTTTTCGCAGCCGCCACATGGAACGCTGCACGGCGAGATGACTCAGCCGGATCCAGTCTTCGGCCAGATGCACGACCCGGTGGCAGTGGCGCAGGCTATCGGCATCGACGCAGGCGATCTCGCAGACATGCCCGTGCAGACAGTCTCAACCGGACTCGCGTATTGCATCGTTCCCTTCCGCTCCGTCGATGCTCTTTCGCAACTCCGCATTTCACCCTCAGCTGCTGAAGAATACCTGCGCAACAAAGACGCGAAGTTCTTCTACTGCATCGCACCCGAGTTGAAGGGCGTGTGGCGCGCGCGCATGCAGTTCTACAACGGTGAAGACCCAGCCACTGGCTCCGCCGCGGGCTGCGCGATTTCCTACCTCGTGCGCCACGGCTTTGCTGCATCCGAGGAACAATTGCATCTTCGCCAGGGCATTGAGATGGGTCGTCCCAGCACGATCGACGTGCGCGCGAAATTCGATGGCGTTTCAATTCGGGAAGTGCGCGTTGGCGGCAGCACTGTTTTCGTAGCAAAGGGACGCTTTTTCCTTGAGTGATTCACATGCTTTCAACAGGCCTGCCATAGCGCATCGCCAATAACCACGCTGCAAAATCAAAATTCAGTGAATCTCCAGTAAAAAATTCACGGCCTTTTCGCCTCTCCTTCCCTATTTACACGTGACCTCGCGATTCGTACTCTTGGCAAGCGTTTCGGAATATTGAAACGCAACTTTCGCCGATTACTGACAACTGAATGAGAGCCAGAGTGCGCCGCATGCGCGCTTGCGGCGCTATTGCAAAGCCTGCCATCTTCCGGAATGTAACCCGAGAAACGCGCAAGCACAGCAATATCGCCTGGGTTTGTTGCGCTGGCAACCATGCCCGCCCTGTGGCTCAACCGCATCCCGCTTGAAACGGGAGCTGCGGCGCCGCGCGTAAGCGTGGGGGACGTTTTCTTTTCCAAAAAGAGCCTCCACGCAGCGCGGATAGCCCCGCCTCGTTTCATAAACATGGATTGCGGCCCGACCACCCCCACGGGCGCGCACATTTATAGAAGTGTGTTTGCCCTCATAACCACTTCGCCAATGCTCGCGAAGTAGCAAGGATGTTTATGAGGCCCAGAAAAGTAATTCTCTGCGTTGACGACAATGAACAAGCTCTCTCCGTTCGCAAATTTCTCCTGGAAACCCGTGGTTACCGCGTAATCACCGCACTCTCGTCGGAAGAAGCGCTGGATATCTTTCGCAACGGCAGCATCGATCTGGTATTGAGTGACCTCCTGATGCCCCAGATGGATGGCAACGAACTCGTCCGGCGCATGAAAGAGATCACGCCCGACGTGCCGATGATCCTCGTCAGCGGCACCGTCAAATCCTTTGAACGAGCCAACCGCGCCGATGCCTTTCTCCCCAAAGGCGCGTGCACGCCGCTCGAAATGCTCGAACGCATCCGTATCATGATCGCGCGCAAGCGCGGTCCCAAGAAGGTGCTGCGACCCTACCATGAGGCCCCCGAACATCAGCCGGCCGTCGCAGCCATCGCATAACGGGCAAATCGACGGGCTGCATTTACAATCAAAGAGTGCAGCCCATCATCACCGCAGAAAACCTCTCCAAGGTTTATCGCGCAGGAAAAGTCGAAGTTCCGGCTCTTTGCAACGCTTCCTTCTCCATCGAGCCGGGAGAATTCGTCAGTATTGTCGGTCCCTCCGGAAGCGGTAAATCGACGCTCTTTTATATCCTTGGCGGCTTGACGCGTCCCACATCGGGGCGCGTCATCATCGATGGCACCGACTTCAGTTCGCTCAACGACTCCGAGCGCACCCACATGCGCAAGACGAAGATTGGCTTCGTATTTCAGCGCTTCAATCTTCTGCCCACGCTCACCGCGATCCAGAACATCGAGATCGCCTATGAAATCTCAGGACGGAAAGAGCCTCTCGATCACAGCTACCTTGAACATCTGACCAACCTGCTCGGCATCAGTGGCCGTCTCGAACATCGTCCGTCAGAACTCTCCGGCGGCGAACAGCAGCGCGTGGCCCTCGCTCGGGCTCTGGTTACGCGTCCGGCCATCATTCTGGCCGATGAGCCCACCGGCAATCTCGACAGCAAGAACTCCGATGCAGTGCTCGAAATGCTTTCACGTTCCAATCGAGAGCTTAAACAGACCGTACTGATGATTACGCACAATCCCGATGCCGCTGCCATCACCGACCGCATTCTGCACATGCGCGATGGCGAGATCGTCGGCATCGAAGCAGGCAGAGGGCAACTGGCGGCGCGGTAGCCTCTATTTTTTCTTCGTTTCATCCACTTCAGGCGTGAGTCCGACCTGCGTCACAATCGCCTGAAAGTGTGGATGGGCGCGCATTCGGTCAAAGACAGGATCGACATTCAGATAAATCAGTGCGCTTGCCTTTTCCTGTACCGCTTTCTGAAGCCACGTAAGAGAGTTCATCTCGTCTGCCGATGCGGCATACACGGCGGCGATTTCCGCAGAGGAGATATACCGCTCCTTGGCATCGTTGATCAACGAATTGAGAATCTGATGCGCTTCACCAGTGCGATGCGAGAGCGCATAGCAGCGCGCCAGATATGCCTGCGCCACAGGATCGCCGTGTGACAGATCGACACCTTTCTTGAATTCCGCGCAGGCCTCCGCAAATTTTCCCGTATACAGATAGTCCAGCCCCAGGACGCGGTGCGCCTGAACAAAATTGGGATCGATCTCGATTGCCTTGTTCGCCTGTGGAATCGAGCGGTCGTATTCGCGAGCCATCAGGTGATGCCAGGCCATGTGCTCATTCATGACCCGGTCTGTTGGCTCAAGCGCTAGTGCCTGTTCGCTCTGCTCGTGCGATTCCTGTATCCGCCCCTGCGCCATCAGTTCGTGGGAATACCAATGGTGGGCATTCGCATCATTCGGATCAAGCGCCAGCGCCCGCTTGAATTCTGCCTCCGCGCCGGCCCAGTCCCAGTCATACGTAAGCTTGATATATGCCAGAGACGCATGCGCATCCGGTAAGCTCTCATCGAGCGCCAGCGCTTTCTGAGCGGCCTCCTTGGCCTTGGGCATCGCAATCTGCGGAGCTAGAAAGCTGCTCCCGTACGAGCCTGCCGTAATGTAGGCATCCGCCAGACCGGCATACGCGGCAGCATAGTTTGGGTCGGCATCGATTGCCTCGTGGAATAACTCCAGACTCTGCTGCACCGACTCCACGCTGCGCATGTTCCATAGGGACCGCGCGCGGGTGTAAAGAGCCAACGCCTGTGCGTTCTGGGTTCCCGATTTAACTAGATGAGGCTGCTCACCGTGCGCGAATCCAGAATTGCCGGCTCTCGATGCATGCCTCCACAGAAGCAATCCCGCGAGCACCGCAGCAACAATCAACGCCAGACCGGCAGCATAACGCCACCGCATCGGCGTTCTGCTTTCGTTCACTACAGGTGCGACATTATTCCCGCTTGCCAGCTCCCCACTTTGCGGTAAATCCTTAGGTTCCTGCCGAGGGCCACCGGACGCTTCTGCCTTTTCAGTCTCTTGCTGTGATTCGCAGACAGCAGCGTCAAACCGATATCCCCGCTTTGGAACCGTGGCGATGTATTGGCGCCCATCCGGCTGCTCACCCAAAGCCTTGCGCAGAAGCGAAATATTCACTGTCAGATTGATCTCTTCGACAAAGCTGTCCGGCCAGATCTCCTGCATCAGCTCCTCGCGGCTGGCCAGATGTCCGTGACGCTTCACGAGGACAAGCAGCAGTTCATAGGCTTTAGGCGCAAGAGGAACGGGCATCTCTTCCCGCAGCAGAAGATGCTCCGAAGGAACTAACCGGAATGGTCCGAAGCTGTAATGTGCGTTGTCCACGACCGTCGAAACCCGCGCGCAGAAGGGGCCCAACAAAATTCCAAGGTTTTCCTAAGCATAGTCCAAGCTGATGAAAGGACGAGACAAATTCCCACTTGGTTTCACCCGCAGGCGCGTCGGCGAGATCCCCAAAGTCAAAAGCCGGCGGCGAAGAGAATTCAACAAGTTAGCTGAAGACAGCGCGCATCTCCTGAAACCCGGCACGAATTTCCAAGTTATCTTTCAGCCATTCCAAACGACATAGGGCAGGTCGATTTCGTACTTTTCACTCGCTGGCCGCTTCCCCCTAACGGTCCGACTTCAACCGAAAAGGACGTACCTGCCATGAGCCTCACCTACAGCTCCCAAATTCGCAAGACAGTCGCCGCGCTCACCATCACTGCGGCGACCACCGGCCTCTGCTTCGCCCAGAACCATCATGATCGCGACGCGGATGACCCGTTTCTGCCCAGCCCCGTACGCAGCGCTTCTTAGGGGTTGACGTCTCCATTGCCGGGAACGGTTACGGCGTCGCCTTCATCAAGAACAACTTCCAGACCGGCTCCGGTCCGCTGCAGCACGGCGATGTTCTGGTTTCCAACTTCAACAATGCGCAAAACCTGCAGGGAACGGGAACGACCATCGTCCGCATTCCAAAGAGCGGCGCGCCAGCCACGTTCTTCCAGGGAACCACGCCTCTTGGCCTCTCGACCGCGCTTGGAACCCTGCAATACGGCTTCATCGTGGTTGGTAATCTGCCCACCGCGGATGGCACGGCGGCCACAGCGCAGGCTGGCTCGCTGCTGGTCATCAACAATCAGGGAAAGCTCATCCAGACCATCACCAGCCCCGAAATCAACGGACCCTGGGACATGGCCCTCGTCGATCTCGGCGACCGCGCCGTCGCATTCATCTCGAACGCCATCAGCGGCACGGTGAGCCGTCTTGATTTCACTGTGAACCCCGCCGGCCTATCTCTCCAATCCGCGAAAACAATCGCATCCGGATATCTCCACCGTCCCGACCCAGCAGCGCTCTTCGTCGCCCCCACCGGCCTTGTTTATGACCACCGGCGTGACGTTCTGTATGTGGCCTCAACCGACGATAACGCTATCTTCGCAGTGCGCGATGCTATCGATCGCCGCCAGGACGGCGGTCCCGGCGAAATCATCTATCAGGACAATCAACATCTGCATGGCGCGCTTGCCATGGCCATGGCCCCCAACGGTCATCTGTTGGTCACGAACAGCGACGTCATCAACAGCGATCCCAATCAACCAAGCGAGATCGTCGAGTTCACCACCAACGGTCAGTTCGTGAAGGAAATCCCCGTCGACCCGAACCAGGGCGGATCCTTCGGCCTTGCCGTGAACGTGAGTGACGCTACGGCAACTCTTGCGGCAGTGGACGACAACACCGCCTCGCTCCTGATCTGGACGCTGAACCTCGACTAAGCGCGCTTAGCGGCAGCATGCCGAGCACCACTTTCAAAACTTACAACCACTTCGAACAAAAAGTGAGGAGATTCAAAATGAAGAACACTACCTTAAGAAAGCCATTCCTTGGATTCGCAGCAGTCTTCGCAATTGCTCTGCAAACCCATCCAGCCCACGCACAGGACTGGGACCGGAGGGACCCCCTGAAGGCCGAACTGGTCTCTTTCGAGCAGGTCCCTTCCGTCCTCGCCCCCAGTCATGGAAACTTCGAGGCCGAGATCAACGAAGACGGGACTATTTCTTTCGAATTGTCCTACACCAACATGAGCAGCCCCGTCGTGCAGGCTCACATTCACTTTGGCGCCAGCAAGACCAATGGCGGAGTCGTCGTATTTCTGTGCGGCGGCAACGTAAAGCCGGCGTGTCCCGCCTCCGGCACGGTAACCGGAACCATCACCGCCTCTGATGTAAGCATTCTGCCGTCAACCAACGGCGATTCGGTCATCCCCCAGGGAATTCAACCAGGAAATCTGGCCGGCCTCATCAAGGCCATCCGCAGCGGCGACACCTACATCAACGTCCACACCACCAACTTTCCTTCAGGCGAAATCCGCGGCCAGGTGCGTATTCAGTAATCGCTTCTCTGGTCCCGGATGAAGAATCACCGCGGAGGATTCAAACCAGTTTCCTCAGTGCTGAGTGGATAAGCGCTGTGCCGCGCCAAACAGCGTCGCAGCGCGTATCTCTGGCAACCAGCTGTCTTGAGCACACCCACAAGGAGAAGCCATGAAAATCCAAACAGTAAATCAGCGCAGATCCCCCTCTCTCATCGATTTCCTTCTAGGAGACGGCATCCACCCCGGCTGGTTGGACGAGCAGCGTCATCACGCATTTGCACCCATGGCAAGGTCGTGGTCAGGTTCAAGAACAACCGCCAACTTCTCTCTTCTCAGATCCGGGAGGCCCGGTGCTGAGCTCAATCGCAGCTTCTCAAGCAGTTCATTGCAAGCGCGTCATTCTCACCTTTTGTAATCGAAGATCGACGGTCCCCTGGACAGGGCCACCCCCGTTTGGCGCATTCAGATGTACAGCATGCTGGCAAAACCAGGCGGCCAGCGAAACCTCCAATGAAAGGAACGTAGATTTATGCCAATCGACTACAACAGTTTCGTCACGGACACATCCGCGGAAATGCGCCCCGGCTTCATCCGCTTCGCTATCGAAAACCTGTTCTACGAACCCCTCTTCCGCCTGGCCGTGCACGATTTCCGTTTTCCTCCTTCCATGGCAAAAGCCCAAATTATCTACTCGCAGTTTCTCAGCCCGAACTCACCGCTCCAGGTGAATACGGGGGCGCAATACAATCCGGAGAGCCTCGGAAGAGACCCGGCGTTCATCGCCGCTCTCAGGACCCCCACACCAACGGGGACAATGTTTGACCTGATTGCGAAAGCGGCATGGAACAACCAGGGAGGTGTGACTCGGAGATATCAGGAATATGAAAACGGCTTAAAGGGCATCATGCGGGGCGTTGAGCCCGTTCCTCCAGCCACAGCCCGAGGGGGTCTCCAGGTAATTCAGAACTCCAGGCGTGAATTCCAAAGCGCGGGATTCGACCTGCAGTTTCTTTGCATCAAGAATCTGTGATGGAGACGGGATCTGCGAGCCTATGCTGGCGCAAACAGCATCGCTGTCATCTCGGACCTCTGCTGATAAGTCCTCCCCCCACTCTAACCGCACCTGAATCGTGCAGAACAAGCCTCGCCCGCGTTGACCGTGCGCAGCCCAGCCGATATACTTGATAAGTACTAAGCGGGAGTAGCTCAGTGGTAGAGCATCGCCTTGCCAAGGCGAGGGTCGCGGGTTCAAATCCCGTCTCCCGCTCCAGTCAGCTGCCGTCGAGGTTCCTTCAAAAAACCAAACGCAGACTGGCTTCATCACCGCCCAGTGAAGTAATATTTCCTGTCCAGGGCGCGGTACCCAAGCGGTAAGGGAGAGGTCTGCAAAACCTTTATGCGTCGGTTCGATTCCGACCCGCGCCTCCAATTTCTTCATAAGTTACAAGACATCGCACGCCAGCTTCAAAATCAACTGTACTGAAAACTGTAGAGACTCTTCCACGATTTTGTTATTGAACTGCCATTTCTGACATTCCTGGCTGGCGAGCCGCCGCCTCAATCTGCTGCTGGGCTACAAACTCTTCCAACTTCTCTATACCCTTCTTCTGGCGCTCCTGCGTTGGATGCGCATAACGCAAAACCATATCGGGGTTTCAGGTATGCGGAAACAGATATATGGCCCGCCAGATTAGCAATGCATGATGTCAAGATCGTTTTGGCTGTTACTTTGATCCTATTGCATCGATTATTGCCGGTTTTTTAACTTGCAACTTGAATCTGAGTTCATCGATAATGGGGACACTAGTACATTCCCCCCGTTCTTCTCTAACCCTCACAGCCCGCGTTCGCACCGTTCTTGTCACGGTTGATACTCCCTCATCGCAAGGGCTACTGGTAGCCGAGGAGTTCGCACGATCGAGGTTTGTCTCTTCCGGTCCTACAGGGTCGGAATGCTCCTGGAGATGAGGGAGATGCAGTATTTGCTTGTTTATTGCCTGTTGGTTCTGGGTGTCCTTTCAGCGTCGGTGTGGGGCAGGATTACCCCGAAGGTGTTGACTATCGCCTTCCTGTTATTCGCTTCGTCGCTGCACGCGCAAACCTGGTCTTCGATCAATGCCGATGCCCTGATCAGCATGAATACCAGCACTCCCGGCACTACTTTAACGAATGCCATTGCCAATGCAGGCATGGTGAGTTCGCAGTGTATTGTCGGCACGACCTGCAGCTTTAACGGAATAGCAGATTTCCTGGTTGGGCCAAATCAGCCTGCCTGCTCAAATCTGGGTGCCGTACAAATGACGGGCATCGGAGGAGCGACGTACGCCGCACAAGCGCTGAATTACAACAGCATGGCGCACAACGATGCGGACAATAATTCAAATGCATATATGTTTCTAACTGGAACTCCGGGCCTCTCATCCATCGTGGCGGCGACAGCGTGTATCACTCTTGGTCCTCCGGCGCAGCTTGACGGTTCAGACTGGGACATCATGGGGCTATGGGGCCTACTCGGATCGTATGGCGAGGCACAGGTCAACGCTTACTGCCCAAACGAGGGCGACTACGGCATCCGCATCGAAGAAAAGACTTCGAGCGGAGCCATTATCCACTCTTCCTGCATAGGCATTGCACCGCAGGGAACCTACTGGGTTGCTCTCGTAGATGACTTCACGACTGGCGCTACCTATATGTGGATCTACACGGCACAGGGAAGCCTTATCGGAAACACCTCAGTCACGGGCGGTCTCTCGGGAGACACGGTCTCCTATCTTCAGTTGGGCAACAACGAGAGCGGCAATAATCCTGGCACTTATACCTACTTCCAGAACCTGATGCTTAACTGGACAAGCGCCTCAATCTCTACTCCTCTATTCTGGGCGAATACGCCTCTGCAGTACATCCCGGTGACGCCGTGCCGCGTCGCGGACACGCGCAACCCGACCGGGCCGTTTGGAGGACCTGAGCTAACGGCGAATACCAGCCGCGCATTTAATATTCCGCAAAGTGCCTGCAGCATCCCCCCAGCGACGGCTGTCGCGTATTCGCTCAACGTTACGGTAGTGCCAAGTGGGACCCTCCGCTACCTGACCCTATGGCCCAGCGGGCAGGCGCAGCCTTTGGTCTCGCTGCTGAACTCCAACGGCCGCATCAAGGCCAATGCCGCGATCGTGGGAGCAGGCACCAACGGGAGCGTCAGCGTTTACGTCACCGATGCGACGCAGGTGATCCTGGATATCGACGGCTACTTTGTGCCCGCCGGAACGGCCTCGGCCTTGTCTTTCTACCCGCTGACCCCATGCCGCATCGCTGACACGCGCAATGCCACAGGCCCGCTGGGCGGACCCTCTCTCGGCGCCAACACCAGCCGAGCTTTTCCGGTGCAGTCGAGCAACTGCAATATTCCGTCCACGGCGCAGGCCTATTCGCTGAATGTCACAGCGGTGCCGCACGGTACGCTGGGCTACCTGACCACATGGCCTACAGGGCAGTCGCAACCCCTGGTCTCGACCTTGAACGCCCCCACCGGAGCGGTCACGGCGAATGCGGCCATCGTTCCCGCGGGCGCTGGCGGGGACATCTCCATTTTTGTGACGAATGCGGCCGACGTGGTGCTGGATGTGAACGGCTATTTCGCGCCCCCGGCGACGGGCGGATTGTCGCTCTATCCAGTAACGCCCTGCCGGGTGATCGATACGCGCACCACCACCGGGGCTTTCATCGGGGTGCTTCCCGTTGACGTCGAGACCAGCACGTGCGCGCCCCCTTTCACCGCTCAGGCGTACGTGTTGAACGCGACGGTTGTGCCTTCCGGCAAATTAGGCTACCTGACCCTGTGGCCCGCCGGAGAAGCGCAACCCTTAGTCTCGACCTTGAATGCAGGTGACGGAGCTATCACCTCGAACATGGCCGTCGTGCTCCCCACGAATGGGATCATCGATGCCTTCTCCACCAACCCCACCAACCTCATTCTCGATCTCTCCAGCTACTTCGCCCCATAGTGCGATGGAGCTGGTCCAGTAGCTCTTCGAGCATTTCGCTGGAATTGCCTGTGCGGAATCAAAAGACCAGCCGGGCGACGCGATCGGAACACCCCGCGCGCACCTGCCTGTCTTTGCGCAATTTGAAGCAAGTCTTTGCGGCGCAGAAGTGGCTCTGTTGCCCAGACCGGGCAATGGCTACTGCCTCCCTGCTCTGCGATTGATCTCGTCCTTGACTTAGGGATCGGCGTAAATATCGTAAAGACGAGATTTGTGGTCGGCGGTCAGCCTGCCGTACTGCCAAGCTGAATGCATGCATCTGGAGCCGCGTCATGAATACAGGCGCTCTTAGTGAAGCTCGTGCTTTGTCTCCTATTGAGCACGTCACTGGGGCACCCAAGGTCAAAGATATCGGCTACTAGATGATAGGATTCCGGCGAAGGAGTCTCACCAGATGGAAACATCTTCTCTTGCACTTGAGTTTCTCGATGACCGGGACAGCATGCTTTCGCATCAACCGATTGCTGCGATCTACGTCCAGACATCTACTCGTCGTGCTGGTGGCAGTACACACGATCTAGTCAGTGCGGATTGCCTCAGCGTCACCGAATTGGAATACGAGGTCAATCGCCTGAAGTCAGAACTGGATTCAATCCTGAAAGAGGGTCGCCAGAGGTTTGAGGGTGAACGTCATAGCCGCTAGACTCTCCCCAGTTTTGATGGCTGTTGGGATTAGCCAATAAACACGAACCCGAATGAGGCAACTCAGTTCGCCTAGCCCCATGTGCTAATTTTGTGCTAACGATTCGCGTCCCATGCGGTTTGTATCTATAGCCTCAAAGAATGAATACCTTACGTGCCATCAATACCGGAGCCGAGTTCGATTCCGACCCGCGCCTCCAGTTTCTCGACACCTCTAGAACTAAAATTCAGACGCGCTGAAGCCCCGTCTTCATTTTGGAGAGTCGCCCGGCACGGATAAACCTCGTCAGAAGTTGGGTAAACGGCACTCGCTCAGCTCTGGTCTTTACCGCAGGAGTCAGTCCAAAGGCCACGGAGCAGACAAAGCAATCCTTAACATGACCGAATTGCGCTCTCATCACCTCATGTCGCTCAACGACAGCAGCTTTCAACCGATCAAATCGCTCCTCGCGATTTGCGGAGTCAGGCGCCTCATTCATCTCGACATGAGCGGTAGTTTCCTTGGACTGGGCTTCGATGTGCTGCAAATTGAAGAGATACCCCACAACACAAAGTCCGTCTTCGTTTCCACCGGTTAAGGGTTCCGGTGAAGTGCAGTTTTTTAACAGCTGGTACGAACAATTCATAAGTCCTCGTTATTGTCACAGATAACTAAGTTGTAGCCTCGCCATTCGTCGAACTTGAATCGCACAGCAATAGGATGCAGCCAGGGGGACTTTAGGCATCCATTCGCAGCCGAGGTTCTTCTCCGGTGATTGGCTCGATGAGGGGGCGCATCCATTGCCGCATCAGCGCCTCCGTCAAAGTCTTCGCCTGAGCTTGCTCCTCAGCTTGATTCACATTCAGATAGCTGACCGGGGCCTTATCAGCCTTCGTGTCATCCACCATCTTCATCGCCAGAGCCTTTGCCAGAACCCTTGCCTGAGCAAAATCCTGTGTCTCAAACAGAGCATCTGCCAAAGCACTGGCATCCCACGGAACGTACATAAGCTTTGCCTTTGGCCGCTTTATCATCCCCGTGCCCCTCTCATCACATCCGTATTTCTTTGTTCTCGCCTGTATACGGTTGTTTACCGTTCTTACAGCGAAAACGCGAATATCGACGCTAAGTGCACGACGAGTACCAAAAGTTGGATGTTGAATCAGGTTTTAATGGAGGGCGCTACTGCAGAAAATCTGGAGCTTCGGTGGATTTGCAGAACTCCCGATCATTTCTCTTCGTTTTTCGCGCCATTTGAGCGTCGCGTGGACTCTTCCTTTTTCTCCGCGGCGAGAGACCATCGCTTTGACCTGGCTTCCCAGACCCGTGCCGCCTCAGGATCGCCATCTTTGGTAGCACGTTGAGCTATACGCTTGGCAGCATTAGAGGAAGCACGCAGTAATCGAGCGCTAAAAAGCATTCATTCGGACCAGGACTCGCCCAACATGTGGATGTCTTGCCTGCGAATGATGTTGCCACATTTTGAGAGAGCAACACACGCCGATTAGGAGCCCAGGTCTCAAATTTTAAACAGTCCATCTCCTTTTGGGACATAGGATTCCCGCGGCAACCTACTCCTTGAGTTTCCAGCAATGGGCAAACCCGTTCCGGGAATGGCTGATTCCCATGACATTAAAGGTGCGAGTCTGTTTCGAGTAGATGATCTGCTGAATGCCGCCGTGGATCGAGTTGACATTGTTATAGTGGCCAGTTCCCGTCCCGCTGTATTCCCGGCTCATTCTGATGTAACTGTGCCATTCCGGGTTGCCGTTTGCCTGAAAGCCCGTCGCCTCCAGTAAGCCGTCCTCCGGCTGCCAGGCGAGTTCTACAATTCCCCCAGTCGATTCCTCTGTTCCGTCGTCCCGGACGCGGTAATTTGCATATTGGCCCGTCAGGGGTCCATATTCTCTGGCAAGTGCCCGGCGCTCAGCTCGCACCCGCAATCGCGTGCCGATCTGCCAATCACCAACGATACCCAGAATCGCGCCTACTACGGATCCAATTGCAAGATTCGGCCAGCTTACGATCATCGGTCACACTCCTACCTATCATTGACGAAGCTCTTCGTAGGAGGTACGCTCGCTCTCCGTTTCTTGTTCCATTTTTGATTACGAATATTCGGTTCTGTCCGATAACGGTCAGTTTCGGCCTTCTCAACCACCACCGGGCCCTCTGACCGGAAGCTACACGGCAGTCGAAAAGGGCCACTCTCATGATTACCTTCGCCCCCAAAAATATTCGCTGCAACAAATACTGGCGTGGGCGAGCTCGGACGCGAGGGTGTCCGCACTAAGGCGTGGGGGCGGCGTTGACATAGAAATCTCCGCGCAATTAGATCAGCTGAAGCTCAGGCAACCTGAAGCTTATGCGAGCCGAGAAGTCGGGGCGAGCCATGAGCAGGTCAGAACAGTGGTTCGCGTCGGTGCGGGTCGCAGGACTTTAAGCACGTCTCGAAGACTGCTGGAATATCGGGGCCGAATTAAAAACAAGCAGGGGAAAAATGAAACACGGTAGCCGTCACAGTCTCCACCGCTACCTGCGAGTTGTCAATCCCAATCTTTGTTACAATTTGAAGACTTGCAGGACCTCCGGCATCGCCACATGACGCCAGTGTTACGGCCCTATGAAAACACGGCTGCGTCCCAGAATCGGAGCTCTTCCCTTCTGGCTTCGGTGATCAGCAATTCATCGGTTGGATAGATATCGAGATAACCCGTCAAGAACTCTTTTTCAAATTTGACAAGAACTAGACGCTCGCTTGACGACAGGCATACCTGGGAATCCGTAGTGTGATTTGCGTAGGGAGGAAACACTATGCGACCGATGACAAAGATGTTCGTTTTAGCAGCTGCCCTGGTAAGCTCCAGCGCTGCTTTCGCAGTCAGCAAGGTGACGGTCAACGTTCCCTTCAATTTTGAATCTCACGGCAAAACATATCAGGCCGGAAAATACGACGTAGTGCTCAATCAGAGCGAAAACGTCATCACACTGACCAACCACTCTCATCCGGGACAATCGGTCATGTGGATGGCCTCCCCCACAGAATTTGGTCCTGACGCGCCAACGCTGTCGATGAAGTTCGACGACGAAACCGATGGCACACACGAACTTCGCAGCATTCGTGTAGCGACGCGGACCACACCAGTACTGGACGTACGTGAAAAACATGCCTCGCAGCGCGAGGTGTCGATCACGGGCGGCCGGTAGTAGCAACCACCCCTTCCAGGAAGAGCCTGTATCTTCATGCTCCGATACAGGCTCTATTTTTTTGCCCGCTAAACCCGAGCGCCAAAGCCCCTCCATGCTGTACAACTCTTGTGGAAGGGGATAAACGTGAATCGAGTCACGAGACGGACATTTCTCAAAACGGGTGCAGCCGCAGCCGCTATCAGCCTCAGCCAACGCAGGTTATACGCCGATCCTTCAGGTCTTCCCGTAGGATTGCAGCTCTACAGCGTCCGTAAACTCCTGCCGAACGACTACTCCGGAACCCTCAAGCAACTGGGCGCCATCGGATATCGCGAAGTCGAGGCTGCCGGATTTTTCGGACATAGTGCCGAGGATGTCAAAGCCGCAATGTCGAGTGCAGGGTTGCGCTGCGTAAGCGGGCATTACCCGATGGGAGAGCTCGTCAAGGATGCTGACGGGATTCTGAAGTATGCCAAAACGTTGGGACTGAGTTATGTGATTTGCTCGTCGCCGGGAGTGGCAGATCCATCGAAGCTGGCGAATTATCCCGGTGGAGCTGGCGGGTATTTCGCGAAAGGCATGACAGCCGACGACTGGCGCTGGAATGCGGAGCAGTTCAACATGTACGGCAAGAAGTTCAAGGCTGAGGGCATCCAGTTCGGGTATCACAATCACACCCCGGAGTTCCGCGATGTGGGCGGTGGTGTCACCGGCATGGAAGTGATTCTCAAGGACACGGACCCAGCCTACGTGACCTGGGAAATGGACTGCGGCTGGGTTACCGCAGCCGGCGGGAATCCGATTGCTCTGCTGGCGAAGTATCCCGGGCGCGTTTCGATGGTGCACGTCAAGGACCTGAAGCCGGCCGTTCCGGGAAAGATGCCGGGAGAGCGGGTTTCGACCGTTCTTGGGAAGGGCACGATTGATTACAAGCCGATTCTCGCCGCAGCCAGGAAAGCCGGAATCAAGCACTACTTTGTGGAACAGGAAGAGTTTGACGGTGACATCATGCAGGAACTGACCGCCGACTATCAGTACATGCACACAACGAACGTTTAATGTCTGAAGAAAAGCGGCTCCCATCTGCAATCAGATGGGAGCCGTTCTTCTTAAAGTTGCGAAATCGTTACATTGCCATCCGAGGTATGAATGGCCAGCGGAACCCCTCCGGCATTGACCTTGCCGCGCATGTGATGGCCTGAGCCTTCGCGGCTGTCGTAGTGATCCATGGTCAGGGGCAGCGAGCAGTCGATGTGTCCATCGCTGGTCGAGATGTCGAGATCGGCGGCGAAGTCGTGGGGGACGCGAATCGTCACGGTGCCGTCGGAGCTTTCGATGCGCGAGGCTTCGGTCAGCCTGGCTCCGTTGGCGAGTGCGAAGTCGAGACCGCCGTCGCTCGAGTGAAGCTGGACGGCTGAGAAGTTGCCGTCGACTTTCATGTGGCCATCGGAGGAGCGAGCTTCGATGGTGCCGGATGCGTTCTGGAGCGTCAAGTTGCCGTCGCTGGACTTGAGCCGGATGGTGCCGCGGAGGTTGTCGAGATCGGCGTTGCCATCGCCGGTGTAGAGTTGCAGGTCGCCTTCAAGATCGCGCGCGCTCAGGTTGCCGTCTGACGTCTTGGCGTCGAGGTCCAGCTTTGCCGGCGTTTCGACTTCGACATAGGTTTCGCCGTGATTCGTCCAATTCACGTGGAAACCGACGTGCGGCTTCTCCTTGAACAGGAAGGAAACGTGGTCGCCGGACTGGCTTTCTTCCAATCTATATTGGTTCAGGTCCCGTTCGGAATGGACTTTGATGTTGATGGCCTTGCATTCGCCGCAGGAGTGGATTTTCAGGTTGCTGTCGCCGGTTTCGACGGTCAGGGTTGGTTTGCCCGAGATCGAATAGGTCTTGGCCCAATCATGGTCGGCGCTTTGCGCCAGAGCCTGGCTGGCTGTGAGTGCGGCGGCTGAGAGGGCGAAGAGGAGGGCGTGTCGTACTGTAGGCATGATTTCTCCTGCGATGCCATACGCAGATGGTTCGGGATTCGTTCCCGGTGATTCAGCGAGTCAGCACGAAAGTCGGCATTCCCGAAATGGAACAGAAACTGGGGAAATAATCCTCGTTCCAACGACTATTGGCCTACGATTATCTTCGTATCAGATATCCTAAGAATAGGAATACTAAAAGCCCGCCGAACTGAGCGGGCTTTTCTGTTTCAAGCAGGCACAAAACGTGTGAAGTGGTGGGTCATTAAGACGGCGCAAAGCGCGCACAAACGTAGATTCCACGAAAATTCATAGCCGCGCAACCACCTGTATTTGGAAGAATTTACAAAAAACAGGGGGAGGGGTCTTGGAATTGACCGCTTCTTAGCTGACCGCTTTATGCCCTA
>DATGAD010000351.1:0-2895 GCA_035313725.1 Alloacidobacterium sp. | reverse complement strand
GAGGTTGACGTCGTAAGCCTCATCGAAGAACTTGTCGTCATGCTGCGACAGAACGAGCCGCGAATCGCCTGTATGCGCGTCGGCGAAATATAAATTCAGCTGTTTGTGATCGCGCGTCAGCACCTCGATCCACACAATGCGCGGATCGACCCATCCGAAGCGCGGAATGTAGTCCGCGCCTTCTTCCATCGGGACCTTGATCCAGGCCGTCTTGCCGCCGTTAGCGCTTACCACGCCTACGCGCACGCCGGGGTTTGCGTCTCCCGGCTGCGGATACCGTTGCTCGTCCACGGCAGCATGCGTCGGGATCCAATCGACGATAGGATACTGCGGCACAGCGGCTTCGTTCATCTGCAGATATGCCAGCTGCTTTGAGTCCGGCGACCAGAAGTAGTTGCTGCGCACGTCCAGCTCTTCGAGATAGACCCAGTCCACTTCGCCATTCAGCAGCGTCGGTTCGTGGGTGTTTGTCACAGCAAAGGGAGGCTGCGAAGGCTTGCCGATGTACAGATTGTGATCGTGCAGGTAGGAAATGAACTGCCCGTTGGGCGAAAACTTCGGATCGTCGCCGCTGCCTTGTCCCGTGCGCCCCACCTCTACGCCGGTTCCGTTCTGCAGGTTGTAGATCCAGAGCGTGCCGTTGGTGTCGAAGAGCAGACGCTGCGAATCCGGAGTCCAGATGTAGTCCGGCTCGTTGTAGCGCGCGCGATGGTCGCGGTCCTTCTCACCCAACTGCGCCTTCATGATCGACGCAATCTTCTCGTGATCGAGCAGCTTGGTTATCTTGCCGTCGGCGGCGTTCAACTGCATCATGTCGCCGTGGTCGCCGATGAAGACGGCGCGGCTTGCGTCCGGAGCCCAGGTCATTTCGCCGGGCCCGCGCTCGGCAAGACTGCCGTTGCCGTAAATATCGGCTACGGTCCACTGTTTTTGGGCCTGGGCATAAAAGTTGGGAATGAGCAGCAAGGCTGCGGCATAAGCAAACAAACGACGCACGTCACGAACCCCCGAAAAGTAAGCTTACGCCGCTCGGGAAATTCAGCAATGCGGCGAAAGAACAATTCTAGTGCATCGCTCCGCAGGACTTAGTGCATTGCCATGGGCCCGCCGGCTTTGCGCTTTTTCATCAGGAAAGCGAGCGGAATCATGCACACGCAGCCAATGGCCAGTACCGTAATCACGTCGAGATATGCAAGCATGGTGCTCTGCGTGATCAGTTGCCGATACAGATTGCCCTGCGCCATCATGCGCGCCTGTGCCGATGACGAGGCAACGCCGCGCGCGTGCTCAAAATACCGCGCCAGCGCGTCCACGTTGAACTGGAACATCGGATCCGACATGTTTGCGTGTCCGGTGAGCCGGTCCTGATGGAACTGGCTGCGCCGCGCCAGCCATGTAATGAAGAACGCTGTGCCGACGCTGCCGCCGATGTTGCGCGCTAGATTCGTTAGACCAGACACGTCATTGTTTTTCTGCAGCGGGACATCGGTGTAGGAGAGCGTATTAATAGGAACAAAGAGAAACGCCAGCCCCGACGCCTGAAAGACGCGCAGCCACGCGATATATGAGTAACTCACCTGCAGGTCGAGCGTGTGCATCAGCGCCAGTGCCGCTGCCAGCGATGTGAAACCGTAGACAATCAGATAGCGCGGATCGACGCGGCCCACCAGGAACCCCACCAGCGGCATCAATGCCATGACGGTGAGCCCGCCCGGAGAAATCGCCAAACCGGCGCGCTCCGCCGTGTATCCAAGCAGCGTCTGCACAAATTGTGGAATCAGCACGGTCGTCCCAAAGAGCGTGAAACCGAGAACGAACATCAGTCCGAAGGAAATCGCAAAAGTGCGGTTGCGAAAGAGTGTCAGGTCAAGGATTGGCTTATGCCCTTTGCGAATCTGAGCGATCTCCCAGGCGACGAGCACCAGCAGCGCGACAACGCACAGTATGACAAAGGTCGTGATGACATTCGATCCGAACCAGTCGTCCTCCTGCCCTTTATCCATCACAAATTCGAGCGATCCGAAACCAATTGCGAGCAGGCCAAAACCTAGATAGTCCAGGTTCAGCCCCTTGCCGCGCAGCCGATTGACCTCTTCCTGAATGTGCGGCGGATCCTCCACCATGCGCGACGTCAGGTAAAGCGAAACAATGGCCACCGGAACGTTGATGAAGAAAATCCAGCGCCAGTCGTAGTTGTCGGTGATCCAGCCGCCAAGCGTCGGCCCTATCGCCGGAGCCGCAACCACCGCCAATCCATAGACCGCAAAGGCCTGCCCTCGCTTCTTCGGCGGAAACGTATCGGCGAGAATCGCCTGCTCGCTCGGAGCGAGCCCGCCGCCACCCGCGCCCTGCAGCACGCGGAAGAAAATCAGTAGCGGCAGCGAAGGAGCCAGCCCGCAAAGTGCCGAACTGATTCCAAAGAGCACCACGCACCACATGTAGAAGCGCTTGCGCCCGACAAACGAAGTCAGATACGCGCTCAGCGGAAGAATGATGGCATTCGACACCAGGTACGAGGTCAGCACCCACGTCGCCTCGTCTTCTGAGGCGCCAAGCCCGCCCGCAATGTGCGGCAGCGCGACGTTGGCGATAGAGGTGTCCAGCACCTCCATAAACGTGGCCAGCGTGACGGTCAGCGCAATCGCCCAGGGGTTATGTTTTGGCTTCCATGCGACTGCTTCTGCATTCATAGGCCGATGATCCTTAGAAGCTATCAGATACAAGCAAGTTGCAGAAAGTCGGCGCTCCGCGTCATGAATGCGACGATCCGTTTCCTCGCGTTCTACCATGGATCAGTAATCTGAAAACTAAAAGAGGAGTCTGCATGCAGGAGTGGACACGGCGAGCCTTGCTCAAGACAGCGGGCGCAGCAGCAATCGGAGCGGGACTACCATC
>DATGAD010000350.1:0-14529 GCA_035313725.1 Alloacidobacterium sp. | reverse complement strand
GTTTACTTCTTCAGGTCAGTTGAACCTGCGGCTGGCATCAGTGGCTCCAGCGCCTGAATGAGGGCATGGTTGCCGAGGCGGCCTTTGCCTTCCTTCTGCAGGCGTGCATAAAACTGGCGGATCATTCCCGTAGCGAGCAGCGGGACGCCGAGTTCGCCCGCGTATTCGAGGACGAGGTCGATGTCCTTTTGCTGTAGATCGATCATGAACCCCGGCTGCCAGTAGTTATCGAGAACCTGCGGGGCGCGCTTGGAGAGCATCCAGCTGCCTGCGGCTCCGGATTCAACCGCGGTGACGGCTTTTTTCAGGTCGAGCTGCGCAGCCTTTCCGAACATCAATGCTTCGCTGACGGCGAGCATATTCACGACGACGAGGATCTGATTCAGCAGCTTGGTAACCTGTCCCTTGCCTGCGGGGCCCATGTGGGTGATGCGCGTGCCGATGGCTTGAAGGATTGGCTCGGCGCGGTTGAAGTCTTCTTCGGTTCCTCCGGCCATGACGGCGAGCGTGCCTTGCGCAGCGCCTTCACTGCCGCCGGAGACGGGAGCGTCGACGAAGCCGATGTCTTGCTCGCGGAGCTTCGCGGCGATCTCTTCTGTGGCTTTGGGGCTGATGGTGCTGCAGTCGATGACGAGGCTTCCCTTTTTCAGGTTGGCGGCAGCTTCTTGTACGACCTGCTCGACATCGCCTGTGTTCGTGACGCAGAGCATCAGGACGGAGGACGTGGCGACGAGGTCTTTGAGCGTCTTCGCGTGCTCCGTCTTCAGCGACTTCGCGAGCTCTTCTGCTTTGCTCTCGCTGCGGCTCCAGATGCGTACGGTGTGGCCCTTCGCGGCGAGATTCTTCACCATCCCGGTGCCCATGATTCCGAGTCCTACGAATCCGATGGTTTCTGGCATAGGGGTAGATTATCTGACGGCGGGCCTTGAGAACGCTATTTTCATCCCTTTCGCTATGCTTAGACGGTCTTGAAAAGGTGTGTCAATGAAAGCGATTGTTTACCGCGACTATGGTTCCGCCGATGTTCTCAGATGCGAGGAAATCGAAAAGCCTGTCCCCGGAGTCGACGAGGTATTAATAAGAGTTCGGGCGGCATCTGTGAATCCGCTTGACTGGAAGGTCATGAGCGGCGGGCCTTTTATTGTTCGCATGCTGCTCGGGCTGGGCAAACCAAAAATCAAACGCCCGGGCGTTGATGTGGCCGGCACGATTGAGGTGACTGGCAAGAACGTAACTCAATTCAAGCAGGGTGATGAGGTCTTCGGCACGTGCCGCGGGGCTTTTGCCGAGTATGGGACTTCCAAGTCGGGGACGGGTGTGAAATCGGCACTGGTGAAGAAACCGGATAACGTGACGTTTGAGCAGGCAGCTTCTATACCCGTAGCGGGATTGACTGCCTTGCAGGGCCTTCGCGATCACGGACGAATTCAGACGGGACAGAGTGTGTTGATTAACGGTGCGGCGGGGGGCGTGGGCACTTTCGCTGTGCAAATTGCCAAGGCGTTCGGCGCCAAGGTGACCGGCGTATGCAGCACCAGGAATGTGGACATGGTCCGGTCGATCGGAGCGGATCGGGTGATTGATTACACCCAGGAGGATTTCACAACACGCAGCGAGCCGTATGACCTTCTTCTCGACTGCATTGGGAACCGTTCGTTGTCTGCATGCAGGCGCATTTTGAATCCCACGGGAAGACTTGTACTCGTCGGAGCGCCGAAAGACATTTCCATAGCCGCGCTCGTCGCTAGTTTGACAGCAGTGCTGGTGCTGTCGCCATTTCTTCGAAAGAAGATGACCTTCTTCATCGCAAAAGGCAAGCCAGAGGATCTGACCATATTGGGCGAGCTTATGACGTCAGGAAAGATAAAGGCGGTGATCGACAGGCGCTACAGACTGAGCGAAGCCGCTGAAGCTTTCCGCTATCTGGAAGAAGGGCATGCTCGTGGGAAGGTCATCATTACGTGCGAAGATGGCGGCGAGCTCTGATCGTCTAAGTGATCGCAGAATTTTTCTTGACTTTCCTGATTCCGTAAGTGTTTACTTACGGTAAGTGGATGCTTACCTTCAATCCGGATGCGAGGCGCTGGGGGATGCGACGCGGTTTGCCATCTTCAGCGCGCTGGTAGACCGGCCGCAGGCTGTGGGTGAATTGGCGGAGCGGTTTCCGGTGAGCCGTCCGGCGGTGTCGCAGCACCTGCGGGTGCTGAAGCAGGCCGGGCTGGTACGCGATGAGAAGGTGGGCACGCGCCGTATCTATGCTGTGGATCCGGAGGGAATGGCGCGCTTTCGTCGAGAGCTTGACCAACTTTGGAGTGACGCTCTGGCGGCATTCAAACAAGCCGCCGAGCGATGGGAGGAACCGCATGCAGTCTGAGACTCTGGCACCTGTTTTGAAGAGTGTCGTGGTGAATGCACCGCGCGAGCGGGCTTTCAAAATCTTCACAGAATTTTTTGGCGGGTGGTGGCCGTCGACACACCACATCGGCAAGCAGCCTTACGAGACAGCGATTCTCGAAGGCAAGGTGGGCGGTCGCTGGTATGAGCGCATGACAGACGGCTCGGAATGCGAGTGGGGGCGCGTGCTCGAGTGGGATCCGCCGGCGAAGGTGGTGATGTCGTGGCATCTGCAACCGGATTGGGGGTATGACCCTGATCCGGCGAAGGCAAGCGAAGTGGAGGTGCGCTTCATCGCGCAGTCTGGAGCTGCGACGTTAGTGGAGCTGGAGCACCGTAATCTTGAGCGGCACGGCGACGACGGCGCGAAGCTGCGTGATAGCGTGGATGGCGGCTGGGGACCGATTGTCGAGCAGTATGGAAAGTTTGCCAACGAACATGCGACCCCGACGGAGGAACTATGAAGACGGTCGATCGCATCTGTGGATGGCTGTTGTTTCTGGGGGGAATCGGCCATGGCCTTGGATGTCTCAAGGCCTATGGCCATAGCCCGGAGCTCTTATTGTGGTCAGAATGCGCAACGCTGGCTGGATGGCTGCTGGCTGGCTTGAATCTGCTGCGCGCAGGCAGACCGACAGACCGGGCATTGGGTTGGGTGAGCTTTGCCGGGTGTCTGGGATGGGTTGTGATGGCTGTAGCGTTCGGACGACTGATTGAGAACATGCTGGACTTCCGCGCTCTAATCAATTTGATTCTCGCGCTGGCGTTGGCGGCTTTCAGTCTAAGGACGGCGCTGGGAAAGATCACGCAGATTGAGTTAGCGCAGCCTGTCGAGCAGGGATGATGCGTCGCTCTTACTCCTCTTCGACGAGCATGACGACGCCGCGTTCGAGCAGGTACGGTTCTTTCTGGTTCTCGTCTGACAAGAAGCTGTCACCCGCGTCTTCCTCAGGGAAGAAGGACCATTTTTTACCGCGTTTTTCGAGGCGTCCTATTTTGCAGGCGAAGGCGGCGTTCGCTCCGTTCTTGCTGGAGAAGCTGATCGTCGAATCGTCTTTGACGCTGACCTGGCCCTGTGTCCCCAGATCAATATATGTCCCGATCTGCAGCGCCTTGGCCTCTGTTTTGGTATCGAAGGCTGTCGCGGCGCGCATGGAGAGACTGCCGGCATAGGCGTAGTCGTACGCAATGTGCAGGTAACCGGCGGCGATGTCTTCTTTAGGGATGGCTCCGGTGTTGAGCTTGTCCAGCATGTGATCGACTTTTGAGCTGTCGATTGAGACGTAGGTCACGTCGTCGAAGCTGAAGGTGATGTCGCGGTCGCGCGCGAAGGAAAGATCGAGCTTGGGCGCGGAAGTGATGCCGATGCACTTGAGCGCGTCACCGAGAAATGACGCAGCCACTCCGAGGCTCTTCTTGTCGGTCCGGTGATGCTCGATGTTATCGAGCTGACCGCGATTGAGTTCCGGCATGGTCGCCCCATCGGGCAGGTAGTCGAGGAGTGGACCACGGCGGATGAGCTTGTCGTTTTTGTAGATATAGAGTTCGGGGGGCGTAAGTCCAGTGCGCGGCAGCAGGATGGGCTGATAGCCAACACTGTTGAGGAGTGTTACGAGGGCGTCGTTGCGGCAGCCTGTGATGGACATGGTGTTTCCGTCATCCTCCGTTGGGATAGAGCTTCTGATATGCGGTGCGAAATGCGACGGCGGCTTGCTCAGGCAACTGACTGAAGATCGATTGATAAAGGCGCGCCTTGTCGGTCCACACCTTATCCCAGTATGGCGAATCGGTTGTGGGCGGTACCGGCGGCAGCATGCGTGCAGCCGTATGGGCAACTTCCTCGATCATCTCGGGCGTCGCGCGCTCGCAATCAAAACGCATGACGCCGGCGGCGATCGACCCCGAGGTGCCGTCCCGCACGCACTGTTCGAGAACAGCGGAGAGGCGGGAGAACATGCGGGCTGCCGTGAGCGGGGCATGCAAGCCAGTCTTGGCGGCGCGAATACCTGCGGTCTCAACCATTTCGTCATAAGAGAAGGCGATGGGCGTGACTTGCCAGAAGACTCGCTCGTTGGCGGCAGCGTCACGCAGCGCGGGCATCAGGGCCTCGATGCGCTCAAGCGGCTGGGGATGGCTACTGGGAAAGACATGCCCCAGAGAGGCGAATACGGCGAGGACGCGCAGTGAGACGATGCCTCCCGCACAGCGCATGCGCTGGCTGCCCGGGCCGCTCGCAACCAGGCGCTGCAGGCCGATAGCATCGGCTGCGAACTCCTGCGCGCGGGTCAGGGTCGGGGGAGGTTCGTCGTCCTCCGGCGGCTTGTAGTAGGAGATGTGGCCGAACTCATGCGAGAGGATGAAGAACATCGCGGACTGGCTCAGATCGTCGGCTTTTTCCGCCGATTCTTTACTGAGCACGATGGGCAATTCATCGATGTTTCTGCCGGCGGCAATGCCCTCGGGCGTCCAGCGCTCGAAGAGCGCCTGCAGCTTGGCTATGACGTCCTCGGGCGAAAGAGATGGATCGGCGACTTTGCCATCGCGGTGCATGTGGGAGCCGCCGAGGAGGATTTTGGCGGCGCTCGAAAAGAAATCGAGGAGGCCGCTGAAGAGCATGATGGCGTGGCTGCCATCGGGATAGTGAAAGGTCTTGGCATTTGGGAGAGGACGATTGACTTCCCCAACCACGAGCGCTTGTGAAAGACGCAGGGATTCGAGTTGCGGATCGGGCAGGGGCAGCATGTGGCTGAACAACGCTGCGCCACGGTCGGCGGCGGACAGAGGGTATTCACGCTGTCGTTTGGCAAGTTCTTCCGATGCTCTCATTCGCCCCTCCTTTGCAACTGCCTAGAATCACTCTGATCAGAGACAGACCCCGAAAGAATAGTTGTCAGCCCGTCGAACATGAAGAGATAGACGGTGAATGCCGGGGTGAGGCGCGGGAACAAAGCAGCATACTAGATAGCAGAAATAGAGCAGGAATCTCAAGGAGAAAGATCGGTTTCGGGAATTAGTTCAGGACTCTTTCGACGATCTCGCTGGCACGATCCAGTGAATTGAGGTTTGCGATTTCGGCCTGGAGGCGCTGCGCGTTCTGGCGGTAGGAGGGATTCGTCATGACTTCCTCCACTGCGGCGCGGAGCAGTGCTGCTTTTAGCTTCTTGAGCGCGAGTGCTTTGCCCGTCCTGGTCCAGACGATGCGCGCTGCGACGCCGGGCTGATCATTTGTGATGGGGATGGCGACCATCGGCACTCCCTGGGCGAGCGATTCGAGGGCCGTGTTCAATCCGGCGTGCGTTATGCACAGTGTTGCGCGCTTCAGAACTTCGAGTTGTGGGGCAAATTTCACGACGATGGGGTTGCCCGGTAGATCTGCAAACTTAGTCGGGTCCATGTTGCCGCCGAGCGAGAGAACGAGTTGAGCATCCAGTCCTGCGCAGGCTTCCGCGATGGTGCGGAAGACCCAGTCGAGGCCATTTTGCAGGGTTCCCATCGAGGCGTAGATGAGCGGGCGCCCGTCGATCTGCTCCCACGGAAAAGCTGTATCGGTCCGGCTCGCATGGTTGTGCAATGGGCCCACGAAATGAAATGCGGGCGGCAGCGCGCGTTCTGGAAATTCGAAGCTGGGCGGTTGCTGGCAGATCTGTGGGCGGTCGGCGAATCTTTCGTTCACGAATTCCGTGAACATGGGCAGGCCCCAGGGGCGTCTGTGCTTGTTGATCTCATCGCGCACCGATATGAACAATTTTCGGATAAACGCCTGGGTGAGCCGGTTCCGCGTGACGGAGAAGAAGTCAGTTGCATTGTTCCAATCGCAGGTGATGGGAGGCAGGCTGGTGTCGACGTTTGCCAGCAATGCATTTGCGACGTGGACGTAGGGGAGCCGGAGATGATCGCCTACGGTGCTGCCGCCTATGAAGAACTGGTCGAGGACGAGCGCATCGACGCGGGCTTTTGTAATTGTCTCCGGCAGCTCGTCAAGTTGCATGCCCACTTCATTGCATATCATGTCGATGGTGAAGCGAAGCCCGCGCATACCGCTCATGCGGCTCAGCTCCTCCAGCATTCGCTTCATGTAACCGACAGGGAAGTCTTCGCGACCGACTACGACGCATTCCAATCCAGCATCCCTGATGAACGCTTCTGAGTCGGCGATGCAGAAGAAGGTGACGCGATGGCCGCGTTTTTTGAGATGCAGGGCGAGCGTGCTCATTGGGTACAGATGCCCCATGACGCTCAGAGTGAAAAATCCTAAGTGGGCCATCTCGGCGACCTCACTTTGCGGAATGAATTTTGAGATTGCTGCCTCGGGTAAAAATCCAGCTATCTTCAGCGATCGAATTCTACAGGCACCGGGTGGCTTTTCAAGTAAAAAGCTCTTTCGACTCGGTCTATCAGGCGTGTAGATCCGATAGACGGTCGAGCTTATCCGATCCGTTGACCGAACTGAAACAGCTAGCCGGAGATGTCGCTGATGGCAAGCTCACCTCGGGATCAGTGAACCATGTTCTGCACCCAGCTCGCGAAGTCCTGCCAAGCCGCTGTTCCGGCGACTGGAAGACGGACTTGTTGTACGAAGATCATGAAGACGCCAGCCCAGAGCGTGACGCGATGCACCTTGTGTGTGGACCACAGATCGTAAATCACCAGAGCGAGCAGGAATATCTCGGAACAAAGGGCGGCAAGCGAAAGGTGCGCGTTCATGGTGGCGCCGCCGACTGGCAATCGACCGAAGGCGGCGACCAGCAGCGAGGCTGTGGCGATATAGATCAGCCGCTTATGCGCTGGAGAATCCCGGCGGTCGCGAAAAGCGAAAAACAGGAGCGTCCCAAAGACCAGGAGGTCCGTCAGCGGGACGATATAAAACGACTTCGGATCCGGATTTGGGGGAGAGCCGCCGCGGCGCAGCGAATCGGTCGCCGCCAAAACGCCCAGGACCACCATGGAACATCCCAGAAGGAACCCTGCGATTCCCAGTCGGCGATGAATATCTATGCGTCCGGCAGAAACGAGCGAAGTTTGAACGATCAGCAGAAGGATCCAGCAGGAGAAGGCTGCGCCGTGCACGTGGATGAGAAGGTTGGGCAATGGCGCGCTGAAGACGCCGGCGAGGAAATACGTACGCGCAAAACCGGCAAAAACCGTCAACAGCATGACGAAGGACATGATCGAGAAAAAGAGATGATCGAAACGGCGGCCGGGAAGTGATGCCACTCGCTTGAGCGGTTGGCCGGGATGTACTGTATCGGTTGCCATCGTTCCTCCGCGCCGCGTTGCGTCTGAGACTGCGAAAAGCCGGACAGTCCTCTTGCCTTGTCGCGCGAGCAAGGAGGGTTCAGACAAGCTGGTTTTTTGATACCGGGGGATATGAGAGCTGAGAAGAATCCGCGCTCGCGCTTGACGCTATGCCTTTCCGGCGTGGCTGTCAATCGTTGATTCGTCTGAGTCGTAAGCGGGCTCTGGTACAGCTTCGGATACTGCGGCTGATTTGTCCTTTTCAACCGGAAAGACGAAACGCAGTGGAGAGCGAAAGACCTGTGCCAGCAGGTATTTCAAGATTTTGACGCGCTCGTCGTGACGGACGTTGTAGGCCTGCAGCGCAGTGACGGAAGCGATGGCGAAGCTTGTGCCCAGGTTCAGCACGAAGGTGATCCCGATACCTGCGACCGCGAAATAGAACCAGTTATGTCCGAAGGAAGCTACTCCGTAGCGCGACGCGGCGAGTGCAAACATGCCGGTATTCAGGGTGACGTGGCGCACGTCAAGTGGCAGGCCGAAGAAGTTGGCGAATTCGGGGAAGAAGCCAAGCATGTAACCGAGCACTATGCTGGTGCTCCATGCGGCGACATGATTTTCAAACCAGTTGGCGAGGCGCTGCATGCGGCGCACCCCGATCTTCTGGCCCAGCGGATGCTGCGCTATGGCGGCAGGGATGCGGTTGTAGACGGCGAAATTGTCACACCATCCACCAATAACGCCCGCGGCCCACAGAATGACGCCGGTGATGGCGGCGTCAATGCCGGTCCCTGATGTAAAGGGGTGAAGGGTTTCATACACATGTTTGGCAGTAGCCGAGGGCAGATAGGACTGTAGAAAAATCTTGTGCCAGAGTTGGTTGAAGGCAATGGCTCCCAGGCAGACGGCAATGACATTGCCGAGGGCCGCAGCAAGCTGCGTGCGGCAGATGCGCGCGGCGTAGTCGGCGATCTTGCTCCAGCGGGAAACGCCGCGGTTTTCGCGCACGATGCCGGCCAGAGCGGCACCGGTCATCGATGGCTGTTTGGTGGCGAGGGCGAGGCCGAAGATTTGCAGAAGAATAAAGCTGATGGCGTAATCGGTGCCGATGAAGAAGCCTTCGACGAAGGATGGGAATGATCTTTCGTAAATACGCAGCTTGATGGCCGCGGTGAAGACGGTGAGCAGCCCGCCGCCGAGGGCGGCGAGCCACATCTGCCAGTATTCCCGGCGGTTGTTGGCGACATAGTGCTCGCCGCTGTGGCCGGTCCGTTCGACGGTTTTACGGGCGAGCAGGTTGAGGTTCTGGCGGATGAGCGGACCGAGTTGCGTATCTTCCAGGCGTCCGGCGACGAGCGTGTTGAGGAGTTGGCGCGCGGGGAGCAAGGACTGCTGCACGTCTCCGGCAATCGTTGAAGCAAGCAGCTGCATGCGGTCGAGCGAGGCGTCCATGCTGGTGAGATCGAAGACGAGGGCGGTGCTGACGCCGGCCTCTTCCATGTGCTCGCGCACCTGGATCAGCTCACGACGGCAGGCGTGCACGGAGTCGAGCCATGATCGCAGGGCGAAGGTATTTTCGTTACCGCGTTCTGTTGATTGCAGAAACGTCTGGGTCGCAAATACTAACTGATAAAAGGGTGAAGCCTCCACGTTGTGCGTGCTGCCGCGTTCGCGCACCGCTGCGGTGACGCCCCGTCCGGCGACGCGCGTCGCGAGCAGGCTCAATGACTGGCGGATGTCGTCGGCAACATGCGGAACGGCATCCAGTCCACCCCTAGGCCAGAGGATGCGGGCAAGGCGCGCGAAGGTGGGCTCATCGAGCGAGAGGAAACGCTCAACGGTCTTTGGCGATGAGAAAACCGCAGTGAAGAGGCGCGCGGTGTCGGATTCTTTCCGCGCCGTGGGCAGCAGGCGTTGAAAAAGACGGCGGAAAGCTTCGGGCAGAAGCGCATAGCGCGAGGGCAGTCCGGCGTCGGCGAAGAGCGGGACCGAATCGAGCTCGGCCAGCATGGTCTGCCAGGAGAGATCGAAGCGGGTGCGGAGTGGCTTGTCCTGTTCGAGAAGCCTGATCCAGCGCAGCAGCGATGTGACAAAGCCGCGGTCATTGGGCCGGGTCCATATATAGCCGAAGAGCGTGGCGGCGCGGCGGGTACGGGCAGTTAGCGTGGTCGCGTCGGCAAAGGCCGCGGTGTATTCCTGCAGGCCGATCTCCGCTTTGGCGAATACGGCGCGCCTTTTCCAGCGCCTTCGCCGCCACAGCCGTCGAACTGATCGCAGAAAAGCCATCGCTGACCAGAATAGCCGTGTTTTACAAAACGGGGCCGGCCCTTGATGGAAGGCAGGCCCATTTCAGGCTTTCTCAGCGTTCGTTCAGGGGGAACGCATCCCAGAAGGCGCCGTTCGTCACCTTTACTTTGGGATAAGCGTTGGTGGGATGGAAGTGAAGCGTCATGAGATAACGAATGGAGATAATGTGAGTGATGGCCTTGGTCATTTTGTCTACTTCAGCTGCCCAAAGCGGATCGAGATTTTTCAGGCCGATGGCAGGAATTACCGAATTCTGGCTGATAACGGTGCCGTCGCCGAGCGAGCAGGCGACATGACCGAAGACTTTTGAGGGTGTCTCGAAATATACGGTCATGCCGGCGGGAACCGTGACATCGCCACCGTGCGAGTCATCCTTGACCAGGTTCAGGCCGTTGTATTCGACAATCGTGTCCCATCCGATTCTGGAGTAGATGGGGAAGAAATCATTGCCATTTTTATTCTTGAGATAGTTCCAGAGAAAGCGCTTGCTGATGGAGCCTGCCTGAAATGCCCAGAAGACACAGGCGTTATAGCAGTTGAAGGGTTTGTCTATTTTGTAGACGCCGCGGATGGCGTCCTCCGGCTCGAAGTTCACGTTGTTCCACTTCGGCATTTTGCTGATGTTGGTCTTCGCGTGGTTTGCAACGTAGGAGGCGTTGATGCCGGGAATGTTGAACCAGCTTTTGATCTCGGCAATCAGCGGCTGCTCGGAACCTTCAGGAAGGTTCTTGATGCGAGTCACCTCGGCGGCGCGCAGGCCGGGGTCATTGATGAGCAGGAGAGCCAGAAGCATCAGAGCGCGTTTGGCTCTGCGTCCCGCAGTGTTGAAGGGATTGCTGTGGCCAATCGAGAGCGCTTGCGAAATAGCGGCCTGGTTGGGTGCGGCGCGCAGCAGACCCTGGATTTCATTCAATTGCGGCGGCAGAAGCAAGTTTTGCAGGTAGTTCATTGTATCTGTCAGGCGTTCGGCATCGGTCTTCATCGATCATCCTTAATGGGGGCAGTTGGTTTTAGGGGTTGAGCGTAGACGTCCGCTATCGCCGAGGGAGGAGTGCATTCTTTTGCAGGCAGTTTTGGAGTCCGCCGATCAGCCTATCACGCACAAGGAAGATGAGTAAGGGAGATTCATGCGGCGGAACCACACTGCCGCTCCGCTGAAACGCTCCTGCCCGCGCCGCCACTACTGGTCAGCAACGATTCGCCCCCAAGCGGACAGAAAAATGGTACCCATCGGCTCTCGGACTCAGAACCTTTATCGCCGCTCGGACGCATGTGTGCGGCTTACCCTTCTAACTTGCGTTTTTCTGTTGAGCGGATGTTCGCAGCGCAAAAGCGGGTCAACCACACCAGCACAGCAACCGCAGCAGGCAGCGGACAACGCGATCGGTCTGCTGCAGAAGTTGGTCAACGAACAAAACTACAAGAGCCTCGGATTTCACTCATTAGATGAAGTGAAACTGGCACGGCTGGGGCAACCCATGGAGGTCTACAACCTGGGTCTGGAGAAGTTGAAGAGTTACCGCGCTGGCCAGGACCCGAACAGCCTGCTGACGCCGAGCGCGGAGACGATTTATCCCGTCACGGTGGACGGAAATGTTCGCACCGGGCTGCGGATTGTTCACAAGGAACAAGGCTATGAGCCATCCAGCTTTGGAAAAGCCGACATTGTGAAGCGGCTGGCGGAATTCCGCCGGAGTCCGGAAGAATTCGTGGTTAGGATTCCCGCGTTTCAGATGTATTTTGTCGGCCGGCATGTGGAGACGCGCGTGGTGTTGGTGCCAATCGCGAATGATCCGCGGCTAAGAGTACAGGCAGGTGAGGAGGCGCTGCTTGAAACAGTGGTGGAGCAACTGCGCCCCTACGTGAACTCGTACGACGGCCAGCCGATGTAAGGCTTCTGTTTGATTTTCAGGCGTGCGACAGCCTTCTTGAGGAGAAGGAGGAGGTCGCGGGTCTGAAAGGTGCAGGTGGTCCGGAGTTGCGCGGCTCCGGGCGCCTGCCGGTCTGCAATTATGCAGGCACGTGTTAATTTTCTTGGCGCATTTGTGAGGAATGCTTCTCAACATGCAGCCCGCGGGCGTATTCTTTCGTCTACTCTGATTAGTCCGATGGTCTGCATTGCAGATCTGTCTGGGGTGGGGATGAAGAAGATAGCCATTTTCCTGGCGTGCAGTCTCGCTCTTACTGTGGTCTTGTATGAGATCGCGGACTACCTGACGCCGGGCTCGCCGTCGGAAGAGATGACGCTCTTGCTGGCCGTTATCGCGGTAGTGCTGGTATGGGTAGCGCAATGCTGCATCCGTATCATGCGCGCAAAAAAGGACGGCGTGCACGCCGTGCATTAGGTGTCAAATGTGGCTTTTCCCCGTATTATTGCCCCTTTTTCTCATTGTTACTGCGGTCGTCGTCTGGTAGCTGGTGGTCGGGATCGACGATTACCGAGGCGATCGGGCTTTTGTTCTCAAGAGTCCAGGTGTAGGTGCCTTTTGAGAGCCATGTTTCGATAGGCAGCTTCGTGCGCGTTTTCGTGCCGTCCGCGAAAGTGACTTCGACAGTCGTGGGTAGTACAAGCTGGCCGCGATTGCTGAGAGTCACTGACGAGCCCTCAATCTTGTCGACGGCTACGTCATATTTCCAGTTGTTCAGATACCAGCCCTGCCAGAACCAGCCGAGGTCTTCGCCGCCTTCGCTCTGCATCTCGCGGAAGAAGTCCGACGGCGACGGATGTTTGTAGGCCCAGTCGCGGATGTACTTGCGGAAGGCCCAATCGAAGCGGTCGGGGCCGAGAATCTGCTCGCGCAGCAGGACCATGCCGTAGGCTCCCTTGAAATAGCTGACGGGATGGCCGAGGGCGAAGCCATAGGAATCGGCTGATGCCATGAGGGTTGGCGCGTCGGGGTTGTCGAGGACTTTGAGGATCATGTCCGGTGGGTCGCCGCCTGCCGAGTATTCGGAATCGCGCTTGGGGCCGTACTTTCCGTTGGCGTAGGTGGCCGACTCGTCGATGTCGATGAAGGTGTTGGAGCCCTCGTCCATGAAAGCGTGGCGGCGCTCGTTTGAGCCGACGAGCATGGGAAACCAGTCGTGGCCGATCTCGTGGGCTGTGACCCAGAAGAGGAAGTCGCCGTGGTCGGGGATGCCGTCGAAGACGATGCCGGGGTATTCCATGCCGGTGGAGAAGCCGGCGACGTTGATGGCTGCGGGCCACGGGTAGGGATACCACTGCTTCGAGAAGTGCTCGACCGTGTCTTTGACGTACTCGGTGGATTTATCCCAGGCGTCGGGGCCGACGCTTTCCGGCGGGTAGACGCTCATGGCCAGAGACTTTTTGCCGTCGGGGAGATTGATGCGCGCTGCGTCCCAGACGAAGACCGGCGATGCGCTCCAGGCAACGTCGCGGGTGTGATCCATATGAAAGTGCCAGGTCAGCGTGCCGCCTTGTTTCGGACGGCTGGCAGGATCGGCGACTTCGGCTGCGTTGCGGATGTAGACGGTCTTGTCGCTGTTGCGGGCCTGATCGAGGCGGTTGATCTCGGTTTGGGTGAGAACGTCTTTCGGATTCACCAACTCGCCGGAGCCGGCGACGATCATGTTCGAGGGCACGGTCACGTAGTAATCGAAATTGCCGTATTCGAGGTAGAACTCGCTGCCGATGTAGGGCAGAGTGTCCCAGCCGCGCAGGTCGTCATATACGCACATGCGCGGATACCACTGCGCCATGTCGTAAATTTCGCCCTGCTTGGACATGCCCCACGAGGTGCGTCCGCCCCATACGCCGGGGATCTGGTAGTGGTACTGGATGTGGATTTTGAGCTGACCACCTCGGGGTTTGAGCGGCTGGTCGAGGCGGATCTGCATGCGCGTGTCGTTGATGATGTAGTTTGCCTTCGCGGTCGTCTTGCCGGATTCGACCTCGACGGAATTGAAGATGTAGCCTTCGGTATTTGTGTTTTCGGGCGTCGCGCTGGGAGTGGTGTTGTTCCGGCGACGGCGCATGAAGCTGCCGAAAAGGATTTGTCCGCGAGAGTCTTTGCGGTAGATGTTCTGCTCAAGCTGAATCCAGAGGCTGGGCAGCGTGTCCGGGCTGTTGTTGGTGTAGGTGATGGTCTCGGTGGTGGTCAGCTGCTTCGCTTGCGTGTCGAGGCTGGCGTGCAACTCGTAGCTTGCCTCATTCTGCCAATAATTTGGACCGGGCGCTCCGTTGCTGGAGCGGTAGGCGTTGACCGGATCGGGGAACATCACGGGCGCGAAAGTGATGCGCGGGTCGTAACTTGTGGCCGCAGGTGCGGGCACGGGACTGGGCGCGGTCTGCGCAAGCGATATTGCAGTGGCGATGAGCGGAAAGCAGAAACACATCAGGCGTGGAAAGGATGGCACGGGAGACCCTTTCGGCTCTGGAATCAATTGAATATGGGAACTGCCAGACTACGGGTTGGTCACAGAATACATGGGGTGAGCGGCGCTCCGATTGCTTTTCAGCATCAACGGAGAACCAATGGTAAACCGGAGCGCTTTCGCTCACTTGCTGATAAGGACGGTGTGAGTTAGCAAATGGACGCAATGGGTGGGAACATTACCTCATCCGGCCAGTCG
>DATGAD010000349.1:0-5146 GCA_035313725.1 Alloacidobacterium sp. | reverse complement strand
CGTTTCCTCGAACATTCGCGTATCTTCTATTTCGCTAACGGCAGTGAGAATCCCGCGGAAGGCGAATACTTCATCGGATCGGCGGACTGGATGTTCCGCAATCTCTCCAAGCGGATTGAAGTGGTGACGCCCGTCTTCGCTGTCGACCCGAAACAGCGCCTGTGGGAGATCCTCGACATCTGCCTGCGCGACCAGCGGCAAGCCTGGGTTCTTGGCTCTGACGGAAAGTACACGCAACTGCATCCGGAAGAGGGGTCGAGTGGACCCGAAGGCGTGGGAACCCATCAGACCCTGATGGAGCTGGCCCTCGCCCGGGCCGATGTCTAACCCAAGCGTCAGTGCGTTCCAAGCATGATGACTCTCGCGATATTGAAGTAAATGATCAGCCCGGTTACATCGACCAGAGTCGCCACAAACGGCGCGGATGCGCTGGCCGGGTTGAGACCGAAGCGCCGCAGAATAAACGGCAGCATCGAGCCTGCAAGTGTCCCAAAGGTAACAACGCCGACAAGGGCGCAGAGAATCGTCAGCGCGAGAATTGGCGTCTGCGGACCGTAGGTGTGAAAGAGCGACTGCCAGACGAAGATGCGCGTGAGACCGATGACGCCGAGAATGGCGCCCAGCAGAACTCCGGAAACCAGCTCCCTGCGGATGACCCGGAACCAGTCACGCAGCCGAACGTCTCCCAATGCCATCGCCTGAATCACAAGGGAGGTCGCCTGCGATCCTGAATTCCCTCCGCTGCTGATGATGAGCGGCAGAAACAGCGCGAGAACCACCGCCTTCGAAATCTCATCTTCAAAGAAGCCCATGGCGGTCGCGGTAAACATTTCGCCGACGAAGAGAATCGCCAGCCACCCGGCGCGCTTCTTCACCATCTCGATCAGCGTGGTGTGCAGGTAGGGCGTATCGAGGGCCTCCATGCCGCCGAGCTTCTGGATATCCCGGCTCGCCTCTTCTTCCACCACATCCACAATGTCATCGACAGTCACGATGCCGACCATGCGACGCTCGGCATCCAGCACAGGAACGGCAAGCAAGCGGTTGTCACGGACGAGCCTTGAGACTTCTGTTTGATCCGTTTCAGGAGTGACCCAGACCAGATCGGTCTTCATCGCTTCCTGAACCATCTTGTTCGGATCGGAAGAAAAGAGCAGGCGCAATGACACTACTCCCAGAAGATGCTGTGCCTGGTCCAGCACATAGGCGTAGTTGATGTGGTCGACTGTAGGCGCTTCCTTGCGCAAATAAGAGATCGCTTCATCGACCGTCGACTCCGGCCGCAAGCGCGCGAAGCGCGGGTTCATCAGCCCGCCGGCGTCATCCTCCTTGTACGCAAGCAGGGCAGTCACTTCTCTGCGTGTCGGTTCGTCCAGCAGGGAGAGAAATTCGTCGCGAAGTTCCGGCCCTGCTTCCTGGATCACGTCCGCCGCATCGTCCGGTGCAAGCAGGCGCATCCACACATGCCGCTGCTCGTGCGGTAAGTCCTGCAGCAGGTCGCTCTGGTCATGCGCGCTCATCTCCAGGAAAAAATCAGCCTTCTCGCCCGTGTGCAATTCGCGAAACTGCTTCATCCGCTGTTCCCGCGACAGGGCAGGCCAGCGTTCCCAGAGTTGGTCCGTAGCTTTTTCAACGGTTGTAGTCATGGTAGATTCCGCTCCAGACGTGATTGTGCGGACGTGGGCCGCGCTGCTGCATTATAGGGAATCTTTGCGAAACGCTGACTAAAAGCTGAATGCGATGTTAGGGCCTGTTAACACTATTAGGACGCCAGCGAGAGGAGCGGATTTTTCTGAGTGCGAGGAGTGAGGAGTGACGCATACCGGGTGTATGTCAGCGACGAGGGACGAAGCAATCGGGAAAAATCCGCCCTCTCCCTCCGGGTTGCGGCCAAAATCAGGCCATACTTTGTTGTCGTCCTCAACGGTGGTCCCGCCACAGCCTTCGGACTCCGCCTCGTCTGGCCTGATTTTTGCTCGCAACGCTGTTCGCCCTATAGTGTTAACAGGCCCTAGGCAAGGGCATTTGTTACGATTTGCTGCGCCTCATCCACAATGCTTTGCAGATGGGCTTCGTCCTTAAAGCTCTCCGCATAGATCTTGTAGAGATTCTCAGTTCCCGATGGCCGGGCTGCGAACCAGCCATTCTCCGCAACAACCTTCAGGCCTCCGATAGGCGCGTTGTTGCCAGGAGCATGCGTCAGCTTGGCAGTAATCTTCTCACCCGCCATGTGCGATTCCTTCACCGAGTCCGCAGACAACTTGCTGAGCTTCGCCTTCTGCTCCGGACTCGCCGGCGCATCGATGCGCGTGTAGTAGGGCATGCCGAACTTCTCGACCAGCTCAGCGAAGTGTTGGCCCGGATCTTTCCCAGTAACGGCCGTGATTTCAGCAGCGACGAAGTCCATGATCGGGCCGTCCTTGTCGGTCGTCCACACCGTGCCATCACGCCGCAGCAGGCTCGCGCCCGCGCTCTCTTCGCCGCCGAAGCAGAACGATCCATCGAACAAGCCGGAGACGAACCATTTGAAACCAACCGGAGTTTCACAGAACTTCCGGCCAAGACCGCTGACTACCTTGTCGATCATGCTGCTGCTGACGAGCGTTTTACCGACAACGGCATCGGAAGGCCACTCCGGACGATGCGTAAGCAAATACTGGATCGCAACCGCAAGATAGTGATTTGGATTCATCAATCCGGCAGACGGCGTGACGATGCCATGGCGATCTGAATCGGGATCGTTGGCAAAGGCGACCTGATACTTGTCCTTCAGGCGGAGAAGGCTCGCCATCGCGTATGGGCTGGAGCAGTCCATGCGAATCTTCCCGTCATGATCCACCGTCATGAACGAGAACGTTGGATCAATAACCGGATTCACCACCTCGATTTCCAGACCATAGATGGAATTGACCTGATCCCAGTAAGGCGCGAATGCGCCGCCCAGAGGATCGACGCCCATCTTCAGGCCGGCGTGTTTAATCGCGTCCATGTCGACGGTATTTTTCAGGTCCTTGATATACGGCAGAACGAAGTCCTGCTCGTGCGTAGTCGCGGCCTTGATGGCCTGCGAATAGGGCATCCGCTTTACGTCTTTGTTGTTCCCTCTAAGCAGATCGTTCGCGCGCTGCTCGACCCACTTCGTCACGTCGGTGTCCGCAGGCCCGCCATTCGTGGGGTTGTACTTGAAGCCGCCATCTTCTGGAGGATTGTGCGAGGGCGTGATGACGATGCCATCGGCGAGATGCTCTTTGCGTCCGCGATTGTAAACAAGGATCGCGTGGGAAACGACTGGCGTAGGCGTAACACCGTCGTTATGCTGAATGATCGTCTCCACGCCGTTTGCCGCCAGCACTTCAAGAGCCGTGATCTGCGCCGGGGCCGAGAGCGCGTGCGTGTCCTTGCCCATGAAGAGCGGCCCATCCGTGCCCTGCGTGCGTCTGTACTCGCAGATAGCCTGTGTGATGGCGAGAATGTGCGCTTCAGTAAATGTCCCCTTTGCCGGCGTGCCGCGATGGCCGCTGGTGCCGAAAGCCACCATCTGCGTTGGGTCGCTCAGGTCGGGCTTGCGGTCGAGATACTGCTGCCTGAGATCGTCGACATTGATCAGCATTTCCTTCGGCGCCGGCTTGCCCGCCAGCGGAGAAATACGTGACTGCACTTTCGCTTCGCTCACCATAGGACTCTCCAGATTGCCTGAAACTGAGATGCGTTTCTGCAGCAAGAATATAACCACATCCCGCTTCCTGCGTGCCACAAGCAGGGCGCACACGCCAATCTAAAGCGCTGAATCTGCCGTCCAGACGGCCGCTTTATGTCGATACCGCCTAGCAAGTGGTCAGCTTGTCGACTCGCCAGATATTTTGGCTGTACTCGCGAATCGAGCGGTCAGAGGAGAACTTTCCCATCCTTGCCGCATTCAGAACCGACATCTTATTCCACTTCTCCGTGTCCTGATAGGTCTCACCCACCTGATCCTGACAATCGATATACGACTGGTAATCGGCAAACAGGAGATACGGATCGTGGTTTAGCAGCTGATCCAGAAGCGGACGGAAAAGGTTCCGATCGCCGTGCGAGAACTGCCCGGAGGCAAGGCCGTCGATCACCTCGCGCAGGAAAGGGTTGGATTCGTAGATCGCGCGCGGATGATAGCCTTCCGCGAGTCTGGCTTGAACCTGATCTGCGGTAAGACCGAAAAGGAAAAAGTTTTCGTGGCCCACGGCGTCCCTTATCTCCACGTTGGCTCCGTCAAGGGTCCCAATCGTGAGCGCTCCATTCATCGCGAACTTCATATTCCCGGTTCCGGAGGCTTCCTTGCCCGCCGTAGAGATCTGCTCGCTCAAATCCGCTGCCGGATACACCTTCTGTCCGAGTGAAACGTTGTAATCCGGAAGAAAGACCACCTTCAAACGCTGCTTCACATCCGGATCGTTGTTCACCACCGCGGCGACTGAGTTGATGAGCTTGATGATCAGCTTGGCCATGACGTAGCCGGGCGCTGCCTTGCCGCCAAACAGAAACGTGCGCGGCGCGATTTCCAGACTCGGTTTCTGCTTCAGGCGGAAATAAAGAGTAAGAATATGAAGCACGCTCAGGTGCTGCCGTTTGTACTCATGAATCCGCTTCACCTGGGCGTCGAACATGGAATGTGGATCGACCGAAATTCCTGTCGCCTCTAATATGTATTTCGCCAATCGGACCTTCACATCGTATTGAACCTTGTTCCAATCAGCGCGAAATGCTGCGTCATCCGCAAATGCTTCGAGCTTCTTCAAGTCGTCGAGATTGCTGATCCACCCATCTCCGATTTTCTGCGTCATCAAAGCCGATTGCTCCGGATTACTAACCGCAAGCCAGCGCCGCGGCGTCACTCCGTTCGTCACGTTGATGAACTTTTCGGGCCACAATTCGTTGAAATCCCGCAGAACTTCACGCTTCAGCAACATAGTGTGCAGCTCGGCAACGCCATTGACGCGATAACTCCCCACGCACGCCAGATTTGCCATGCGCACAAACTTCTCTCCGTGTTCGTCGATGATCGACATCCGTGAGACTCTTGCCTCGTCGCCATCAAAATGTTTGCGCACGGTATCCAGAAAGCGCGCATTGATTTCGTAGATGATTTCAAGATGGCGGGGGAGCAGCG
>DATGAD010000348.1:0-7291 GCA_035313725.1 Alloacidobacterium sp. | reverse complement strand
CCTGGGAGTGTCCTAGCATGGCGACTACTGGAATCAACTGGATCGAGCATAATCAACGGTACCTTACGGCCGCCATGGCCGAGGTACGCGCCTGCCTGGAGCGCTATGCAAACCGCGCTCAGAGTGAGAGCGAGCCGATGAAGGTGGAGGCTGTTCCAGCTTCCAGTCAGGTCGAGTTGAACAGTTCGGAGCCGTTGCCGGCGCTGGAGATATTAGCGCGAAGCTTTAACTTGTCACCCTTTGAACGCGCGACTCTACTTCTTTGCGCAGGGATGGAACTCGATTCTTCGCTGGCCGGACTATGCGCTGCCGCTCAGGGCGGCGCATCTCGCAGTTATCCGACGTTCAGCCTGGCACTGGCTGCATTGCCCGCTCCGCACTGGAGTGCGCTGAATCCAGCGGCTCCACTTCGCCGCTGGCGGCTGATCGAGGTATCCAATCAGGCGGGTGTGCCGCTGACGACGAGTCCACTGGGAATCGACGAGAGAATTCTTCATTTTCTAACTGGCCTTCAGCATCTGGACGATCGGCTGGTGGGCCTGCTGCGCACGGTCGAGCCTGCGGAGGACATCGTGCCGTCGCACGCGGTGCAGGCGCATCTGATTGCCGACGCCTGGAACCGGCCACAGCGGCAGCTGCCTGCGATTCACCTGTGCGGCGGGGATGAGGTTGCCAAGCGCGCCGTTGCGGCTGCGGGTTGCGCGGAAGCTGGTTTCATGTTGTACGCGTTGGCAGCGGATCAAATCCCGGCAAATGCTCAGGAAGTTGAGGGGTTGATTCGTTTGTGGGAGCGCGAATCCGTGTTGACTTCGAGTGCAATCTACATCGACACCGAAGGCGTGGATGCAAACGACGCCAAGTCGGTGGCACAGGTCTCGAGATTTGTAGATCGGATTCAAGGCCCCCTGATCCTGAGCTCCAGAGATCGCTGGAGACCATTGGGCCGTAGCCTGAAGACTCTGGATATCGGCAAACCTACAACGAAGGAGCAACAGGCCGCGTGGCAGGATTTGTTGAGCGCTGCCAATGTGCACATCAATGGTCATGTGCCGAATCTTGTGGCGCAGTTCAACCTGAGCCTTGCCGGGATTCGCGCGTCAGTGGATGAGGCTCTCGAATCGGGAACCGACAACGAAGCGCTGGTGCAGGCACTGTGGGATGCAGGGCGCTCGCAGGCGCGCGCGCGGCTGGAGAACATGGCGCAGCGCATTGAGCCGGTTGCGCAGTGGGATGACCTGGTGCTGCCGCCGGGCGAAAAAGGGATGCTGCAAGAGATTTCCTCGCACGTCAGGCATCGGTCGAAGGTATATGAGAACTGGGGGTTCGGCGCGACTAGCCGCAGAGGGCTGGGCATCAGCGCATTGTTTGCAGGCAGCAGCGGCACGGGCAAGACGATGGCGGCTGAAGTGCTGGCGAATACTCTGCATCTTGATCTTTACCGGATCGACCTCTCAAGCGTGATCAGCAAATATATCGGCGAGACGGAGAAGAATCTGCGCCGTGTTTTCGATGCGGCCGAAGATGGCGGAGCGATTCTATTCTTCGATGAGGCCGATGCGCTGTTCGGAAAGCGCAGCGAGGTAAAGGACAGCCATGATCGCTATGCGAACATTGAGATCAACTATCTCTTGCAGCGCATGGAGTCCTATCGCGGTCTAGCAGTGCTTGCGACAAATATGCGGAGTGCTTTAGATCCAGCGTTTTTGCGACGCATTCGTTTTGTGGCGAATTTTCCCTTCCCGGAATTTGCGCAGCGCGAAGAAATATGGCAGCGGGTGTTCCCACGAAATACGCCGACCGATGCGCTGAAGACCCACATGCTGGCGCGGTTGGCAATTCCCGGAGGCAATATTCGCAACATCGCCATGAATGCTGCATTTCGCGCGGCGGAAGATGGAACGCCGGTGCGCATGACGCATCTGGCGCAGGCGGCGCGCCACGAGTTCATCAAGATGGAAAAGCCGGTCCCGGAGAAGGAAATTGCGGAATGGAATTAACTTCTTCGCGGGATTACCTGAAATATCGGGGATGGGGATGCTGAATCTCAATATAGATTCGCTGGCTCTGAACATTACGAATGCCGAAGGGCATGAGCACCGCATCCGCCCAATTGCGACGCGCGCGGCTGCTATCTTTGCCGAGCGAGTGGAAGTGTATTGCGGGGAAAACGCGCAGGCGCCGGGATCGAAAAGCTTGAGCAGTGTGAGCGCTTCGCCGGTGAATGTGGACCTGCACACGATGACGGACGAGCATGCGGCTCAGAGCATTGCGCGTTCCTGGCTGGATGCGGTGAAGCTGAAGTTGATGTGACGGAGTTGGAAGTGCGAACGCGGGTAACAAGAATGACGAGGGACACATGGCTGCATTGAAAGGCGCATTTTTGAACTTTGGCGCCGGACTTCTGGGAGCGCTGCCGAACATCGTAGTCTTTCAGTTCAATCCGACGCAGGTGTCACGCACGCCAGCGATACCGAGACGCCCTCCGGCATGCACCAACTCAGGCGCCACCAGCGCAAAGCAGCAGCCATGTCCTCCGTCCGAAAGCATGAGCTTTACATTGCGGATCGATGCCACGGACCTGTTGGCGCAGGGAAATCCGATTGCGGCGACAAGCGGCATGCTGCCGACGCTCTCGGCGCTTGAAATGCTGATGGTTCCTCAGAGTCCCACCTCTTTGAATCTGCTTTCGTTGAGCGGCAGCACCGGGTCGCATCAATCACCGCCTTCGAGTTTGCCCACCGTACTTTTCTTCTGGGGGCCATTCCGGATTCTTCCGGTGGCGATCACGAGCTTGAGCGTTACTGAAACTGAATACGATACTCTGCTGAACCCTATACGCGCGGATGTTTCTGTGAACCTGGACATTCTGCAGCCAAACCAGCTTGCGGGAGACACGCTCGGGAACGCGGCCTACAACTATTCGATGGGCGTGAAGCAGGTGATGGCGGCGCTCAATCTGGCATATGCCGTGCAATTTGGAGTTAGCTCGTCGCTCTCGTTCTCGTTATAGAACCGGAGGCGAAGGAAAGAGGAGACGGATGATTTTCAAAGGCAGTCGGTACGCTAATGTGGCCACGTATCAGACGACCAACGCGGACGGACAAACGGTGACGGCGCTGAAAACGCGCTTCATTCCGCCGACGCCTGCTGGCTATCTGCATACGTACACCGCCGATGAACGGCTGGACCTGATTGCGTACAAGTTTTATCGCAACCCGGAGAAGTTCTGGCTGATTGCCGATGCCAATACGGAGATGGATCCGGAAGATTTGCTTGAACCGGGACGGCAGTTGCCGATCCCGCCAAATCGCAGTTGAGAACGAATGGAAAACAATCCCTGCGGCCGGTTTCAACGACAGCCGCTTAGACAAAGAATGCGGTGCAGGGAACTGAACCGCGAAAGAAGATGCAAAAGACGCAGATATATTTTGTGGCGCGGCTCAACCGGAAAAGATGGCCAATAAGGCATACCAAATCGCGTTTTCGGGAACTGCAGTTGATGAGGGTTTTTATGGAGATGTGGTGTCGTTGACCGTTGAGGAAAATACGGGGACGGCGAACACCTTTCACCTGCAAATTGCCCTTCGGCTTCAGGACGATGGCTCGTGGACGTATCTCGATGACGATAGATTGGCACTTTTTAACGCGGTCACGATTCAGGTTGGTTTTACAGATGGCGGCGGTTTGGCAGCGGCGGCTGGCAGCCTGCCAGGTGGAGGCGATAGCAACGATGGGCTAAAAACGGTCTTCGATGGCTATATCACGAATGTGGACGTGGACCTGGGTAGTGAGCCGGATAACGCATTTATCAAAGTAAGCGGCATGGATACGAGCGTATTGATGAGTCTCGAAGAAAAGATCGCAACGTGGCTGAACATGGCGGATAGCGACATTGTGCAACAGATTGTCGGCGGCTATGGAGTTGCGGTGCAGGCAGATACGACGACAACTGTGCATCAGGAAGACGACACGACGATCGTGCAGCGTGGCACGGATATTCAATTCGTTCGCGACCTGGCGCAGAAGAATGGTATGGAGTTTTACTTCGAGACCGATGACACAGGGACGGTCAACGCATATTTTCGCGCACCGCAGCTGAGCGATACGCCGCAGCCGGATCTTGCCATCCAGTTTGGGGACCAAAGCAACCTGAAGAGTTTCTATGCCCACTTGAGCGGGCAGAGGCCACTAAACGTGAAGGCATCGCAGATGGATGTCGCGGCAAACAGCGCGAACACGGCGCAGGTGAGCGATATGCAACTGAACAAGCTTGGAGATAAGGATGCCAACTCGCTGATCGGAGGTCCTCTGGGGAGTTTGGTTACTCCAAAAGATGCGATGGCACAGATGCTTGTGCTTGGTCCGCCGACAAGCGATGCGACGGAAATGCAGACCATTGTTCAGGCTGTGCGAGATGAAGCGGGCTGGCTGATCGCGGCGCATGGAGAAATTAACAGTGATGCGTATCAATCGGTGTTGCGGCCGCATCGGCTGGTGCTGGTGAAGGGTGCGGGAACAACCTACAGCGGCAAGTACTACGTGACCAAGGTCGTACATGAGATGAACCACGAGGGCGATTACATCCAGCGCTTCGAGGCGCGTCGAAACGCGCGCGATCTGGATGGCAGCGAACAGTTCGGCAGCAGCAGCGCGGGGCTCGCGATACCGGGGATATAGGGTAACCATGAATAACATCGACGAGGTGGTGGCTCGGCTGATTCAACGAGTGGACAGCCACTATTACGGCAAGTACCGGGGGCAGGTGATCGACAACAACGATCCCAGCAATCTGGGACGGATCAAGGCGAATGTGCCCAGAGTGCTGGGTGTCGAAGATTCGGGCTGGGCGCTGCCTGCATTTGCTTATGGAGGCGCGAGTGAGCAGGGGTTCTTCGCTGTTCCGGATGTGGGAGCGGGCGTGTGGATCGAGTTTGAGGGAGGCGACCTGAGCTATCCGATCTGGAGCGGGACTTGGTACACGAGCGGCGATATCCCTGAATCTGCGCAACCGGGAAAGAAAGTTTTGAAGACGAAATCCGGCCACAAGCTGGTTCTCGATGACGATGGCGGCACGCTGGAAATCACTGATAGCAACGGCAATACCGTATCGATGGATTCGAGCACGGTGAAAGTGGCAGCGGGCAATGCGACCAAGGTTGTCATCGATGCGCCGCAGATTGAGTTAGTGGAGAACTCGACGCATCCCGTGGTGCTTGGCGATGAGCTTCTGCAATATCTGCAGCAGATCGTTCAGGTCTTTCAGTCGCACATGCATCCGGGCGAAACAACGCCTGTGGGGGGTCCGGTGACGCCGATGCCGCCGACGCCGCCGATGCCATCGCCGACATCAAGCTTGTTGTCCACGAAGGTGAATACGGGGTGACGGCTGAGTGCTGTTTGTAGCGGGAATTGACAACGGTATTTCGAGATTTGCCGGGTAACGGCGGGAAGGAAGAGATGGCAGACCAGATTCAATCCGATCCACTGGCGCAGCGTTTTCTCGATTATCCGTACAGCGTGAGCAGCACGGGCGTGCCGAAGCTGACGGGTTCCGACGACCACATGCGGGATTTGATCTTGCAGGTGCTGTTCACGAGCCCTGGTGAGCGGGTCAATCTTCCGGAATTTGGAGTTGGAGTACAGCAACTGGTGTTCGCGCCGAATAGCGACATGCTGCGAGCGAGCGCGCAGTTTCTTATCAGTAACAATCTGCAGCGATGGCTCGGCGATCGTATCGATGTGAACCAGATCAGCGTGACAAGCCAACCGGGAGAAGAAGAACTCGTAACTATAGAAATTACATATACGTTGAAGGCAACACAGCAGCGGCAGACCCTTCAGGTTCAGGTGTGAGCGTGACGCAAAATACTTTATCGCCGACCATTCAATGTCCCGCGCCGGTGCTCGCTCCGGGAGCCCAGGGGGTCGCGCGTGTGGCGGTCGATGATGCGAATGTCCGGCTGATTGTCACGTTTCTGACGCCCATCACACCTTCGCAAGAGTTATATCTGACGAACCCTTTAAGCTATACGTTGACGGGCGGGCAGCGGCTCTTTCCGAGGATTCTCTCTGCTGCGTTGCCTCCACCATCCAGTCCTCCTGGCGCTAGTCAGAGCGTCGTCTTGACACTGAACTCGCTGGGAGACTTTTCGATCTACACGCTTACAGTTAATGGTCAGGATATCGATCCGTTTTTTGGCAACGCCAAGTTGCGCTTCCGTCTCGCGTGTGACGATCCCTTTGATTGCAGCGTGCCGACTGCGCAACCTGCTCCGCAGCCCGAGATGGCTGTGGCCATTGATTATCTGACGAAGGATTACGCGGGCTTTCGCCAGGCATTGCTGGATTTCATTCCTACTCGCCTGCCGGCGTGGACGGAGCAAAACGAGGCTGACCTAGGCATAGTGATGGTAGAGCTGTTCTCCGCCACGGCTGACAACCTCAGCTACATGCAGGATCGCGTTGCAAACGAGGCATTTCTAGGCACTGCGACGCAGCGCCGGTCGGTTGCCGGGCACCTCGCCCTCATTGGCTACCAGATGGATGATGGCGCTTCCGCGCACACATGGCTGCAGTTCCAGGTGAATAGTCCGCAGCCGCTGCTCGCTGGATTCAAGGTGAGCAACAATCCCAGCGCGAGCGACGATCCAATTATCGTCTTCGAGACGCTGATGGATGTGCAGCTTGATCCAGGGAGTAATCAGATGTCGCTCTATGACTGGGGGAATGCGAACTGCTGTCTTCCACAGACTGAGTTTAGCGCGATGCTGGTGGGAGATTTTGAGCAACTCAAGATTGGTGATTACCTGGTCTTTGACGGTGGCAGCAATCAGCGCGATGTTGTGCGATTGACGGCTGAGCCGCAGATTCAAACTGTTTCACAGTCGACAACCTCACCGCCTGTTTCTGTGGTGGTAACTGTGGTGAGTTGGGGAGCTACCACGCCGCTTTCGCGTGACTACTGCGTGACCAGTACGACGGTCCGCGGCAATGTTGTTCCGGCTACTCACGGCGAGACTGTGCTTGAGACACTACGCTCGCTTTCTGATCAGGACACAGCTGTGGTGATTGCGGAGATTGCTGCGCGTCCTGTGGGTGCGCGTGTTCCGCGGCAGCGGCTGACGCTGCGCCAGGCACCCCTTGCGCATCTTGATACGGACACTCTGGCGCTCGGTCAACTTACGGGGGCCGCAACTTCGGCGCAGACTTCGAGCGGTACTTTTACTTCGCGGGAGCCGCGCAGCATCAGCACTCTGCAACTTACTGTGGATGGAATTCCATGGCAGGAGAA
>DATGAD010000347.1:0-10736 GCA_035313725.1 Alloacidobacterium sp. | reverse complement strand
CCGTTTGTCAGGTCTGGATAGGTCTTGCGGAGTGCGATGAGTTTTCTGTACCAGGAAAGCATCTCTGCATGCGGCTGCTGGAACTGCTCGTCCCAGTTTAGTTTTGATCGCAGGAATGTTTGCTCGTCCTGAGGGTCGGGGATTTCGTCCGGGTTCCAGCCGAAGGCGGCGAATTCTTTCTTGCGCCCTTCGGATACGAGCTTTCCTAACTCCTCTTCGTGGTCGGTGAAGTACTGGAACGGCGAGCTTGCGGCCCACTCTTCGCCCTGGAAGAGCATGGGGACAAATGGCGCGGTGAAGACGAGCGCGGCGGCGATCTTTGCACGGCTTGCGCTGACGAGGCGGCTGAGGCGTTCACCTTTTGCGCGATTGCCCACCTGATCGTGGTTCTGCGCGTAGCCGAGGAAGCGCCATGCGGGCAGCCCTTCGACGGGGCGGCCTTGAATGCGGTCGCGGTGTGGCGCGTAGATTCCGTCGTAGACGAAGACTGATTTGAGAGATTTGGCAAGATCGGCGATGGAGCCGAAGTCGGAGTAGTAGCCGCTGCGGTCGCCGGTAAGCACGGTGACGAGCGCGTGGTGGAAGTCGTCGCTCCATTGCGCGTCCATGCCGTATCCGCCTGCTTCTGGGGCTTGCACAAATCTTGGATTGTTGAGATCGCTTTCGGCGATGACGACGTAGTGCTTGCCGGTTTCGGCTTCAAGTGCGCGGACCTCAGTTGCGAGTTGCTCCATGAAGTGGATGGCGGAGCGGTCCATGTAGGCGTGTACGGCGTCGAGGCGCAGGCCGTCGAAGTGATAATCGCGGAGCCACATGATGGCGTTGTCGCAGAAGAAGCGGCGGACTTCATGACTGCCTGCGTCTTCAAGGTTGACGGCGTCTCCCCAGGGCGTGTTGTGCAGGTGGGTGAAGTATGGGCCAAATTTGCCGAGGTAATTTCCAGAGGGGCCGAGGTGGTTGCAGACCACGTCGAGCAACACCGCGAGGCCGTGTTCGTGGCAGGCGTTGACGAATCGCTTGAGTGCCTCGGGGCCTCCGTAAACTTCATGCGGGGCGAAGAGATCGACCCCGTCGTACCCCCATCCGCGTGTTCCGGGGAATGCGTTGACGGGCATTAGCTCGATGTGCGTGATGCCGAGATCTTTGAGATAGGCGAGGTGGCGTTGGGCGGAATCGAATGTTCCTTCGGGAGTGAAGGTGCCAATGTGAAGCTCGTAGATGATGGCGGATGAGAGCGGCGGGGCTTGCCATTGCTCATCGGTCCACTGGAAGGCGGAGTGATCGACGATGCGGGATGGGTTGTGTACTCCATCCGGCTGCCAGGCTGAGCGCGGATCGGGGACGGCCGGCTCGTTGCCGTCAACGACGAAGGCATAGTCGGTTCCTGCGCCTGCTTCGTCGACGTTGGTTTGCCACCATCCGCCATCGGCTCTTTCCATGCTGTGAATTTCGCTCTTGATCTTTAGGCCGATCGTTTTTGCGCGGGGCGCCCAGACCTTGAATTGGTGCATCGTTGTTTCTTCCCCGTTTTTATTCGTTGTAGTAGCGCGAGAGGCCACCGTCTACGTAATAGGTCGCACCGGTGATGTAGCTTGCGTCGTCGGACGCGAGGAACAACGCGAGGGCAGCTACATCATCCGGAGTGCCGACGCGATTGAGGGGAAGCTGCTGAAGCAGAGCGTTGAGTCTCGCTTTGTCATCCAGGAGCGGCTTGCTCATCGGCGTGTCGATTGCCCCCGGAGCGATGTTGTTGACGGTGATTCCAAGCGTGCCCAGTTCAACTGCGAGATTGCGCATCAACATGCGCAGGCCGCCTTTGCTTGCACAATACGAAGTGTGACCCGGGAGGACGATATCTTCATGGACTGAACTGATGTTGATGACGCGGCCAGGCTTTTTCTCAGCAGCCAGCTTGCGGACGAATGCCTGGGTAACGAAGAAGGGGGCTTTGAGGTTTACGTCGATGACGCGATAGAAGTCTTCTTCGCTGGCTTCAAGAAACGATGGTTCGAATCCAATGCCGGCACTATTGACGAGAATGTCTGCTGGGCCGAATCTTGCCCACGCCTCGTTGATCAGCTGCTCGATTTGGTCGATCTTCGATACATCGGCCTTCACGATGGCACCTTGAGCACCGGCGGCTTCAACCATCTTTAATGTGTTCTGCGCGCCCTCAAGGGGGGCAATGTCGTTGATGACGATGTTCGCGCCTTCTGCTGCAAAGCGTTTCGCGATGCCCTGCCCTATGCCTGAGCCTGATCCTGTAACGATTGCAGTATGTCCCTGTAAGCGGCCCATGTCGCGTCCTGTGCTTGTTGAAGAATTTACTGTCTCTGATGCTACAGGAGTGACAATGGCGGTCAAAAAACAAAGCGGGAGCCACGAGGGCTCCCGCGCCACGGCTCGCTATTACGACTGTGAAGTCGAATGCTTGCCCGGTTTAACCTCGATTTCATTCACAACCTGCTGGACGTTTGGCACTTCCTTAGCCAGCTTGCCTGCTTCCGCCTTCTGCGAAGCGGTCTTTACGCTGCCCTTCAGAACGAGGGTTCCGTTCTTGGCAGAATAGTCAATGCTTTGATCGTCGAGATGCTTGTTGGCTTTCAGAGACGCCTTGTAGTTATCCTCGATCGCGCTGTCGAGATTCGAATCTACCGCCTTCGCCTGGCTTTCTGCGCCCGTGGGACGTACGCCGATTTCGTTTGCTACGGAATAGTCCGGAGCCGCCTGTTTTGCGAGAGCTTCGGCTTGTGCTTTCTGGTCTGCTGACGCGACATCGCCGGTCAGGGTCATCACGCCCTTGTCTTGATCCTGCGACACGCTCACGTCGCTGAGGCTGTTGCTGCTGAGTGCCGTCGTCACCGCCGACTTCTCATCTGGATGCGCGGATTTGTTATTACAGCCGGAAACCACCAAGGCGCCAGCGAGGATCGCAACCGATCCGGTTAGGAATTTGTACTGCTTGATCCTGTTCATGATTTTTTTACTCCTCGAAGAGAGAACGTGCCTGCTACGTTTTGTTCAGATGCGGGATGTATGTGCTTTAGTATGTCCGCAGTTACAAAAAGAAATAGGGGACGTGCGGGGCAACCCTTATATGGCGATTGGCATAGCAGAGGAAATGCACGGCACGGTGCGCATCGGAATTTCAGGATGGACGTACGAGCCATGGCGAGGAGTGTTCTATCCGGAACGCCTCTCTCAGAAGGGCGAGCTTGCGTATGCCGCCGGGAAGTTTCCGTCGATTGAAATCAATGGCACTTTCTATTCGTTGCAAAGGCCCGCTTCATTTGCGAAGTGGGCGAATGAAACGCCGGAAGACTTTGTGTTTTCTGTCAAAGCGACACGTCATATTACGCATATCCTGCGATTGCGGAATATTGAAATTCCGCTCGCTAATTTTTTCGCTTCGGGCTTGTTGAATCTTGGCGAGAAGCTGGGACCGATCCTCTGGCAGTTTCCGCCCAGTTTCAGATTTGACCGCGAACTGATTGAGTCGTTTTTTGCGCTTTTGCCGCGCGATACGATGCAGGCTGCGATGATGGCCAGGAGTCATGACTCATGGATGAAGGAACGTGCATTGACTGAAGCAGCGAGCAAAATGAAGCTTCGGCACGCAATGGAGATTCGGCACAAGAGTTTTGCTACGCCTGAGTTTATTGAGCTGCTGCGGAAGTATGAAGTTGCGATGGTGTGCGCCGATGCAGTGGAGTGGCCGCGTTTGATGGACGTGACTTCTGATTTTGTTTATTGCCGCCTGCATGGTTCGGAAGAACTCTATGCGAGCGGTTACAGCGACGATGCTCTGGATGAATGGGCAGCGCGCATTGCGACGTGGGCCCGCGGTGGTGACTCGGCTGATGATACAAAGGCCAGTCTTGTTCCTGCTGACGTGCGCGAAAAGCGGGATGTTTATGTTTATTTCGACAATGACACGAAGGTGCGAGCGCCTTTCGATGCTTTGGACCTGCTCGAACGGGCCAATAAGCTTCTGCAATAACCCTCTATCTATCAGCTAGTTGCCTTCCCTCTCTGGCGAGATTTCCACAATTCATTTTAATTTTCTCTTGTGCAATATTGCAATCCGCGATATAAATATTGCGGATTGCAATATGAAACTTGGCGAGAAACTCCGTTACCTGCGCGAAGTGGAAGGCAATCTGCGTGGTCTGAACCGGGCCATGACGCAGCAGGAATTGTTGAAGGCGATTCGTTCTGAGCTTGCTGCTCCGATGAGCCAGTCGTACCTGTCGCAGATTGAGAGCGGGGCGCGACCGCACCTGACGAATACGACGCGGCAACTGCTGGCGAAGTTCTTCAAGGTGCATCCGGGCTACCTGGTGGATGATCCGGATGGCTACCACCCCGAGTTGCTGAGCGACGCGCGCACGCTCGAAGACAAGCTGGATCTGTGGCTGGTGAGCGGGGCTGAGCGGTTCCGTCGCGATCCGGCGCTGCGCCAGTCGCTGCTAGCACTGGCGCGGCACAAAGACACGAGGCGGTGCCTGTTGCTGCTGGAAACGGTGATGGAAACTCCAGGGCTGGTGGAGCGGCTGCTGGAGGTACTGCGGCCAGAGCGCGAAGAGGCACCGCGCACAAAAGAGCAGACGGTGAAAAAACTGTCTGGAAAGGAGAGTCGGAAATGACGTGGGAAGGTTTCTACCTGTTTTGCTTTGCCCTGGGGCTTTGTCTCAGCGCGATTGCATTCGTAGGCGGCTTCTCGCATTTTCACATCGGCCACATGCATCTGCAGCTGGGCAAAGCAGGTCATGTGCATACGGGCGCGGGTCACAGCGGACATAGCAATGCTGTGAGTCCGATCAATGGATTCACGCTGGTGATCTTTCTATGCTGGTTTGGCGGCGCTGGTTACCTGCTGGAGCGCTACGGCGGATTTGTTGTTCCGATGGTTCTGTTGCTGGCTACCATTGCCGGAATTGCGGGCGCATCTGCACTGTTCTGGTTCATGGCGCATGTGCTGGCGCCGCATGAACACGCGCTGACGGCAGAGGAGACGGCAACGATTGGCATGCTTGGCCGCGTGAGCGGAGTAATTCGCGATCACGGCACGGGAGAGATTCTGTTTTCGCAGAATGGCAGCCGGCGGTTTGCGGCTGCTCGGAGCGAGAACGGGCTGCCAATTCCGCGCGATGTGGAAGTAGTGGTGATGCGCTATGAGCAGGGCATCGCCTGGGTGCGCCGCTGGGATGAAGTTGGGGACGAGTTGAAGTAGGTCCCCTGAATCATGCCCAGGAGCGCGGTTGAAGTTTAACGAACACGGTCTTCCCAGTGGAAAGGACTGGGATCACTATGACAAACACAGTCATCATCATTGTTGGATTGAGTTTATTGGCCATCATCGTTCTTATGGGCCTGCTGGCCAAGATGTTTCGCAAGGCAGGGCCGAACGAGGCGCTCATTGTTTATGGATTTCGCGGGCCTCGCGTCATCAAGGGCCACGGCACTGTGATCTTCCCCATGGTTGAGAACTGCCGTGAGCTTTCATTGGAGCTGATGTCGTTTGATGTGGCTCCGCAACAGGACCTCTACACGAAGCAAGGCGTTGCCGTCACTGTCGAAGCTGTGGCGCAGATCAAGGTGCGTTCGGATCAGGAGTCGATTCTTACAGCGGCGGAACAGTTTTTAACGAAGACTCCGCCGCAGCGCGAGGGCCTGATTCGGCTGGTGATGGAGGGCCATTTGCGCGGCATTATTGGGCAGCTTACTGTCGAGCAGATTGTAAAAGAGCCGGAGATGGTTGCCGATCGTATGCGCGGAACATGCGCGGACGATATGAGCAAGATGGGCCTCGAAGTTGTTTCGTTCACGATCAAGGAAGTTCGCGATAAGAACGAGTACATCACCAACATGGGGCGGCCCGACATTGCTCGCATTCGCCGCGATGCCGATGTTGCCGCAGCAGAAGCTGAACGCGACACCGCGATTCGTAGAGCGAATGCGCTGCGGGAAGCGGCGATTGCCAAAGCGGCGGCTGACCAGGAACGCGTGATTGCGGAAACTGCGTCACTTGCCAAACAGGCGGAGGCGCAGCGCAATCTCGATATCCAGAAGGCGCAGTTTACCGAGCAGAGCCGCAAGCAGGAGGCACAGGCCGATAAGGCATATGAGCTGCAGACGAATGTGATGCAGCAGCAGGTGATCGCTGAACAGGTGAAGGTGCAGCAGGTGGAGAAAGAGCAGCAGATCAAGGTGCAGGAAGCGGAAATTCTGCGCCATGAGAAAGAACTGATTGCGACGGTGCTGAAACAGGCGGAGATTGAGCGCCAGCGTATCGAAAATCTCGCCGCTGCAGAAAAATCTCGCTTGACGATTGAGGCTGAGGGCCGCGCTTCTGCGATTCGCGCGCAGGGTGAAGCCGAAGCCGCGGTCATCTTCCAGAAGGGCGAGGCTGAGGCCAAGGCGATGAATGTGAAGGCCGAGGCTTACCAGGAGTGGAACCAGGCGGCGGTCGTCGATCGGCTGATCACGAACATGGCCGATGTGGTGCGGGCAATGTGTGAACCACTGGCGAAGGTGGATAAGATCACCATCGTCTCTACGGGCAACGATTCTGCGGCTGGGGTGAACAAGCTGACAGGCGACATTACGAAGATTGCCGCCCAGGTGCCAGCGCTGTTTGAAGCTCTCTCGGGCATGGACATGCATGAGTTGATGAGCAACGTGAAGAGCATGCGTGCGCGCCCGAATGGATCGGCGACTGTCGATGGCAAGTAACGGTTGAATCCGGGCGGAGCTTTGGCGGCTCCGCCCACTTACTTTTTCAAATAAGGAGGAAGATATGGCACTCCTGGAACGCGTTTCAGCTTTGCTGCGCGCGAATGTGAATGACCTGATGGATAAAGCGGAAGATCCGGAAAAGATGCTGAAGCAGCTGGTGCTCGATATGGAGAACCAGTTGCTCCAGGTGAAGACGCAAGTGGCGATTGCGATCGCCGATCAGCATCTGCTGGAGAAAAAGAAGAAGGAGCACGATGGCTCCGCAGAAGAATGGCACAAGAAGGCTGAACTTGCTGTGAACAAAGGCAAAGATGATCTTGCGCGGGCTGCTCTCGAACGAGCTTTGAGTCATGAGCAGATGGCGACTGGTTTTGCTCAGCAGATCGAGGATCAGTCAACGGAAGCGGAATCGCTGCGGACAGCGCTGCGGAAGCTGGAGCAAAAGCTGACGGAGACTCGGAGCCGCTGCGAGATGCTGATTGCGCAACACCGGCGGGCGCGCGTGATCAGCAAGGCGAACCAGGTGCGTCAGAAGATCGCTGCTACTCAGAATGGCGCGGGCAATGGCGCCGGGATCGATCGGTTGCGGCTGCGTGTTGCCGGAACCGAAGCTGAGAATTCCGCCAACCATGAACTGCTTGGAGGCGACTCGCTGGACGACCGCTTCGCGGCGCTGGAACGCGAGGAGCAGATTGAAGGTCTATTGCGTGAACTGAAGGAGCGGCAGGGGAAGACCGCATAGATTTGCGCAGATGGCCCGGCCGTGCGAGAAGTTCCGGCGCCGGTCGGGCCGCTGTGCGCTCTGCAAGTCAATAAGCGGCGTAGTCTGGCGGTGGGTCCGGTTGAAACAGTTGGTCCCTCAGGGGCTAAAGCCCCGCTCATTTATCGCTACTTACGGCACGACTAAAGTCGTGCCCCTTCAAAGCAAACCCAAACTGACCCATTATCCCCTAGTCTCTTGAGCCTCGCGGGATTTTTGCTAAATTGCATCTCATGTCTGTACCTTTGACTGGAACTTATGACAGGGCCACATACTACCAATCTGCAGGCAGCGGCACGCCAGTGCATGCTGGACCATGGCTTTCATCCTGATTTTTCCAAAGCAGTACAACTGGAAGTAGATTCTCTGGCGGAGCGGCCGCTGACACCGCAGTCGCCAGCGGCCGTCGATATGCGCGAGCTGCTTTGGTCGTCGATCGACAATGATACGTCGCGCGATCTTGACCAGATTGAATTTGCTCAAGAGATGGAAGATGGCACGGTTCGCGTACAAATTGCGATTGCGGATGTGGATGCTTATGTACCTGCGGGCTCTGCCATCGATAAGCACGCTGCGGAACAGACCACCAGCGTGTACACGGGTGTGCATACCTTCTCCATGCTGCCGGATGAGCTTTCGACAGGGCTCACTTCCCTGCTGGAAGATCAGGACCGGTTGAGTATTGTGTATGAGTTTTCGGTGGAAGCCGGGTGCTGCGTCGGCGCGAGCAAGATTTATCGTGCTTCGGTTAAGAATCAGGCGCAGCTTGGTTATCCGTCTGTCGGCGCGTGGTTGCAGTCGAGCAAAGATGCTCCGGCAAAGATCGCTGCTTCCGAAGCGTTACGGGGGCAGCTCTTGTTGCAAAATCGTGTTGCCCAGTTGCTGCGGAAGGAGCGCTACCGTCGTGGGGCGCTGAATCTGGAAACCATAGAGACGCATCCACTGGTGATGGACGGAGAGCCTGTCGATATTGAGACGCAGCAGCGAAGCCTGGCGCGCGACTTGATTGAAGACTTCATGATTGCGGCGAATGAAGTTGTGGCGAGGAGCCTGGAGCAGGCAGGGCTTTCTTCTATCCGGCGCGTGGTGAAAACGCCAAAGCGGTGGGACCGCATCGTCGAACTGGCCTCACAGTTCGGAACGAAGCTTCCGGAAGCACCGGATTCAAAGGCATTACACGATTTTCTCTGCGAGCGCCGGGGAGCTGATCCCGATCACTTTCCTGATCTTTCGCTGGCTGTGGTCAAGCTGCTTGGCTCGGGAGAATATGTACTGGAGCGTGTCGGCGAGTCTGCAGAGGGGCATTTTGGCCTTGCGGTGCAGGACTACACCCATTCCACGGCGCCGAATCGCCGCTATGCCGATCTGGTGACGCAGAGGTTGATCAAGGCAATGCTGGCGAAGCAAAAGTCTCCTTACTCGGATGACGATTTGGCCGCAATCGCGAAGCAATGCACGAAGCAGGAAGACGCAGCGCGCAAGGTGGAACGGGAGATGAGGAAGCGGATCGCGGCGGTGGTGATGCGGAATCGCATTGGGCAGACATTTACGGCAATCGTGACGGGAGTGAATGAGCATGGTTCGTTTGTTCGCACAACGCGTCCGCACGTTGAGGGAATGCTGGTGCGCGGGCAGAAGGGCGTGGATGTCGGCGACAAAATTACTGTGACGCTTGTGCATACCGATCCGGAACGGGGATACATCGACTTCGCCCAGAATTGATATGCGTCCTCACCTTGGTACTCTTGTCGACGACTTTCGGCGCCGTGGAAATGCAACTGCGATTGTTACGTATCGCGGCAATCGGCGAATCAGCACAAGTTATGGGGAGATCGCTTCGCTGGCGGAGCGGTTCGCCTCGGAATTGCGGCGGCGCGAAATCGCGCCGGGAGAGCGCGTCCTGCTGTGGGGGCAAAACTGCGCGGAATGGATTGGCTGCTTCTTTGGCTGTGTTTTGCGCGGAGTTCTGGTTGTGCCGTTGGATGCGGGCGGCGGTATCGATTTCGCACAGCGCGTGGTTGCCGACACGAGCCCGAGGCTGATTGCCGGCGATCGGCCGTTGATCGCGACTCTGCCTGACGCGATTTCCAAGCTTGTGCTGGATGATCTTGAGAATGTGTTGCCTGTCAAACTACATGGGAATGCCCGGTTGGATTCGCTCAATCTGGATACGCCAGTGCAAATACTCTTCACTTCCGGCACTACCTCAGAACCGAAAGGGGTTGTGCATACACACCGCAACGTGCTCGCCAGCGTTGCGCCGATTGAGAAGGAGATGCAGAAGTATCTGCGCTATGAGCGGTTTGTGCATCCCTTGCGCTTTCTGCATACGCTTCCGCTGAGTCATGTCTTTGGACAGTTCATGGGGCTGTGGCTTCCGGTGCTGCTTGGAGCCGAGGTTCATTTCGAATCTCGTCTGCAGGCATCACGTTTGATTGGCTTGATCTGGCAGGAGAAGATTTCGGTGCTCGTGGCGGTTCCTCGCGTGCTTGATTTGCTGCGCTCACATTTGCTGGCTGATGATCCTGATCTAACGGCCGGGATACAACAGGCGCAGGGTGAATCGGTCTGGCGCAGGTGGTGGCGTTTTCGCAAGGTTCACAAACTTCTTGGGGTCAAGTTCTGGGCATTTGTGTGCGGTGGCGCTTCGCTGCCTGCCGATCTTGAGACCTTCTGGAACACGATAGGTTTTGCGCTGATTCAGGGATATGGGATGACGGAGACAACGGCTCTGATTACCTTGAACCATCCGTTCAAGATCGGCAAAGGAACGATCGGGAAGGCGCTACCGGGACGCGAAGTTCGCATCAGCGACGACGGCGAGATTCTGGTGCGCGGCGAAGTGGTTTCCAACTCGACATGGCAGCATGGGCAAATGACGCGGGCGTCCGGCGACTGGCTGGCCACGGGCGACCTGGGCCGCAGCGACAAAGAGGGGCAACTGCAGTTTCTCGGGCGCAAGAGTCAGGTCATTGTTACGTCATCCGGGTTGAATATCCATCCGGAAGATGTGGAGGCGATTCTCGATCGGCAGGAAGGTGTGCGCGCGTCTGTTGTTGTGCCGGTAGAGACACCGAACGGCAATGAGGCCATGGCCGTGCTGCTCTTTCGAGGTCCGGAAGAAGACGCAACAAAGGCGATCAGACAAGCGAATGCCGTTCTCTCGGAATACCAGCGGGTTCGATACTGGCGGGTCTGGCCTGAACTGGATTTTCCGCGGACTTCGACGGGAAAAATC
>DATGAD010000346.1:0-7767 GCA_035313725.1 Alloacidobacterium sp. | reverse complement strand
GGAGCGTAGCCTTCCAGCCACACCGGTTTGTTCAGGTACTGGCAGGTATCCTCGACGGCTGCGAGCAGGTCAAGATAATCCGCAAGCTTCGTCGCATACGGGAGAAATACGTGCAGGCGGCCTTCTCGAGCCTCCACGCAGAGCGCTGGCCGTATCAGCTCCGGCGCCGTGTCTGCTTTGGTCGATAGAGCAGGCAACGGATCTGCGACCGGATCTCTCTCGAAGAGGTCTATGCAGCGCGGAGGACGTGCCGGGAGCTTGACCAGTTCCGCAAACGGCGCAACATCGAATTCGTAGTCGATCTCGTCAGGGGCCACCCATGTGATGGACTCAGTCGGTATGCGATAACCGATCGGCGAATCCCCGGGGAGCAGGTGCAAACGTTCCGGACGGGGAAACCACAACTGGCTCGACCAGGACAAGCGGCCGGACAGTTGCCGGCGACGGATCGGTAGGATGTACCCCGCCGGGTCAGTGGAATCGGGCGCATTGTAGGCGGGCAGCAGGTTTTCGGAACTCACCTGAAGTCGGCGCGTGAGCGCTTCCACGAACGCGAAAGCATCGGCCACGCCGAAGCTGTGGTCCTGATCTTCGCGTGCGATGAGATCGATATTCTCCCAGACCGGGACGGCATCAGCGCGCCAGAAGCAACTCAGTGCCCAGCGAGGCAACGGCTCGCCCGGATACCACTTGCCCTGTCCGTAGTGAAGCATCCCTCCGGGCGCCACCCGTTCACGCAGACATTGGATGAGGCCCAGGCCAAGGGTGCGTTTCATCGCCCCCAGCGCGTCGATATTCCACTGCGGGCTCTCGGGCTCGTCGACACCGACAAAGGTGGGCTCGCCGCCCATCGTCAGACGCACATCCTGCGCCTCCAGATCCGCGTCGACGCTATGGGCAACGTGTTCCACCTGCGCCCAATCTTCTTCCGTGAAAGGCTTCGACGTTCGTGGCATCTCATTCAGGCGGCGAATGGACATGGTGTAGCTGAAGTCCACCTTGGCGGGCTCGACGGTGCCCTCAATGGGCGCGGCCCGGGAAGCATCCGGAGTGCAGACAAGCGGGATATGGCCGTCACCGGCAAACAAGCCCGAGGTTGCGTCCATCCCAATCCATCCCGCCCCCGGCAGGAATGCTTCCGCCCAGGCGTGCAAATCTGCCGAGTCAGATTTCGGAGCGCCAGTGCCGTTGGGTCCATCATCCTCCGAAGCCAGTTGAATGAGGTACCCGGAGACGAAGCGTGCGGCGAATCCCAAATGCCTGAGAATCTGCACGAGCAGCCATGCGGAATCGCGGCACGAACCCATGCGCCTTTCGAGAGTCTCTTCGCATCCTTGAACGCCCGGATTCATCCGGGTTTCATATCCAACCTGGTCCCGCACCCTTCGATTCAAGTCGACCAGGAAGCCGGTCATTCCGCGCTTTTCGTCGGAAATGGTCTCAAGGAAAGCCCGCAGTGAAGGGCCGGCCGGATCGACCGAACGGTACGGTTCGAGGTCCTTAGCCAGCGTCGGCTCGTATTCGAAAGGGTAATCCTGGACTCCCGGTTCCAGCAGGAAAGCGAATGGATTGAAGGAAGAAAGCTCTGCGACGAGATCCACCTCAACGACAAACTCGTTCGTCTTGTTTGAAAAGAGAACGCGCGCCAGATAATTGTGGTGCGGATCAAGCTGCCAGTTGAGCAGGTGTTGCGCCGGCGTGATCTTCAGCGAGTAGCTGAGGATCGGTGTTCGACAATGCGGAGCAGGACGCAACTGTATGACTTGCGGACCGAGGGAAACGGCCTTGTCATATCGATACTCCGTCCGGTGATTGAGAGCAACTTGTAGGCCCATCCACCCCTCATGCGGTCCAGACCCCGCAGTGCGGACCCGGACTGCCTCGCTCGCAATTGGCGCTGCGAACCAGGCCTCTGGCAGAAGCTTCTGCTGTAAAGCTACCTTAAGGAAGCTGCCGATGACGCAATATCTCATCATTGCTTCGAAGCTTCAAGCACAAGAGACGAAATGTATCAGTTTCATGTGAAACCAGGGCAGGCCGGGAGGATGCTAAAAAAGTAAGGAAAACAATGCTTTTGCGTGAGGAGATCATCATGAACATATCGTTTGAAAACAAGGTGGCACTCGTTACAGGTGCCGCCTCTGGATTGGGTCTTTCGACAGCACAAGCTTTCGCTAAAGCTGGGGCGGCGGTGGTGCTGGCGGACTGGAATGAAAAAGATGTAGAGGCCGCAGCTAAAGAACTCGCCGACCAGGGCCATAAGACGCTCGCCATCCGTTGTGATGTCTCGGATGACACTGAGGTGGAGACGATGGTGAAGCAGACGGTTGCCCGCTTCGGACGGCTCGACGCAGCCTACAACAATGCCGGTGTTCAAAACGTCCTCGCTGAAACGGCAGACTCTCCCCGCGATGACTACGACCGGATCATGGGGATCAACCTGCGCGGCGTATGGAGCTGCATGAAATTCGAACTGCAACAGATGCGCGAACAAGGAAGCGGCGCTATCGTCAACTGCTCTTCGCTCGGCGGCCTCATCGGCGGTGCCCGGCGTGGAACCTACCATGCTGCGAAACACGGAGTCCTTGGCTTCACCAAGAGCGCAGCTCTGGAATATGCAGCCCGCGGCATTCGCGTCAACGCCGTATGCCCGGGCATGATTCAGACGCCCATGTCCGACCAGATGATCGCGGCAGGTCAGGGTGAAGAGTTGGAGAAGATGATGAAAACCTACGTGCCGATGGGGCGGCTTGGTCGGCCAGAGGAGATTGCCGATACCGTTCTGTGGCTCTGCAGCTCAGCCGCGAGCTACGTCACCGGCCAGTCGATCTCGGTCGACGGCGGCTTTGTCATGCGCTAGCAAAGATGAGAACGCCTCACCGCACCGCAAACACCAGGAAATAATCCTGCCCGTCGGCTTTGGTGAAATCATACGACGACAACAATTGGAAACCTGCTTCAGCCATCTCCCGTTTGACCACATCGCTGTTCAATCCATGATCTGTGCCGTTGCCGTTCCGGTCGATGATGCCCACCTTCGCGCCTGACCGCAGCGACGGCTTCAGGTTCGCCATCAACACCAGCGGATGCGCCACTTCGTGGTAAACCTTCAGCAGCAAAACTGCATCGATCGAGCCTGAAGGCAGCTTCGGATCATCCGGACTCCCGAGCACGGTCCTGACGTTGCTCACCTTCTCTTTCTGAATTCGATCCTCGATGTATTTCACCGCATCCGCGTTGATGTCCTCGGCATACACCACTCCGCTTGCTCCGACCCGCGCCGCGGCCCTCACCGAAAACCACCCCGACCCCGCACCGATATCCGCGACCGAGGAGCCGGCTTTGATGCCCAGCAGATCCATTACGCGCTGAATCTGCAGCCGCCCGTCGCGCCCCGGTTCCTCGAAGATCGACAAGTCGCCCGAGTAAGGAGTGCTGGTGGGCCGCTGCGGTTGCTCAGCCTGGGAGAACGCAATCTGCGGTACGGCGGCAAAAAGCAGCCCATACAGCAACGCGGCAATAAGTGACTTGGCGAAACCTACCCTCTGTTTCATACTTCCAGCATCGCGCAAAACGGTCCTCTTGTGGTCAGGTATTGTCCGGGAATTGTTCAATCGGTATATAGTTTTTCTTTTGATATCCGCGGCTGGACTAACTGCATCACAAATTGCCTTAACTTGAGGTCGAACCATGCTGTTCATGGCGAGAAATCGGCGAAATTTGCGGTGGGCCATCGTTCTACTGTTTTTTGTTGCGTTCATGCTCGGCTCGATCGCTCATATCGGTCGTTTCGTCCACGCCGCACAGGCGCCACCAGCTTCCGTTCGCACGATCAAGTTGGGCGCGGCACATCCGGACTCGCTCTACGCGTTTACCCTCGGGTTGAAAAATCCGGCACAACTTCAGGGAACGGACGCTGTACTTGTCACGGTGAAGGACGCGCAAGGAGAAATTGAGTCCAAATGGCTGCATCCCGCAGACGTTGACTTCTACCTGACCCTCAGGCCCCGTGCAGCCGGACCGGTGACCGTAAGCCTTTCAGCCGATTCAACCGTCCATGTCCCGGAGATTACCGCGTCGCTGCAGAAGATCCTGCAGGCTCCGGATCTGAAGCCGAGCCAGACCCGAGGAGTCATTGCAGCGGCGCCCAACGGCACCTGGCAAAGCGCGCAGTCATTCGAACTCGGACAAACCATTTACGGCAGCGATGATGAAAGGCCCTACGCTCCGTCCAAGAGCGAAGACGGCTATGCGGCGATGCTCAAGGGCTTCCAGTGGTTCCGATTCACCTTCCGCGAAAACAAGCCGCGACTCGTCTACTTCGTGCTGAACGTAACGGATCGCGATGTTCCCTTAGACGTGGACATCTTTCAGAAAGGCAAAGACGACGCGGATGTTGTTCCCTTCAATACCGGAGAGTTTGTCTACCAGGTCGAGGCGACGCAGAATTATCCCGGCCTCTATAAGTTCCGCACACGAATTCTGCAGCCGGGCCAGGAGTATTACGTGCGCGTCGCCGCAAACCACCCTGCCTGGCAACTGCATACCTACGCATACGGCGTGCCGCCATATTCCGACCCGCACGACGCGGTTCGCTCCGGCATGGATTTTCTGATCAACATGGGCGACTCGTGGCTCTCGAACACGCCACGCCGCGGCGCCGTAGCGCTGCGCACCACCATGCAGCATTCCGAAACTCAGCTTTGCATCGCCTGCCATCCGTCCCAGTTCACCACCCGGGGCTATCTGACCGCAGTGCAGAATGGCTACGCCCCAACACAGCGCCCCGCGCTGGAATTTATCACCGACCGCATTTACAACAATGCGAGACCTTTATATGGAGAGCCCAATACCAACTGGGTGCGCGTAATTTATACCGCGCGAACTGTATCCAGCCGCCTGCCGTTGATCACCAACGCTTTTGAGCAGAATGTCACACACGACCCGCCGCGAAAGAACTTCGACGTACCGTATGCCAACTTCCTGAAAATTCACTACAAAGGCTTGACCAAGCTGCCCGGAGACGAAGCCGACGGTTGCGAGCCTGACGTGAGCCCATTCGAAATTGCCACCCAGAGCTGGCAGACTTTCGACCTTCTTTACAAACGCACACACCAGCCCGACTGGCTTACCGAGCGCGACCATGTCGAGCACCTCGCTCTTGATTACGAACCCAAGAATGTCATCGATTTGAACTGGAAGATTCAGCTCCTGGCAACGATCGACCGAACGAAATACGCTGCCCAAATCGACACGCTCATCGAGAAGCTCTATCAATACGAAACACCCGAGGGCGGATGGCCTTATCCCTTCGACAAGAGCGCCAAGCCCGCCGACTTCGTCTCCTACAACTCAGTCTTCGCTCTTGCCATGGCTGGACGCAGGCCGGAGACCGATGAGCACCTCGCGCGCGCCGTCAAAGCGATGCTGGCTGCACAGCGCCCGGAAGGCAGTTGGGAAGGCGATCCCGTCTACCAGGGCTTCAACACGCCCTTCCGCGCAACGCAGTTCGCGGTGATGGCTCTGTCTACCCTCTACCCCGGAACTACCGTCGCCAAAAATTGGGATGCGGCATATCCGCCGCCCCCCACCACGCTTGCGAAGAACGACCTGCCTCTGCTTCTCGTCCAGCTCGATCAATTCTGGGACCTGGCCCCCGAGCCGGTTCTGCAACAAATCCGTCAGGTGCTCGCAACGAGCGATCAACCGCTGGCCCGCGAAGCCGCAGCGCGCGCGCTTGGACACATGGCCGATCCCGGCTCGATGCCTGTCCTGATTCAAGGATTAGGCGATCCAACCAAGATGGTGCAGATCAGCTCGGCCTACGCAATCCGCATGGTGTTGTCGCGCCGGCAGGATTATGCCCCGCAAGGCCGCAAATTACTCGCCGCTGCTCTTGCTTCACCAAATCCGCGCACGCGATGGGGCGCGGCGCGAGTCTTCAATCAGCATTTCAGAGATCTGACTGGCGATCCGAATCTGCTGGCGGCTTTGGAGCGAGATCTCAATGATCCCGTTCCTTTCGTTCGACTCGAAGCCTCCTCGGGCATATGGCGCTGGTACTACTGGCAAGTGGACCAGCCGGAGATTCGTCGCAGCACCTTGGAAGCATTAGCCACGCACCTCAATACAGAAACCGACCCCATGGTTCGCCGCGCACTGCAGGAAAGCGTCTACAACCTGCTCGACGAGAACACGGGATACCTCTCGGCCTGGGTGCGAACCAGTTCGCAGGATGTGGACAAGAACCGGATCAACGATGGCTATGAAGCCGTGGCACGCGATCAGGCACAGGTGCTGGCCAAGGTGCTGCGCGAAGGAACGCCACTTGGCCGCGAGGGAATTCTCAATGCGCTATGGGACTTCCACATTCGTCATTACGCTCTTCCCGAACTCAAGTCGGACACAGTCGCAATCGGCCTTCCCGCTGTTCTAACAAAATATGTCAGCGGCGTACCCGATCTCCATCGCCCCGGCTATGAATACCCGCCTTATCGCGAGGCAGTCGATTTCAAATATGACGTTCATAACAACTTCTTCCAGACACGCATCGGCAACGATAGCGATCTCATCCACTTCTTCAAAAGCTCCGGCCCCGAATTGGAGGAAGCACTCCTGGCGTGTCTCAACGGCGCCGATGACTCCATGAAAATTCAGGTTCTGAAAGCGGGAAGCACGCTCAGCGGAGCCGGTGATGCCCGCTTCACCCTGGCTGCCCTTGAGTTGTCCGAAGACCAGAACGCCGCAGTGCGGCAGACCGTGCGTTATGTCTATGAGGATGGCCAGCGCGGGATCCTGAATCTCGATACTGCAGCCGCGCCGGACCCTCGCCTCGTTGGCAAAGTCGTTGAAATCGTCAAGCACGGAAATCCTGACAGCCAGGCCGTCGTGCTACCTTTGCTCGCTGCACTGCCGGACACTTCTCCATGGGAGCAGCAGGCAGAAGTTCAGAATGCCTTGCGCGGGCTGCTTGAACAGGATCCTCAACCCGCAAACTACGCCCAGGTACTGAACGCAGCATCTTCGTTCACCGAACTGATGAACGAGCCGAAGCTGCAGGAAAAAGTTTTAGCGGGGCTGGATTCCTACGACCCCGACGTGCAACGCGCCGCCGTGCAGGCTTCCCTTGAGCATTTTCTGAACAATCCCCAAATGACGCCCACGCTGAAAAAGGCATACGCAAACATGAACGTCTCCGCGCAGAGAATCTTTATGGAGGAAGTGGGCGACCCCAAATTCATGATCCGGCATCTGGGAGTTGCCGGCGGAGCGGTGTCGCAGGATCAGGACTTCCTGAACAGAAATCTGGCCGCAAAGAAGATTCAGGAGCCGTTGGAAAATCTCATAGTGCTGGATACGGTGATGGCAAGCGTGCTCCATGGCGACGCTAATGTGCAAGCTGCGGCGCTCGATACGCTACGCAAGGTAAAAGGCGTGGAGCAGCGCCCGGACTTTCGAGCAGCAATGGATCAACTGCAGAACTCCGACAATCCCCGTTTGAAGCTCATCGCTACCCGCGTTCTGCAAGGAAAGAATCTCAGCGAGGCATTGAAAGACGTTCAACCGGGCTCAGTGCTCGACTTCAACTACTTCGTCACAAGAATAGAGCCCATCCTGGCGAAGCCGGGACCGGATGGCAAAGCGTGCGTCTTTTGCCATGCCAGCCACGTGATCTTCAAATTGCAGCCGCCGAATGCTGCTGGTGTTTTCTCAGATCAGGACAGCGAAGAAAACTACAAGTACGCGATGCGCGTCGTGGACATCAAC
>DATGAD010000345.1:0-8655 GCA_035313725.1 Alloacidobacterium sp. | reverse complement strand
TGGGAGTATGTGAGTTGTGCTATCACGGTGCCAGCGAGGAAGAGATCGCAGCGTGCGAGATGCATCTGGAAACAGACGCGCTGGAAGCAACGTTGACCACGCAAGTAGAGACTTCCATCGGACGATATGGCAATACCATTGTCGCTTTTGCGTTAGTGAAGTAGAACTACTGCTACAGTCATAACCAACACTCCCCAATCCTGAGTCAGGAGATTTTAGCTTTGATCCCATCTCTGCGTAGATATTTGTTCTTCGCTTCTGCGGTACTAGCTTTCTGTTTCATCTCTGCCGGCTGCAATACCGTGCAAACCACGATGCCGCCTGCCCCGCTGCACACCATCGGGTTTATGACCGACTTCGATGTGCGCGATGACGCAATCGGCATCTGCAAAGCCGTAATGGACGGAGTTGCGCCGGGAGTGCGCATCATCGACATCACGCACGAGGTCACTCCCTTCAACGTTGCCGAAGGCGCACGATTTCTTGCCGGTTCTGCTCCCTACTTCCAGAAGGATGCCATCTTCGTGGTCGTCATTGACCCCGGAGTAGGCAGCACGCGCAAGGCAATCATTGCGAAATCAAGAGTAGGACAGTATTTCGTGCTTCCTGACAATGGCTTGTTGACGCTGGTGCAGGATCGCGACGGCATTGAGGCCGCACATGAGATCACGAATCCTCAATGGATGATAGGGTCGAAGCTCTCTTCAACGTTCCATGGACGCGACATCTTTTCGCCTGCCGGTGCCCATCTTGCGCGCGGAGATGACTGGACGCAGGCAGGCCCCGAGCTTGATGTATCAAAACTCATACGGCTCGATATCCACTCGGCAACCATCGACGACAAGGGCCTGCAAGGACAAGTAATCGGAACGGATGGGCCTTTCGGAAATCTCGTGCTGAACGTTCCCGCCGATACATTCGCGAAACTTGGCTACCAGATCGGCGATAAGGTGCCGGTCACACTGAACGGGCACAAATACGAATTTCCCTTCGAAAAAACGTTCAGCGACGTACCGGTGGGCAAGCCTCTCTTTTACATCGACTCGCGCGGACGCCTGAGCATTGGCATCAATCAGCGCAATTTCGCCGAGACCTACAAGATCACACCGCCAGCGGAACTCTTTATTCCGAAAAAGTAACACCCAGAGGGAGCGTTTTATATTCGAACGCTCCCGCTGAACAGCCCATGATGTTCACCGCGGAGCAGCTTTAGCATCTCAAGGTTTGGCCTGCAATTGAGCAAGATTAGCTCGTGCCTGAGCATGATCCGGCGCAAGCCGCAACGCATGTTCGAAGGCTTCGCGTGCTTCTATTATTTTTCCTTCCCTCGCCTCCAGAACGCCGAGATTATTCCATCCGTCAGCATCGTTTGCGTCGAGATGCAGAGCCTTTTGTTGTTCGAGGATTGCAGCCGCCAGTTGCCCTGTAGTGTCAAGCACTTGTGACAACAACGCATGGACAGTTGGATCATTTGGAGTTTCAGCGGCAGCGGTCTTCAACTGATCTGCGGCATCACCGAAGCGGCCGAGCTGTGCATAGGCCATCGCAAGATGCTCCCGCAATTCTGCGTTGTCGCTGTCCTGCTTGATCGCTCGTGTCAGCAGATCGACAGCTTGCCCCGGCTGACCCGATGAGATTGCCAATTGTGCGGAGCCATCGAGAGCGGTCGCATCCTGCGGATTCAAAGCGAGCGCCTTCTCGAACTCTCCTTGCGCAGCATCCGGCTTTTGCTCTTTCAATAGCGCCAGCCCGAGGCCGCTATGCGCGCCCGCATCGTCTGGTTCGCGTTCAAGAATCGCGCGGAACTGCTGCTCCGCGTCCCGGGGATCGTCATGATTCAATTCCATACGCCCCAGATCGAAGCGGGCGTCTAATTGTTCTCCGCTGAGGCTGATTGCCTTTTCGTACGCTTCAGCGGCCTGCCGGGAATCACCTGCATTCTCAAATGCAGCGCCTAGAGCAGTTAGAGCGCGCGGATCGTTTGCGTTGATGGCAAGCTCGCGCCGATACGTTGCGATCGCCGCCTGATCATGGCCCTCGCCCATGTATGCCCCGGCAAGATTGAACATCGCGTCTACATTTCGCGGATCCTTCCGGAGCTTGTTTTCCATCCACGCCTGCTCCAGTAGCAGGCGTGGATCGGGGCCATCCTGTGGATAGTTCGCCGGAAGAACCTGCAGCCACAGATGGCCCATTTCATCGACAGACCGATTGCCTGCCTTGACGCGAATTGGCGGATCATTCGGATTGTGGATGTTATCCACAGAGTTGTCGTAGGTATAGCGCATGTGCAGCACTGTGCCCTTAGGCAAAAAAACTGGCTGGCGATAGCGATAAACAGATTGCCGGTCGATGTCCCAGTTCCGAATCCAGATCAGCCACTTCTTCTCGCCCGACGGCAGAATGGCATAGCCCTGCAAGTCTTTCCCCAGATAGTGCGCATGCGGATAGACGCCAAGAACATTGACGGCAACCGGCAGCTTCATTTCATCCTGGACGACGAAGTTTTTGTCCCCGGCAGGAATATCCAGCGCAGCATCATCTTCCAGTTGCAACAGCATCGGATGCTTTGCCGGAGGCTTGTCCGTGAAATACAGGCCAATCTCCGCCTGCATCGTTTCCGTCTTGCCTGAAGGCTTCAGGTGCATGTTGAGAATCAGATCGTTGCCTGGATCGAGCCGCCACGGCATTCCTTCCGGTTCCATCAGAACCGGCGTATCGGGCTTCCAAAAGAGAAAGTGACTCTCAGGATCGAAAGTACTTCCCGCATCGACCGCCAATTCCATGCCGGCAATGCCATCCTGCCAATCGTCTGTGTGGGCGCGGCGAAAAGCTCCGGTGCGATCGATCAACAAATTCGCATGGTGCACAACCTGCGGCACTCCCGGGCGTATTTCAAGCGCGCGTATGTAGTGGCTCTGCTTAAGCGGATACGGCAAAACGAAATTGCGAAAAACATCTGTTCCCGACGAGACAAGGGTATACGGCCGTGTCACCTTCAGAACCAGATCGGGCGTGCCCAGCTGCCATGTTGCATCGTATTGAGGCGGGGCCGGAGCATCTGCAAGATCGCCCTGCGCCATCCCCGTAATAATCCACTCTTGAATGAGCTTTAGCTCAGCATCGGAAAGACGGCGGCTATCCGCAAAATCGCCATATCCGGGCTCCGGAAGCCAGGGCGGCATGTAGCGGCTTTGCGTAACCCGTAGCATTTGCTGCCCCCACCGCTGCGCGTCCGAGTACGTCATCAAACTGAATGGCCCTGCACCTCCTTCGTGATGACAGGTGGTGCAGTTCTTATACAGAATCGGCGCAACCTGCCGCGTATATGTCACTCGCGCAGACGCGGCCTGCACAAACATATGTGTAACTCTAATTGTTTCAAATACAACGCCACCCAAGACGACAACACCGACAAGTCGTGATAGCTTCATGGCCGCCGCGTCACAATCGTGCAACCTACCGGCGGTCCCCCGGGTTGCGGAACGGATTTGTTCGCGAGCACCGAGGCAATCGCGTTCTCCAGATCGTGACGGAGCGCGCGAGGCCGCTCCGAGCCAAGATCCACATAGCGGTCATCGATGCGACCGCGGTACACCTCATGCAAGGTGTTCCCAGCTCGAACAAAAACCGCAGCTTCGGGAGTCACTGTGGCATGCGCCATTCGCACCAGAGCCTGGTCCGTGTCCACCACAATGTCTGGTAAATCAGTGAACTGAGCCCGATGCTGCCGGACAACTGTCACCGTATCGCCGGGGTTGGGATACACCTGCCAGAACTGCACTCCGCGGTCGGCAAATTCGTCCCGAAGACGCGCCATTTCAGGGAGGTATCGATTTGAAATAGGACAATCGGAGGCAGCAAAGAAAAGCACGACACTACGCGTTCCCGGACGAACGAGTTCCGTCACAGGCACGCCATTCAAATCAACGCCGTAGCGCACCGCCTGGGCGGCTGCCGTCCAGCCAAGCAAAAGCAAAGCCATCATATAGAGGCGGCACGCGGCGTTGCCGGACGAAAGGATTCGCGTTGGGGCACAAACCGCTATAGGCAGGGACAGCATTGTCAACTCAACCAGAATAAGGTCCGCTCGCACCACATCCCCAATCGATTTCTCGCCAGTTCCTCTCGTGAGTACCTTAATCGTCAGGTCTCCTCCGCTGGCCATTCTTGACAATAGTATTTACCACTCGCTATAGTTCTGGCTCGTTAGCGGCAGTGTACCGCTACGTGAAACGGTAGTTATGCATCGGCTACGCCCCGATGCCCCTGTTGTATTTGACAGAGCACCGTCTTCAAACCAGCTAAAGAGACGCGTTCTTACGTATGCCGCCCTCCTGATTTTGCGGAGGGGATAAAGACGGCCTTCGAAGAGCGGCAACAGTTTCAAAGTTTTTGGGAGACCACATGATCACACGCATATGCAAGGCCCTAGCCTGCGGTTTGGGTGCTGCTGTGTTCGCACTAATACTTCCTTCCACAGCCCATTCTCAGGCAGTTTACGGCTCTCTTTATGGCTCGGTGACCGACGGCACAGGCGCTGCCATTCCCAATGCGACTGTCACCGTCACTGACGAAGCTAAAGGAACCGTAGTTACCGTTCAAAGCAACGACTCAGGCGCCTACACTGTCGAACACCTCATCCCTGACATATATGACATTAAGGTGAGCCTTGCAGGCTTCCAGAACTACGCGGCAAAAGGCATACAGATTTTTGCCGACGCATCCCCCAAAGTCGATGTGGTGATGCAGGTGGGCGGCGAGTCTGAAACCGTCACAGTCAACGCAGATGCCATCCCGGTACTGAAGACGGACCGCGCCGACGTATCGACTGAGTTTACGACGCAGACGCTTTCCGATATTCCCTTGCCCGACCGCAACTTCACCAACATTCAGTTGCTGCTGCCGGGAGCACAGCCCCTTGGCTGGGGCCACGCTGCTGATGAGAACCCTCAAGGCAGTAAGCAGATACAGGTGGATGGGCAAGCCTTTGGCGGTGTCGCCTTCCAGTTGGATGGAACCGACAATCAGGACCCCATCCTGGGCATCATCGTGATCAATCCGCCGCTCGATGCGCTCTCTGAAACCAAGATCACAACACAAAACTTCGACGCGGAATTCGGCAAGGCAGTTTCGTCATTCGTAACCGCGCAAACCAAGTCTGGTTCGAACAGTTTCCACGGCAGCGCATTCGATTACCGCGAGAGCAATGCCAACCTGGCGCGCGATCCCTATACGCAGTCCACGCCCGACCCGGTGACGGGGCAATTCATTCCCGGCGGCTTGAAGAATCAGTTTGGCGCATCCATTGGCGGGCCGATCATCAAGGATAAGCTGTTCTTCTTTGGCGATTTTCAAAGTGTGCGCCAGAAAGTCGGTATCTCGCAGTCGGCTACTCTTCCAACCGTCCACCTCACACAAACATGTTTGGGACAGGCAACCAGTTCCAGCGGCGTCGCGGGATGCGACTTTAGCGAGTACGCGGCTGCGCTTAACGTCCCCCAGCTTATCTATGACAACTCCAGCGGTACATCTGTACCTTATCCGAACAATGTGATCCCCACCGCGCAGCTTTCCTCTCAGGCACTCGGCCTGCTCACGCTTCTTGCGCCCTATCAGCCAAACACGAGCGGTCTCAATGGCGGCACAAAAAACAACTATGCTCTCAGCGGCACCGGCCTCTTTAACGACGACCAGTGGGACGAGCGTGTGGACTGGCAGGCAACCTCTAAAATGCACGTCTTCGAGCGCTTCAGCCGCTTCACCGACACTTTGACCGGCAAAACCATATTTGGCGACGCAGGCGGCACTGGATTCGGGCTTCAGGGCTATGGCGGCGGTTCAACCGGCGCCAACGACAGCCTTGCAGCCGGTCTGGACATCGCTCTTAGCGCAAGCCTGCTCACTGACTTTCGCGTAGGCTACTACCGGTACAACATCATAACGTCGAAGTATGACCAGACAGTCGACTTTGCCACCCAGCTAGGCATACCCGGCCTGAATGTTGGAGGAGCAACAGCTGGAGCACCTGCCTTTGCGATTGCCAGTACCGACCGGCAGGGCAACCAGACATTCAACGACGGCCAGAATCTGGGAGCGCAGTATGGCAGCGGCTTGAACGTCAACCGCTGCAACTGCCCGCTGACCGAGAAAGAAGATCAGTTCCAGATCGTGAATAACTGGACAAAGATCATCGGCAACCACTCTATTAAGTTCGGCGCCGACCTGCGCTATGCACGTAACCTGCGCGTGCCTAGCGACAGCAACCGCACCGGCCAGTTGCAGTTCGACCCAGGCCCGACATCTTTGAACGGAGCCAGCGCTGGCAATGGTTTCGCCACCTTCGTGCTCGGCGACGTGACCACCTTCAGCCGCTACGTGAGTGTTTCCGACAACGCAAAGGAATTCCAGAAGCGCTTCTTCTTCTACGGACAGGACACCTGGCGCGTCACTCCCAAGCTGACATTGAATCTGGGACTTCGTTACGAGTTCTATTTCCCCGAATCCGTCAACGCAAAAGGGAATGGAGCTCTCATGAACCTCAACGATGGTTATTTGCGGGTTGCTGGATATGGAAACATAGGCAGCAACATGAACTGGAGTCTGCCTTCCAATGCATGGAACCCCCGCATCGGCGTCACCTACCAGCTTGATCCAAAGACAGTCATTCGCTCTGGCTATGGCCGCAGTTTCGATATCGGAGTTTTCGGTTCGATTTTCGGCCACAACGTCACCCAGAACATTCCGGTTCTGGCCAATCAATCCATTACGTCACCAAGCACCACGACGTACGCATTCAGCCTGGCCAACGGCCCTGCAGCCTACGTATTCCCGACAGTTCCCGGCAATGGCCTCCTGCCCTCTCCCGGCTACGCCGTCAATGTAAAGGCCCGGCCTGATGGCTTGAGATTGCCAACTCTGGATGCATGGAATCTCAGCATTCAGCGTTCGCTCACGCCAACGCTATCCGTAACGATGGCGTATGTCGGCAATAAGGGAACGCACACCCTCGCCGGTGGCGACAACAACAACACCAATCCCAACGAGGCAGGTATCTTCCTGCCTTCTCAGTACAGCGTCACCGGCCAGACTCTGCACTACGACCCCACCGTTCCGTCAGGTACGATCTCTGCAAACAGCGGAACTCAGACTTCCAACTTCCTGTCACGCTATTATGGGGGAACGCTTCCAGCCTGCCAGGACCCGAACTATGCTACGCCCACCACTCAGCCCTTCATTCAGCCTGGTATGTGCGGGTGGACCAATGGCGTCAGCTACTATGGAGATGACCAGGACACGGAATTCGACGCCCTGCAGGTCAGCCTCGCTAAGCAGTTCACTAAAGGCCTCACCTTCAATGTCAATTACGCATGGCAGCGCGGATTCAACACCAATAGTGGCTATTCAACGTGGGACAAGAGCGTAGTCAGAGGCCGCGATGAGGCCATCCGCGAACAGCAAGTTGTCGGCTACGGCACCTATCAGCTTCCGTTCGGCAAGAATCAGATGTTCGCCAGCAATGTCCCACGGTGGGCGGATGAGGTGATAGGCGGCTGGCAATTCAGCCCGGTCGTCACCTGGTCAGGCGGTTTGCCGTTCACCCTCGGTGTCAACGGTGGATGCGGCAACTCGATTCCCGGCAGTGCTCCCTGCTACCCCAATGGAAGCGGCCTGTGGGTAACGAAACATCTGACTGGTTTCAATGCCGTCAGTCACTCGCGCACGTATTACACGGCCGCTGATGTTCCCAGCAGCCGCTTTACTCAGGCAGGCGTGGACCAGATCGGCAGCATGGGCCGGGACGCAATTTACGGACCGCGCTACTTTAACGCCGATCTGTCGCTGCAAAAGAACTTCCCCATCTACGAAAGCCTCTTGCTTCAGTTCCGTATAGACGCCTACAACGGCTTCAACCACATCAACGCAGGCAATCCAGGTACAACCAATACTGACACAGATGGAACCATTACAGCCGAGCCGGCACTTAACGTCTATACCAACCCGCGGCAACTCCAATTCTCGTTCCGGATACAGTTCTAGTCCGGTCTGAATCCAACCAACTTGAGGGGAGCAAATCGCTCCCCTCATTCATTTTTGGATACACTTCCTTCAGCCATGCACAGGGCTCTTTGTTTATGTGTTTTCGTCTTTTGCGCGTCATGGACCGGGGCACAGCAGCCGCCAAATCCCTCTCTTGGCGATGCACGCCAGCTTATCGCGCAAGGCAAGCTCGATCAATCGCTCGCAGCACTCAATACTCTCGGCAGCCAAACACCTGAACCGGCCGGAGTCGAACGACTGCGCGGCTTCATTTTCTATCAGCAAAATAAGTTCGTCGAAGCCGACGCAGCCCTCGCAAAAGCGCTCGTACAAGACCCTAAAGACATGGAAGCAATGCAGTTGCGCGGCGTAACGTTATTCCGAATGGGCAAAGCAGCAGACGCGATTCCGCTGCTCGAGCAAGCCCGAACCTCCGTTCCATACGCCAATATCGATCCCAACTACGTACTCGGCGTTTCCTACATGCAGGTTGGCCGCTTTGACGACGCACGCCATGCCTTCGCCGCACAGTATGGATTCGGTCCTGACTCCGCTCCAGCCTATCTGCTCGCTGCCCGTATGTTCTTTCATTCAGAAAATGTGCCTGCCGCCCAT
>DATGAD010000344.1:0-11903 GCA_035313725.1 Alloacidobacterium sp. | reverse complement strand
GCCCGTCGCATAGTGCGGCAGTGTGTCCTGGTCGCCAAAGCCGGCAGGCCATGCCAGCAATGCTGCTACCGGCGAGCCGTTCTGAGTCACCGAGACCTCGGCATGGATCAGGTAGCTCGAATCGAACTTGAAAGCCTTGTGGACGGTCAAACCACCGCCCGAATATTCGTAGCTCAGCGTGCCCGGAGCGGCAATGCTCCCTGTAGCAGAAGGCACAAACATCGCCTGCTGTAGGCGGGTCGTCAGCCCCTGATCGTATGTGAAGAGCGACAAGGGGTAGCCGAATTTCGCCGCGGCTTCATGATTCACAAGGTCCAGCGGCTTACCGTCCTCATCTTTATATTTCTTCAGAATCCATGAGGTGACCTGCGCGCCGCGATTCGAAAAGGTAATGCGATACAGCTCATTCTCGACAACCGTCGTTGACTCGCTCGCAGCTTGCGTTGTGTTTGCTGCGGGGTCAGCGGCCACAGGGGTGGGGGTGGCTGAAAGCTGCGGCTGTAGCGCCGACTGGGTCGGGCTCGCAGTAGATGCCTGTTGCTGCGTTTCAGGGGCGGGTGTTGCTGGCTTCTTCGGCTTTAAAAACTGCAGGCCGAGAAACATCACAAGAAAAATGGAGGTGAACGCGAGAATAGTCTTCGAGTCCTGCCCGCCTTGCTGATTGGGATTCTTAATTTCTGCCAAGAGTGCTTCCTATAATCTCGAATCGTGTGAAATGTGCGCTTCTTTCATGGTAACTGGCGCACGAGAACTCTGCATGAAAGGGTGCTTCGGCGGGACCGGATCAAAGCCGCCTTTGCTCGCCGGATGGCAACGCAATACGCGCTTGAGCGCCATCCATCCCCCGCGCAACCATCCATATTCATGCACCGCAATCGCTGCATATTCGGAGCAGGTAGGCTGAAAGCGGCATGCCCCACCGGTCATTCCTGCGCCCGCATGCAACACGGGCGAGAGCACAAGTTTATAGACGGAGTGCATCCCACTGATCAGGGATACGCGAAATCGGCTTCCCTGGTTCATGCGTCCGTCTCCTGCGTGCATTTTCTGAGAGACGCTTCAACGCTTGCGAAGACCCGTCCAACTTCGCCTTGAAGACGAGGAAAATCCATCTCCAGGACGCTTTTTCGGGGATGCAGGATGACATCCACATCAGAGTGCAGACCGACTAAATTCTTGCGAACTGCCTCACGCATGCGGCGCTTGATGCGGTTGCGTTCGACGGCTTTTCCTAGCACACGACCGGCAGTGAGGCCGACACGTGGTCCGCAGATAGCAGGTGCGTTCTCGCCGCGTGGGCTGAAGAAATAGGTCATCGATGCAGAAAAATACTTGCGGCTCTCCTGATACACGCGTTGATAGTCGGCGTGCTTGCTCAGACGCGCCCCGCGCAGTGGCAGCAGCGTCCGATCAGAAGTTGTTTCCTGCATGGCTTTTCGTTTGGTTTCGGAAGGCGAAGAAAGGCTGAATGCTTAGTCGCGGTATCCTGCGCTCACAGAGACGCGCTTGCGGCCCTTGGCGCGGCGGCGCGACAGCACTGCAGCTCCGCTCTTGGTCTTCATGCGGCTGCGAAACCCGTGGGTCTTCGAGCGGCTGCGGCGATTCGGTTGAAATGTGCGCTTCGGCATGGAAGTGCGCTCCTCAAAAAATTGTTTCGATAAATATGGGTGCCGTCGACAGAGCAGAAAAACGCTCAGTGCAGCAATTTCTGAGTATACCTCATTGCGCCCGGAACCGCAAAAAACGCGGTTTCGTCTCGCTTTTTCACAACCCGTGGTGCAACTAAAAAATAGACGCACAATTTGCATCGAAAGTAAGGTTTCAACGCTGCGTAAATGTGCTACTATCGGCTCCGTTCACTAGAGATTTTTCTGCACGTCCTGCTGCACTCAAATGATCGCACCGTGAGAGCTTAATCGCACTCATCCGAGCTCCTGGCACACCAGAGCGAACCTTGGCCCCGGGCTTTGCACAACCGGGCAAGGATGTAGTTTTTTCGCTTTGGCCCTCATCGGGAGTGCCGATCGCACTGCCGCAGACGCGCGCGAAGGAAGCATGATGTCTTTTGTACCGGCAACACCCACCTCACTCAACCCTTGGGTGCGGATCCTGGGAGCACTCGAAAAGAAACTCAACCGGCAATCATTCGATACCTGGTTAAAGCCAACGCGATTCAGCCATATCAGCGGCAAGAAGTTGTTTGTTCGAATTCCTACGCACGAATTCCAGCATGTCGGCGACCGCTATGGCGACCTGATCCAGGAAGCAATCGACAACCTTCAACTCGAGTTCGATGAGGTTGCGTTTATTACGCCGGAAGAAGATCCGACGCTCGTACGTGTGCGTGAGGACGGAGGGTTTGCGCCGGCGTCCACCCACTCTCCAACGGCTCCTCCGAATGGTTCGCGCGACGGTGTTCGTGGGTCATCGCGCGTGGGCGGACCACCTCAGCAAGGCCGCTTCGACTGGTCGACGGCCGCGCAACTCAATCCTCGGTACACCTTCGACGCGTTCGTCATTGGCGCAGGAAACCAGTTCGCGCGCGCTGCGGCAGAGGCTGTGGCGGAACGCCCATCGAAGGCCTACAACCCGCTCTTCCTCTACGGAGGCGTGGGTATGGGCAAGACGCATCTGATGCATGCGATTGGCCATGAAGTGAAGCGGCGCGAGCCGAACGCTTCCATCTGCTACGTGTCGAGCGAGAAGTTCACCAACGAGATGATCAACTCGTTGCGCTACGACAAGATGACCAGCTTCCGCGACAAGTTCCGGACCGTTGACCTGCTGCTCATCGACGACATCCAGTTCCTCGCGCAGAAAGAACGCACCCAAGAGGAGTTCTTCCATACCTTCAACGCGCTGCACGAGAACATGAAACAGATTGTCATCGCCTCTGACCGTCCGCCCAAGGAACTCGCCGAAATCGAGGACCGCCTGCGTTCGCGTTTCGAGTGGGGACTGATCGCCGACATACAGCCGCCTGATCTTGAGACCAAGGTCGCGATTCTGCAGAAAAAGGCGGAAAACGACCACATGACTCTTCCGGTCGATGTGGCGCTCTTCGTCGCATCGAATGTCAGAACGAACGTGCGCGAGTTGGAAGGAGCGCTGACGCGCCTCTTCGCCTGGTGCAGCATGAGCGGCGTCGAGATCACGCTGCCCGCAGCGCAGCAGTGCCTGAAGCAGTTCATCGACACGCAGGTGCGCAAGATCACGATTGAGGCCATTCAGCGTGCGGTAGCCGAGCAGTTTGGCATGCGCGTGGCTGAGTTGAAGCAGAAGAACAATTCACGTGCCGTTGTCGTTCCGCGCCAGATTGCCATGTTCCTGGCGAAGACGATGACTGAGGCTTCGCTGCCGGAGATTGGTCGTCAATTCGGAGGGAAGCACCACACCACCGTGATGCACTCCATCAACAAAATCGAGGAACAGCGGCGCACAGACAAAGATCTGAACCGCATGATCGGCAGGCTTCAGGAAACCCTAAATAGCTGATTATTTTAGGCTTACCGTTACCCCTTATTATCGCTTGTAAACTTCCGCTCCTTTGCGCTAACGTACATGCGTTTTACGCAGATGCAGATTCGTAATGCTGTAAATACGTCTGCGCATTGATAGAAAAGGAGATTTTCATGCTGCATATTCTCGTGTGGATCATCATCGGTCTGATTGCCGGCTGGCTTACAGGCAAGATCATGAAGGGCAGCGGCTACGGTGTGATCATGGATATCGTCATCGGCATCGTGGGCGCTTTAATTGGCGGGTTTATCATGCGCCATCTTGGATTTGTCGGCCGTGGCGGCTTTATCTATACGATCGCCATCGCAGTTCTCGGTGCGGTGATCCTGACATTCCTTCTAAGGCTAATTACCGGCAAGAATGCCTAACACTCAAGCCAAAAAACGCATCGAAATTGCGCCTTTTGGATGCATTTTCGATGCGTTTAACTGTCGTTCTTGAGCCAATTTCGGCCGGATAACTGAGGCCTGCTACTTCGGCTGTTTCGCAATGATCATTCCGGAAATCTTCTGGTAGGTCGCCTGAGGAATAATTTTCTTCTGCACCAGTTGGTCCTTTCTCGTATACGGGCGTCCGGCCACGATCTTCTGAGCGTATGCGTCGCCAATGCCGGGCAGCGCCTTCAATTGATCGGCGCTTGCTGAATTGATGTCCAGCAGACTGCTTGCCGAGGCCGCGGTCTTTGCCGCGGAACTTGAAGTCGGTGGGGTTTGCGCTGCAGCCGTTACGTTCGTTGCGCCGAGACCGGCCATCAGCATCACGGTCAATGTCAGTACTACCAGCCACGAGTATTTGCGTTTCATCCCCGTCTCCTTACCTGTCAGGTTGGATTCTGTTGTGCGGTTATTCTGCTTGCGGCATCGTGAGGCTTCGCTCGCAAAACGTCAGGCCCTGTGCTCAACCACGCGCGCCATACTCGTTTGTTTCCACCTTTCTTGTCAAGAAGAACGCCGATCTGATGCGGAAATTGGCGCTTAAGGCAAACAAATCGCGCATAAAAAACGATTTTGCTGCATTTTCGCGGCACCTGCTTGCTATGCTCTCGGGTAATGGGTCTGCGTCACTTTTTCCTTCTGGGTTTAACTGCTCTGCTTACTTCACCTGGCTTCGCCCGGCATCAGGACACGGGCTTCCTCAACCGGTCTGTGACTGTGCAGGGCACGGCGCACAAGTATCAGGTCTATCTTCCAGAAAACTGGAATGAGCATCAGCACTGGCCCGTGATCCTCTTCCTGCATGGTTCCGGTGAGCGGGGAACGGACGGCATGGACCAGACGCAAATCGGGCTGCCGGCATCGATTCGCTCGCATCCGGATCGCTGGCCTTTTGTTGTCGTTATGCCGCAGGTGCCCTTTCATCACCACCACTGGACCGATCCCGACATGATGCAGATGGCAATGGCTGCTCTCGATGCCAGCGTGAAGGAGTTTCACGGCGATTCCCAGCGGCTTTATCTGACGGGACTTTCGATGGGCGGGTACGGCGTCTGGGAGATTGCCAGAAACTGGCCGCACAAATTTGCAGCGGTTGTGCCCGTGTGTGGCGGCGTCTTCTGGTCCTACGCTCCGGACCGCTGGCACGATACAGATTTACCGGAGCAATATGCGCGCGCGATTGGGCGCACTCCGGTCTGGATCTTCCATGGCGCTGAGGATCCGGTGGTGATTCCGAAGCAAGCAGTTCAGATGTACGAGGCGCTGAAAGCAAACAATGGAGACGTGCGTTTCTGGGAGTATGCCGCCGTGCATCACAATGCCTGGGATAAGGCCTATGCCGACCCGGAACTCCCTCGCTGGCTGCTCTCACATAGTCTTAGCCAGATTCCTACGCTTCAGCCCGCCGCCGAGTACACAATGGTGCCGGTTCACCCCGTGCCTGCCAAAGTCAATCCATCGATTTACGACGCTTACGCCGGCCAATACGAAGACCAGGGCGTCATCCAGACCACCATCTACCGCCAGGGCGACTCCCTCTACGCCAGGAGCCGGGTGGGCGAGAGCAACGAGCTTCTACCGGAGAACCAGACCACCTTCTTTTACGCCTCAGGCAGCCCGACCCGGCTCATCTTTCAGAAGGACGCTTCGGGCCAGGTACGTGGCCTGATCTACCATGACGACCGGCATGAAGAATTCTGGGCGCTCGTTGCAACACGGCACTCACCTTCGGCGCAGCACTAGCGCATTGCAAATGCACACCCTTTCGTCGTCCTGAGGATTCTTCGGATAGCAGGTACACGGTGGAATTCCCGGAGTGCGGGAAGCCGCTTCAGTGCTGCTCTAAAACCTGCTTTCCACTTGCGTGCGGCCGTTTTCCACACGGGCTTTCCAGCGCCATTGTGCAGAATGCGGAGAACATGGGTGCGTTTCGAATGTTTTGAGCAGGTCTTCCAAAGTTTTCGTATTCGCCTGTCCCAGTTTTCTAAAACTTGTACCGTCTGAAACCAGCGACAGCATGTGTTTTAGCCGCTCTTTCCACTTTTCCGCAGACAACTGCTACGGCTACTAGATATTTACTTCTTTATTTCTAATAGAAGCAGTATGGCAACGCTTGCGGGCGCAGCCCGCCGTAACTCGCTGGGCTGCCCGTTTTCCCCTCACAGCAAATTCCCACTCACAAGCCACGTTTTCCGCAGATACAACTAGAGGTTTTCTCACTAGAATGAATCCCATCGGGCTGTGCGCTTCTTTCTTTTGCGCGCAGTAGTGTAAAGTGTGGCAAATCCCTAAAGGGGGCAGAACATGCCGGGCGTAGGCGTAGAGCAGGAAAAACAGACGGCGGGGGGCGTGATGGAAATCACCGTAAGCCGGCAGGAATTGCTGCGAGAACTCACAGCAACGCAGAGCGTCGTAGAGCGAAAGACGACGATCCCGATTCTCTCCAACTTCTTGATCGAGGCCGCCGATGACAAGCTGACGATTACCGGCACGGACCTTGACCAGAGCATGAAGACATCCTGCCCGGCAAAGGTGAAGAAGGCCGGCGCCTGCACAATCCCAGCCCGCAAGCTTTATGACTACATCAAGCTGTTGGGCGACGGGGATATTTCAATCAAGCTGCTGGATAACCACTGGGTGCAGATCCGCGCGGGTCGCTCGAATACGAAGATGGTTGGTATGGCGCGAGCCAACTTTCCCCAGGTGCCGGAGTTTCCTGAACACAGCCTGACGAAAATTCCAACCGCGTCCCTGAAGAACCTGATCGCAAAGACGATATTCGCCATTTCGAATGAAGAGTCACGCTACACGCTGAACGGCGCTTTGCTGGTTTTGAAGGCGGAAAGCCTGACCATGGTTGCGACCGACGGTCATCGATTGGCGCATATTGAAAAGTCTGGCGAGAGCCTCTCGAACATAAGCGGAGAGAAGAAGACGCTGATCCCGCGCAAGGCCCTTGCCGAGCTGCAGTCGTTGCTTTCGGCCAGTGATGAGGAGTATCTGGAATTTGCCGACGATGAACAGACGCTATTCTTCCGCATCGGTCATCGCACGCTGACGAGCCGTAAACTGACTGGCCAATTCCCGAATTTTGAAGCCGTAATGCCGCGCGATAACAACAAATTCGTGGTGGTGCGCAGCGAGGACCTGAACGTTTCGATTCAGCGTGTCGCCCAGTTTGCGGATGAACGCTCGGGAGCGATTAAGATCCGCGTCGAGCAGAACGAACTGAAGGTTTCTTCTTCCTCGACGGATTCGGGCGAGTCGGAAGACGTGATCGAGACGCCTTACAGTTTCGATCCGATCGTCGTCGGCTTCAATTCTGCATATCTGCTGGACTTCCTGAAAGCCACGGGCAATTCGGGTGAAGTGCGGCTCGAGTTCAAGGACGCGCAATCGGCCGGGCAGATGCGCCCTGAGGATGGCGCGGATGATTACAAGTATCGCTACATCATCATGCCCATGCGGATTTGAAGACGACCAGATATCGATGTAAATGAGAAAGGCCCGGATAAAAATCCGGGCCTTTCTCATTGTGAGTGATTCTGGTTTAGCGGTGCGGGTGCTCATCACCATGCGGCTCGCTCGGGTGGGGCTGAGCCTCTGGTTTTGCTTGAGGAGCAGCGTGGGTCTGCTGAGGTTGAGCGTGTTGCTCGGGCCGAGGTTGCGGTGAATAATGAGCCTGCTGCTGAGGTTCCGGCCGCGACTGGGACTGAGGAGCAGGCTTGGATTGTGGTTGAACGTGCTGTTGCGGCTCAGGGCGAGGCTGTGCCGTGTTGTGGGCCTGTTGCGGCTCCGGTCTCTGCTCAACCTTGGGAGCAGGCTTTGTTTCCTGTCGCGCTGTTGAATTCTGCGGACGCTGCTGTTGCGGCGCGGGACGCATTTCGGGCGTGTTTGCGGTGTTTATTGGCCGCGTCTGGGCCGGACGGTTGAAATTGTCAGTCTGTCCTTTGGTTACAGGACGCGCGGTATTCTCCGGACGGGTTCCAGGAGCCGGCTTTGTTTCAGGTCTGGCTGCGACGTTGTTTGCAGGCCGATTTTCGGGAGCGGGCCGCGTCTCGGGTCTGCCGGCAACATTGTTCTCGGGCCGGTTTACTGGAGCTGCGACCGGTCTGGCCGCGATCGCACCGCGATGAAAATCGTTGACCGAAGCTGCGGGTCTGGCGAGTGCCGCAGTCGCCGGCGTGCCATGGTTGCTCTTGTAGAAGTTGGCTCGATCCTGCTGTGCAACGTTCTGATGCGTGACCTGTGCGTTCACAGGGCCCATGCGACGTTCTCTGAGCGCTGTCTCTTCCTGCGCGTTTGCGCGCGCAGTAATGCCGCCCTGCCCGCCGTTGTAGCTGACGCGATTGACGGTGACGTTGTTGATGACGGTCTTGTTGACGTAGACATTGCGGATGACGGTGGTGTTTACGCGGCTGACCGCAGTGTTGTAGTAGAAGCTGTTTCCGCGCCAGTAGCCGCCTTCATAACCTCTGCCGTAGTAGCCGAAGCCGTAGTTCACGCCGCCGTAGAAGCCGATATGCGGGCCCCAGTATCCGGCGTGCCAGAGGTAGCCGCCATTACCCCAGCCCCAATATCCCGGCGTCCAGAGCACACCGACTGTAGGAGCGAGCACCCAGGTTCCGGGAACCCAGTAGTAGTCGTAGCCATTCCATGCCCAGTAGCCGGGTGTCCAGATGTAGTTGGCACTGGGGCAAATGGGCTGGGCATAGACCGGCAGGGCAGGTGGTGCGGTGCCGATTGCGATTCCAATGCTTATCTGCGCGAAAGACGCAGCGGGGATGCTCAACAGCAATGCTGCGAGAACAAAAACCTGTAAGAGACGTCTGACTTTCATCGTTATACCTTGCCATCTTTCCTTCGTTTGCCCTGGCTGCCATCCGCAGGTTTCGAGGATCGATCGGCTGTTCTTTTTCTCATGTGCTCCATGGGTTCAACCCACAGATGTTTGTGACACCCTCAGTCGGAAGATGTTGCGTGCAGTTCAGTTGCTTGGTTTGGAGAGAAGTTTGCGATATAACGCACAAGCGCTGTAAATACGCGGCTTAGGCGATGAATCTATTTTGGGAATTTGTGCAAAACGGCGGGAGATACGGCTGTTGTTCAGTGCGAAATATTCCTTGCGAACAGGCAACCTTTATCGGGATGTTGTGTAGTTTTGAGTGGCGGGAACGGACGCAGACAAGCCTGCTGCTTCGATTGCGGCTTTGACCATTGCGTCGAATCCCATGCAGGAATTCAGCATGAGGTGATAGAGGCGGTAGTCGGTCCACTCGCGATTGTAGAAGCGACGAACATAGGCGGCGCGCCGCCTGTCCGTTGCGATGATTTCCTGTTCAGCGTCTTTTGTGTGCTGAGGGAAATTCTTCGTGAACCATTCCAGTTTGCGCTTCATGGAGGCGTGGACGAAGACGTGGAATACGCCGGGCGTTGTGAGGAGCGCGCTGGTCGCGCCGCGTCCGACGATGACGCAGTGGCCGGTCTTCACCTGCTGCTGCAGGTAGTCGCGCACGAATTCCACCATGCGCTCGGCGTCGAAGATGTCGGGGTCGGCGGTTGCGGGCAGCCGTTCAATCGAGCCATGCCAGAAGGCTTTGCCGAAGCGGTAGTACCAGGGATCGAGGCGCTCATCGCAGCTCTCGGCGAGCTTCTTGGTGATACCGGCCTTGGCAGCAATCTCATCGATAAGGCATTGATCGACGAGCTTCCATTGCAAGGTGTGAGCAAGGTGATGGGCGAACTCAGCTCCCTGGCTTCCGTACTCGCGTTCAACTGTAATGACCCGGATCATGGCATGCTCCCGCGCTGCGTGTCGTATCGTAGCACTGGTTTTTGCTGCACGTCTATTGAGATTCGATGGTGACGACCTCAGGCGCGGAGCTCGACGACGGTTGCTCCGGCGCCGCCCTCTGATTGGCCAGGTTCGCTGATTCCTGCTACGTGCGGATGGCGCTCCAGCATGGATCGCAGGGCGCGCCGCAGGATGCCCATGCCAGTGCCATGCACGATGCGAATGCGCGGCAAGCCAGCGAGATATGCGCGGTCGAGGAACTTCTCGACTTCGTCCGTGGCTTCGTCCACTGTCTTGCCGATGAGGTTGATTTCTGAACGCATCTCGGCGTTGGAGTCGGCGACGGTGACGGAGACGCCGCGGCGGCGGGCTGCGTCAACCGGGTTTGATCGCGTGGAAATGACTTCGGCAATTTCGTCGCGGGCCACCCGCATCTTCATGGGACCGACTGCGATTTCGAAGGTGTTGGCGTCGATCTCGCGCTGAACGACTCCGGTGCGGCCAAGGGTGCGTAGTTTGACGGTGTCTCCGGCTGAAATGTTGCGAATGACGTGGGGCTGCGCGTGCTTGTCTTCTTTGTCGGCTCCGGTTTTATCGGCGACTACTGCGGAGTTGAAGCTCTCCTGAAATTCGCGGCGGAGGCGCGCGATGCGCTGCTCGGCGTGCTTCGAGAGCTTTTGTTGCGCGGCGCGGTCGTCGATGGCGCGGACGGTTTCGCGGGCCTGGTACTCGAAGTCTTTGAGCAGAGATTGCAGCTTCTGTTCTAGCTCCCGGACCTTCGCGCGCCACTCTTTCATACCCTCGGCTGCAAGCCGGTTGCGTTCGCGCGCGAGCTCCTGTTCGAGTTTCTGGACACGCTGGCGCTCTTCGCCAAGCTCTTCGAGTTGCGCGTGGAGGCGGTCGAGGAAGCTGGCGATGTCCTGCGTTTGCGTGTTGAGCTGTGAGCGGGCGGAGGCGACGATATCCGGGTTCAGGCCGAGACGCTGCGCGATGTTAATACCGGCTGATGCGCCGGGCACGCCGAGGCGCAATTCGTATGTCGGCGCCAGTGTGTGCTCATCGAAGCCGACGGCGGCGTTTCGTACGCCTGCGTGGTTGGCGGCGTAGACCTTAAGCGAGGTGAGATGCGTGGAGATGATCGACCACGCGCGTGAGTGGAGGAAGTGCTCGGCAATCGCGACGGCAAGGGCCGCGCCTTCTTCGGGGTCGGTGGAGGAGCCTAGTTCGTCGAGCAGGACCAGTGAGCCCGCGGTGGCCATCTGTCCGATGCGGTTCAGATTGACGATGTGTGCGGAGAAGGTCGACAGGTTCTGCTCGATTGATTGGGAGTCGCCGATGTCGGCCAGAATGTTTTTAAAGACAGGAAAGATGGCTTCTTCCGCAGGGACCGGAATGCCTGTTTGCGCCATGATGGACAGCAGCCCAGCGGTCTTGAGCGAGACGGTTTTGCCGCCGGTATTGGGGCCGCTGATGATCAGCTGGCGTTCCTCGTTTGAGAGACCGAGGGTGAGCGGCACGATGGTTCCGCCACTGCTGCGCAGTCGTTTTTCAAGCAACGGGTGGCGCGCCTGCTTGAGATCGAAGACAGCAGAACTGTCTTCGCTGAATTGCGGCCGGACGCAGGCGAACTCCTCCGCGAAGCGTGCTCGCACCAGCAGCGTTTCGACTTCTGCGAGGATCGCAGCGCCTTCGCCGATGACTGTGGCGTATCCGGCGATCTGGCGCGTCATGGCGAGGAAAATACGGTGAATTTCGGCTTGCTCGTCTTCGAGCAGGCGCACCAGATCGTTGTTAAGCTCGATGGTTTCGAGCGGCTCAAGATAGACGGTCTGGCCGCTGGAGCTTGCTCCGTGGATGACACCCTGCACGCGGCGCTTGACCTCACTTTTGACGGGAATGACGAAGCGCTCGCCGCGGATAGTGATCAGGTCGTCCTGGGTGCTGCCGCCTTCCGACAAGCGGCGCAATGCGGAACGCAGGCTGTCTTCGATGGAGCGCTGCTGGCGCTCCATCTCGCGGCGGATGCGTCGCAACTCCGGGGATGCGTCGTCGGTGAGGGTGCCGTCGGGAAGGATCTTCGTCCGAAGCGAGTCGACCAGAGGGCGAAGGTCGCTGGTGAGAAGAGGCGCTGAGAGGGCCTTGAGCTCGGGGATCCG
>DATGAD010000343.1:0-11663 GCA_035313725.1 Alloacidobacterium sp. | reverse complement strand
TGAGCGGTAGTGATGGTAATGGGCTGTGCGAGTTCGTGCGAGATGGAGGCAACCATTTCTCCCAACGTGCTGACCCGGCTCGCATGGGTAAAATCGGCCTGGAGCTGTTCGGCTTGTTTGCGGTCTTCAATATCGGTACTTGCAACATACCACCGCCTGACCTGTCCTTTGTCGTCGCGTACGGGATTGTAGCGAGCCAGAAACCAACGATAATTTCCGTCCCCTTTGCGCATGCGCAACTCCAGCTCGTAAGCGCTGCCGCTTAGCGAAGCACGATCCACTGCAGCCTTATACCGTTTCAAATCTTCAGGGTGAATTTGAGCACCGGCCCTTCCCTGCCGCCACTCATCAAAACGAAGGCCGAGGTAATCGAGCGCGATGCGGTTGGCATAAAGACGTTCGCGGCTGGGTCCGAACACCGCCGCGAATAGCGGGGTGTGGTCCAGAATCTGCCGAAGTTCCATTTCGTGCGCCTGAAGCCTTTGTTCCGTCTGCTTGCGCTCGGTAATGTCCATGGAGCTACCTGCAAACTCCACGAGTTCTCCTGCTGTGCTCAGACGAGGATGGCCAACCGTGTGGATCCACCTGAGCGTCCCATCAGGAAGAACGATACGGAACTCTACGTCATGATCCGACCTCTCACGAATTGCCTGTTCGATTGTTGTTTGCAACTTCTCTCGATCCTCTGGATGTAGGCGCTGCAGCCATTCTTCCCACGCAGGCATAACTTCTTTCGGATCAAATCCGTAAATCCGATACCACTCATTCGACAGGTGCAGCGCGTCTCGTCCCGGTACCTGCCATGCCCAACTGCCCGTGCGCGCGAGTCGCTGCGCTTCCGCCACAGTGCGTCCGAGAGGCGCCTCGCAGTAGACCGCTTTGCCAGCACTCAATGCCGCCAAAACAAGTTTGCGGTGTGCGGGAACATTTACGGAAATGGTGATGACATCAATCTGGTCATCGCCGATCATCGCGAGCGGATCGGCAAACCAGCGGTCAGCACCGAAGGCTTCAGCCGCTTTCCGGGCACTCTGCTCGTTGCGTGTTGCCACAGCTGCGAGCCTCAGGCCCGAAAGGCCGTTGATCGCTGGAACGTGCGATACGTTCGCCCAGCTCTTTGGCGCGTTTGCACCGACGATTCCGACGCAAATTTGTTTCTGAGTCATTGCTAATCTCCCATTTTTCAAAGTGATCGAATTTCCTTGAGGTTTCCCTCAAGACGATTTATCCAATGCAGAGCAAACATAAGAACCGGTCACATCGCTCATCCAATGCGCCTCTTCATGTCGCCAGGATCGAGAGGACAAGGAGACTACCGCCTTGATCAGCCAGAAGCCGTACCACAACTCTTCGATGTTCTCGCCTCTCATGTTCCTCCTGCGCGCCACCGGTTAGCTGCCAACCCGGTAAGCCAATTCGTTCTCTGGTACAGCTTCGAGTGCGTTTTCTTCCCTGCGAGCCCAATCTGATGACATTGGTCAAGGCGTTGCGTGGCAGCTCCAGGTCTCACCTGTTCCCAGACTTGAATGCCCACGCCGGCGTTTTCTCTGCCTTGACTAATACGTCTTTAATGCCAGCGAGCAAGTTGTTCGTGCCATCCTCCAGCGTTGCGTTCGCGAAGGCATCGCATTCACCGAGGTTTCCCGCAATGGAGACTATGGGAGTACGCGATCCAGACGCTCGAATCAAGCTGGTCAGGCGGTCCCTGTCTTTTCTGGGAACGGAATGGCACAGCAGGAGGAGATCGAAATCACCGGACTGAAAGAGATCAAGCGCCTCTGTTACTGATGATGCTGGCTCGACCAGGTATCCCGCGGATTCCAGGACTAGACCTCGAGTCATCAATAACGATGGATCGAAGCCAACAGAGAGAACTATCGTTAGCGACATGTATACCTCGGCTTTCGAAGAGAACGATTCCGGCGGGTTAGGGCCCAAGGACTAGGGATCGCTTTCTCTTGTGACAAGACTTTCCTTTCAATTTGCGGACGGGCTTCAGCTGCCCGCCTATCTTCACAACCACTTCTACGTGTCCTTTCAAGCTTGGACACGGCTCCGTGGAGCCCTTCGTCTTCACTCAGCGCACGAATGAGTGACTTCCTTGCCCTCAGCAAGCCCGACTTTGTCGCGACAAGCGAAGCCCGTGTCCGTGCGGCAATCTCAGACACAGAGACCTCCTCCGAATAACGAATCTCGGTAGCCTCTCGGAGTAACGGCGGCAGACGCAGTACAGCCTTTCGAAGTTTGAGGTCTCTCTCTTGCTCAAGAAAACGGCGCTCTGGATCCAATCCCGGATCGTAACTTTGCAAATGGGACAACATATCACCGTCGAGAGAACTCTCAGGATGGGCCCGCTTTTTCCGGAGGGATCATCAGCGCAGAGTTAATCGCAATGCGCGTAAGCTAAGTAGAGAATTTCGACCTTCCATCAAACGTATAAAGGTGAGTGAATGCCTTCAACAGCGATTCCTGCAATACATCCTCCGCATCTTCTTTGCTCTGAGTAATACGGTGAATCGTACGGAAAGTACTAGTCGAGTGGCGCCTGCAAAGTTCGGCATAGGCCAGATGCATTCCCGCTTTTGCTGAGATGACGAGGGCATCGTCGGACGCAACTGCTAAAGTACTTCTCATTGGAGAGTCCGCTTCTACATCACACTGATTCATCGGTTCCTCCATTCCATCGATACAAGAGCATAGGCAGCTCATCTGATTCCCAATAGCGCACATGGGGCACGTTCGGTAAGGTCCTTTGCCGTGTGACCTTCCATCAGCCAGCTATGCTTCCGCATCCCCAGAACCAGCAGATCCGAGTGATGTCGCTTCGTGCAATCGATAATGGTGCCCACTTCGTCTCCACTGATCAACTCGGCATCGATCACCAGTCCTGCGGCCTTGGCCTGTTGTCGGGCTTCGGCTTGGAGTGCGCTGTACCTAGCTCTCTTCTCCTCAGTCTCAGTCCAGTGGACAGCCGGTACCGCACTTATCGCGAAGGAGAAGTAGCTGGGAAGCGGCTCAAGGACGGTGACCACACTGAGCTCTGCCCGTAGCGCTTTCGCTAACTCAATTGACACACGAAGCGCCCTGCCAGCTTCGGGCGAGTCGTCATAAGCAACCATGATCTTGTGGAACATTGCGATCCTCCTTTATCAGATCGTCGGACCCTGAAACTGACGACATCCACTTCCAGGCCTTCTTCCCCTCCGAACTAATGTCAGAACAATTGCGCCTTAGCTGCTCCAACATCGCCATTTCACAGCAACCAGCTCTGCTTCAGCCTGTTGGATGTCCGGACGATGCTCCAATAGCTGGGAGGGAATGCCTGTAGGGATCTGCTCCGGCTGCGGCCAATTCATCTCTGAAGCTTCACGGACGATAGGTCCGGGATTTCGGCCAAGCAGGATACTAATGCTGTTCTCTTCCTGCTCGATCAGTCTTTCGAAGTCAGGTATCGCCGCGGCTGCGGTGTACAGCAGTTGTTCCGCCTGGAAGACGTCGGCAAGCGTGCCCGATCCGCCCCGCTCCAATGTCTCTGTCAGTTGCAGCGACTGCTTACGCGTCTCAAGAGTTCGCTCTGTAATTTCGAGCTCGAAGTTGCTCGCGCCTATGCTGCTCGCAATGTGCGAAAGCGCGACATTGGCGATGCTCGTGTCGAGCACTTCCATAAACGCAGCGAGAGAGACCACGACTCCGATGAGCCATGGGTTGATTTGTGGTGCTCCGCTTGCCGTTTCAGCGGAGATCACTGTTCTACTGCTCATTGGCATCCCTTTCCGGCTTCCCTGGACGACTAGCGGCGAGGTCTATCTTCACGAGGAGTTCCTCCAACTCGGGTAGAAGCGATGGCACGTTGTTCGGTCTTCCTTCCGAAGGATCGTGCATTACGGCTGGTTAGTCGGGTGACGATCGCAAAGAGGAGGCTCACTGAGATTCCGCACATCAACACGCCGATGATGCTCTCCAGCGGCCCAAGCGTGCGCCAGTTCGACGGGAGACTTACGTCGTTACAGCCGAGCGTCGAATAACTGCTTGCAGAGAAGTAGATCGCCGAATCCCATGACGGTAGGCACCGCCAGCGATAGAAGCATGCCCACAGCAGAATCTCCATCCCGTGCAGGACAACGACTGCAGCTGTAAACCGCACGATCAACGCGGCAGAACGCAGGGCGCCGATCTGCTGCATATTTCCTTCTACCGCACGTCGTACCCACGCGATGAGCATTGCGACTCCTGCAGACTCTAGCCACAGCGTGACAGTGACGAGAGGCAACTCCGCGCCAATTCGCTGAACAGACATTGGCTTTCCCTTTCGACGTTCGGCTTATTTCCAACCACCGCCCAGCGCTTTATAGAGCTGGACGAGGCTCTGGTACTCGTTATTGCGCGCCTGTGCCAGGGTCAGTTCGGCATTGAAAAGAGACCGCTGACTGTCAAGGACATCGAGGTAGTTCGACGTGCCGCCTCGATAACGCATGAGTGACACGTTGACGGACTCCTGGAGATCCTTCACGGATTGTTCCTGGCGTTCGCGGACTTTGTGATATTTGTCATAGCCAATCAGAGCGTCAGAAACATCGCCGAACGCACGCTGAATCGACTGCTCGTAGCCAATCAGGGCCTGCCGCTCCTGGGACTTGGCGTAGCGCAGATTGTTACGCAGTGCACCACCTTCGAAGATCGGCTGAGAAAGTGCCGCTGCATAGGTTCCGACTCCCAATGGAGCCGGGATATTCGAGCCGTCAAACTGGCTGTGACCAAACGCTGCGCCGCCAGAGCCGAGGAGAGAGATCTGAGGGAAAAACATTGCTTTGGCAACGCCAATGTTGGCATTCGCGGCTACAAGGTTCTCCTCAGCTTGATGGATGTCGGGCCTGCGTTCGAGCAACTGGGAGGGAAGACCGGTGGGCAACTGAGGCGGCAAAGACTCGCTCCAGGTCCAGCCCTCTGGCGTCTCAATGCCCAAAGGCATTCCCCGAGGAACATTGTCTGGATACTTTCCCAGAAGGATATTGAGCGCGTCCTCGGTCTGGCCGATTTGCCGCTCGAGGTCCGGGATCTGTGCATTCGCAACGTCGAGTACTTGCCGTGCCTGAAGCACGTCGAGCGTCGTGGCGACACCGTGCTGAAGGCGTAGCTTGGTCAGCTTGACCGAGTCTTCCTGGGTTCGCACAGTTTCCTTGGTGATCTCAAGCTGCAGATCGAGGTCGCGAAGAAAAAAGTAATCGCTAGCTACGTCACTCACAAGCGTCAGGATTACGGTCTGCTGTGCGTCCTGATTTGCCAGAAGTTGAGCTCGGGCCGCTTCGGTCGCGCGTCGATAGCGTCCGAATAAGTCAACTTGAAATACCACGTCCCCAGCGAGCGAAAAGATGTTGGACTTGATATTCTGCTCGGTCTTTCCGCCGCTGAAAGTTGGGTCGAGTGAAACCATCGGAAACTCGTTAGAGCGCACGATGCCAACCTGGGCTCTTGCGGCACTGACCCGCTCGACTGCTAGTTGGAGATCGTAGTTCTGCTTCAATGCCGTTCGGATCAGTTCTTGCAATTGAGTATCGTGGAATACTTGCCACCATGGCAGATCGGCGAACGACGCGGTTTGTGGCTCAGTCTGTTGCGATTGGTCAGAGCCGTGGAAGGCCGGAGGCGTCTGCACAACCGGCCGATGATAATTGGGTCCGACCGCGCAGCCGGACAGCATAAAAGCTGCCAGGAGGATCGATGCGGCCTTTGTCACGAATTTGGATTGCGAGCTATCACGCATCTTGTTTACCCTCCGTGATCGCACCAAGCTGAGCGGAAGGTGCCATCAAGCGCGCGCGGCCCGCTGCCGACCATCGCTCGACCAGGTAGAAAATTGCCGGGACCGTGAAGATGCCGAGCACACTTGCCGCCGTCATTCCTCCGATCACGGTGGTACCCATAATCTGGCGTGCGACCGAGCCGGCACCCGATGCCGTCCATAGCGGCACGCAACCGAGAATGAACGCGAACGAGGTCATCATGATGGGTCGCAGGCGAAGGCGCGCGCCTTCGAGCGCCGCATCCATGAGCGGCTTGCCTTGTTCGTACTGCTCCTTGGCAAACTCGACGATCAGAATCGCGTTCTTGGCGGCAAGGCCGATCAGCATCACCAGGCCGATCTGCGCATAGACATCGTTCTCTATCTGCACCATGTAAGGCGGCAGAAAGAGGCCCAGCACTACCCGGCGTAACCAGAGCACGCCAAAAGCTCCGAAGACCGCGACTGGCGTACTCAACAGTACACTGAACGGCAGAGTCCAGCTTTCGTAGAGTGCCGCAAGAATCAGGAAGACGAAGAGCAAAGAGAATCCGAAGATGACCGAAGACGGTACTCCCTCCTCCGCTTTCTTTTCCTGGTAAGACATGCCCAGGTAGTCGAAGCCCATTTCATGAGGCATGGTTTGCTTGAACACATCTTCCAAGGCCGCCCTTGCCTGATCGGCGCTGTAACCAGGTGCGGCGCTGGCGTTGATCTGTGCGGAGCGGTATTCGTTGTAGCGCATCGTGAATTCAGGGCCTGAGCGTGTCTCAAACGATGCGAGAGCAGACAGCGGCACCACGTCGCCCTGGTTATTGCGCACGTAGAACTGCCCGAGCTTCTCGGTATCCGACCGGTATGGAGCTTCAGACTCGATGTATACCTGCCAGGTTCGGCCGAATTGGTTGTAATAGTTGACGAACAGGCCGCCCATGTTGGCCTGAATCGTGTTGTAAACATCCGACAATGCAACGCCTTGTTTCAGCACCTTCTCTTTGTCCACCTGGACGAACTCTTGCGGCACACTCGGTATGAATGTGGTGGAGATCGTGCCAATCTCGGGGCGCTTGCGGGCGGCTGCCAGGAATTTGGCGAGATTGCCGGCAAGAAATGGAACGTCCTTACCGGCGCGGTCCTCCAGGACAAACGAGACGCCCCCCGAAGTGCCCACACCTGGGATTGCCGGCGGAGAGAAACTGAAGGCGGTCCCTGCCGGCAGATTTTTGAGCTCCTGATTCAAGCGTGTCTTGATTGCCTGATATTGTTCAGCCTGGCTCTTGCGCTCATCCCAGGGCTTGAGGCTGACCCAGAAGAAGGCGTTATAACTGGTCCGGACGTAACTTAGCAGGCTAAAACCTATCACGCTCGTCGTGTACTGGACGCCGGGAGTGTTGGCGAGAACCTGTTCCACCTGTCTCGATGCCGCGCTGGTCCGCTCCAGCGAGGCGGCATTGGGAAGCTGCATATTGATGTAGAGGTATCCCTGGTCTTCGTCGGGCAGGAAGCTGGAAGGCAGCCGGCTGCCGAAGAAGAGCCCTGCTGCGCCCGCGGCGATCAACAGCACCAGCACCATGGCTCCCTTGCGAAGGAGCACGCCAGACCAGTGGACGTAGCCTCCCGTGGCGCGCTCGAAGAGTCGATTGAACCAGTTGAAGAAGCGCTGCAAGGGTCCATGGCTCTCCTTCTTTCTGCGCAAGAGAAGTCCTGCCAGCGCCGGGCTGAGAGTCAGCGCGTTGAATGCCGACAGCACAACGGAGATGGCGATAGTCACTGCGAATTGCTGATAGAGCCTTCCTGTGATGCCAGGGATGAAAGCAGTGGGCACAAAGACGGACGAGAGAACCAGGGCGATTCCGACCACTGGGCCGCTCAGCTCGTCCATCGCTTTTCTAGCTGCGTCCTTGGGATTCAAGCCCTCTTCGATGTGGCGCTGTACACCTTCGACAACAACGATCGCGTCGTCTACCACCAGGCCGATGGCGAGTACCAGCCCGAACATCGAAAGCGTGTTGATCGAGAAACCGAATAACGGAAAGAGGACAAATGTTCCCACCAGGGAGACAGGCACAGCCAACAACGGAATCAGCGTGGCGCGCCAGTCCTGGAGGAAGACATAGACCACCAGGATCACCAGCACAATAGCAATCAGAAGCGTCCAGAGGATCTCCTTCATGCCTTCCGTTACAGGTGCTGTCTGGTCGAGCGATATGGCGTAGTCCAAATCGCTCGGGAAGCGTTGCTTCATCTGGGCCATAAGCTTCCGCACGCCTTCCACCGTTTGGACAGCATTGGTTCCAGGCAACTGATAAACGGCAAGACCCGCAGCGGCCTTGCCATTCAGGCGGCAGAGGGTGCTGTAGTCCTGCGTGCCCAGTTCGACGCGCGCCACATCTTTTACCCGAACGATGCCACCATTCGGTGCTTCGCGCACGATCACATTGCCGAACTCTTCCGGCGACTTCAAGCGGCCTTGAGCCAGCACGGCGTAGGTAAATTGCTGGTTCGTGGGAGCCGGCTCACCTCCGACCTGGCCTGCGGGGTTGACTGTGTTTTGCGCCTGGATCGCGTTCGAAATGTCCGTTACAGTGATGCCGAGCTTTGCCAACTGGTCCGGTTTCACCCAGAGACGCATCGCATATTGGCCGGAGCCGAAGACCTGGGTCTGGCCCACACCGTACGAGCGCGCGACAGGATCATTCACGTTGATGTAGGCATAGTTCGCCAGATAATTCGCATCGTGCGTACCATGCGGCGAATACAGCGCGATCAACATCAACGGAGCTGAGGTCGATTTCTTGAGAGTCACGCCATAACTATTCACCGCCGGCGGAAGCTGACCGGTTGCCAGTTGTTCACGCGATTGCGTAAGGAGAAGGTCGGTGTTGGGATCCGTTTTCAGATCGAAATCCACCACCAACGTGGTTTGCTGGTTGGCAGTTGCATTCAGCGAGTACATGTAGGTCATGTTGTCCACGCCGTTGACCTGCTGCTCGATGGGCGTGGCGACCGAATCCTCAAGCGTCTGAGCATCGGCACCTGGGTTAGTGGCCTGCAACCGGATCTCGGGCGGCGCGATGTTCGGAAACTGCGCTATCGGCAGGGTCGCGATGGTAACTGCGCCGACGATGACCATGAGGATCGCGATGACCATCGCGACAATGGGTCGATTGATGAAGAATTTGGACATAATTCCTTCCCTTTGCGCTCTAAGGCCTCAACCTTGAGCAGTTACTCAACGTCGCTCTTGAATGGCTTGGTTTGTACCGTCATTCCCGGCCGGAGATTTTGCTGGCCTTCGACAATCACGCGGTCGCCCGGCTTCAATCCGCCATCGATGACCCACATTGTGTCTGTGCGTTGTCCCACTTGCACGGGACGCATGCTGACGCGGTTGTCCTTATCGACAACAGCAACGAGATAGCTGCCCTGCTGTTCGTTCACGGCCGCTTGTGGAATTAGCAGGGCATTCTGCTGCACGCGAACGATGGCGCGGATCTTGCCGTACTGCCCGGGGCGCAAAACATTGCCAGGGTTTGGAAACAAGGCGGCGAGTTGGATGGCGCCGGTGTTTGGGTTCACCTGGCGATCGGCGAAATAGAATTGGCCTTCTTGTGGATACGTTGTTCCATCGGCGAGGACGAGCTGCAGCTTCCAGTGATCTTTCTCTGAATCCGAAAACCGCTTTTGCAACGCCAGATATTGCTGTTCGCTGACGGTGAAGTAATCTCTGATGGGATCGAGCGTGGAGACTGTAGTGAGTGGGCCGCTGCTGGTGCTGATCAGGTCGCCCACCTGCGCCTGGGCCATACCGGCGATGCCGTCGATTGGCGAGATGACGCGCGTGAAACTGAGATTGATTGAGGCGGTTTCAACTGTGGCCTCGCTGGCCTTGATTTGAGCTTTCGCTGCTGCAATGGCCGCCTCGGCTGCCTTCACCTGAGCCTTGTTAGCAAGATCCGTCTGCGTCGCATTATCGAAATCCTGCTTGCTGACGGCGTCGACTTTTGCCAGAGGTTCGTACTTCTCTACATTGAGCTGGCTCTTGAGCTGGTTAGCTTCAGATGTCGAAAGCTGAGCCTCTTCCTGAACCAACTGCGCCTCAGCCTGAGCCAGTTGGCCCCGTGCCTGATCGAGCGCCGCCTGGAACGGGCGAGGATCGATCTCAAACAGAATTTGTCCCTTGCGGACGAACGATCCTTCCTTATAGTTGCGCGTGAGCAGGTAGCCCGTGACTTGACCTTTCACATCGGCATTTACCTGCCCGGTGAGGGTTCCGATCCATTCTCCATTGATCGGAACATCTTTCTGCTCTACCAGAGCGACTTCAACCACGGGCAACGATGGCGTCTGCGTGGAAGGCTTTGCCGCGGAACGAGAGACGGTGACGCCCAGGATTGCCGCGAGTAAGACGCCTGATATCCATGCCACTTGCTTTGGTTTCAGAACGGACTTGATCTTCATTTGCTGCTCTCCTGTTGCCGGGATTTTGACCTGCGGGGAAGCCTTTTGCTCGACGACTGAACCATGGCGCCTTCGCAAGAATGTTGAGAAGTGAGATCCCCAATGAGGGCAGTCACCCACACGCCTTCAACGATGAGACAGGCCCCCGAGAGATGAATAGCCGCGAGAAGATCGCGTCCGGCGTTGTCGACCCCCGTCAGCTGTCTCAAATCGACTTCGATCTTTCGGTCTGGGCCCAGCGAAAGGCGCCAGGCGTTTTCTGTTTCAGCGACCCACGGGCCCTCCAGTCTGCCCGCGAGTTCCAGCCGGCATACCTTGCCTTCTTCGTGAATCGTGATGCGTAACATATCGTCGCCACTGTGTATGGCACGGGGCGTGCCAAAACGCCGCAATTCGTAAACATCAGCAGCGCCAGAGATTACGCGGTAGGGCCGAGATGCCGGGTGCCAGCGCTGTGGTAGCATGCTGCCGGGAAACGGGCAGATGCCAGGGAGCGATCGCCCCCGACACACTTGGGTGAATCCCTTTGACCCGTTCGCAATCTAACAATGCGGTAGCCACGTATGCCTGTATCAAATCCCCAACCGGTCACTCTCAGCGAAAGCCTTGCTTCGCGATACGAGGCGCTCGCCCGAATTGCGGAATTGATTCGGTATCATCCGGAGGAAAAAGTCTTATTCCAGACCTGCGCGAGCGAACTGCATCAAGTGGTTGCATTCGATGGTTTAAGTTGGTTCGATCCGGCAGCCAATCGGGTCCAGTGGCATCTTCTCGAGCCCTATGAGAGTGCATTTGAGGCTCTCGCCGTACGGGATATTCCGAAAGAGGAAACCGTCGCATGGTGGGTGTACCTGAATCAGCGGTCGGTAGTTATTCCGTTCATCGACCGCGAAACGAGTTTTCACCTTGTGGTCGAGCGGCTTTCAAAGTTAGGGCTTCGCTCGCTATGCGCCCTTCCGCTAAGCACGGCGCACCAAAAACTGGGAAGCCTGGTTTTTGCTAGCCACCTCGACGACGCATATTCCGACGAGGATCAACAATTCTTATCCGTGGTTGCTAATCAGATCGCCGTGGCAATGGATGACGCTCGTGCGCAGGCCCGCATGCGATTGCTCCTCGACATCACCAATCGGATTGTCACCAAGCTGGAGTTGCGCGACCTGCTTCGCGAAATTGCCGCGAGTATCAGGCAGTTTATGCAATACGACAGCGTCGGGGTGGCTCTGCCCGATCCGGAAGATGGCGAATTACGCCGCTATGCTGTGGATCATGCCGTGTACGAGGAGATGCCTGTCGGGCCCGCATCCGAAAGGACCAAAACCGTCTTCCGGACGGGCAAGCCGCTGATTGCCACCAAGGAAGAGGTTGCCGCCGACCCCCAGGGCGCGACGGCGAACATGTCGCTCTGCCTTTACCCTCTGAT
>DATGAD010000342.1:0-14796 GCA_035313725.1 Alloacidobacterium sp. | reverse complement strand
TCTGAGGCTCCCACGAGTCTGAAGATCGTATGGCGATGGGGAACGAAATCCTGCAAAGATAGATTATTCAAAGATGCAACAACTTTCTGTCCGGGATCTGGCAGCCGCTCCATTCCGAGGTACATGGCATCGCCGCCAGTTGGCTCAAGTGCCAGTCCGGCTGGACCGTAACATTCTGCCACACAAATTTACGATAGAACAGGATGAGAGCAATCAAAGCAAGCCTGAGAAAGATGGGTGCTTGTGAAGCGGAAAGCCGAAGAAAGTCCTCAATTTGATTGCATCGCCACAGCCTGCAACCAGCAATGGCTCTATCGTTTTGGCGATGGCGGAGTCGTCTATTCACAAACGCAAAACCGGTTTGTAGGCCTCGATGCCAGCGGAATACTTGCATATCAGGCATTCGACGCCGGTGCTATTCCACGCGATCTCTTGGCATCAAGTGGGGCAGGCCAGCCCTCAACCATTGCAACAGAGGCGCTTGATATTGTCTTTGCTTTATCCAGGGGACGATTTCCAGAATCTTCAGAACAGGAAGAAGCCCGGGACTGGCCAGCCCTCGCCCCACCAAAGAGCGCAAACGTCGAAGTTCATGGCATTCCTATTTTTGTCGAATGTCCTCCTCAGGCGCTCGGAGCACTATGCAGAGATTGCTTCCTGAGTTGTCCGTCCACAACCCGGCCAGCTCGATTTCACCTTCACCTCAGGAGGGCGGAAGCTTCGTGGACAATTTTCATCAACGATCGGGAATTTTTTGACTCCGTGAAAGATGAACAAGTCGGCTTGGGCATGCTGCATGCTGTGCGTTCTTTGTTGTACGACGAAGCGCAGTACGATATCGCCTTTCACGCTGCGATGGTGGCGGATGATCGACATGGCATCATGCTTTGCGCGCCCCGCGAATCCGGAAAAAGTACATTGGCGGCCCATCTTGCAGCGCATGGTTTTACCTTGATCAGCGACGAACCGGCATTACTGCATTTGGATACAGCATCCATCTCTACCGTGGAGATGCCGATCAGTTTGAAAGAGGGCACCTGGAGCATCCTCGCAGGCGAGTGGCCTCAACTGAACGATGCCCCAGTCCACACCCGCTCAGACGGTCGTAGGATAAAGTTCCTGCACCCAACGCGCGAAGCCGCCATCAACTCCCCGAAGCGGCTCACGCATATTGTATTTCCAGAATATTCTCCGTTGTCCGCCGCTGGCGTCGAAGCGCTGTCGCCTCTGCGCGCACTCATGCTTTTAAATGAGGGAGGCATGCTCCTCGGAAAGCGCATGAATAAAGATGTTTTCGAGCAATTCCTGAGACTTATCTCCTCAATTCCCGCCCATATCGCACGCTATTCCTCTTTGCAGGAAGCAGACCAGATGATTCAAAGCGTTGTGGGCTCAGAGCATCCAGGCAATATTTAATGTCTCACGCGTTTCTCTTCAGTGTGGAGCTAACTGCCCAAGCTTATTGTTGATCGAGACGCGCGCATCAATGTATTCCTGCTTCTTCGGGTCCAAATTGCCAGCTTTCATGATCGCTTGCAGAGCGTCATTATATTCGCGCATGGCCGCGGTCTGGTCTCCGGCCTCCTCATAAACCTGGGCCATTCCCTCGGAAGTCAGTGTAAGACCATACCAGAATGTTGGGTTGTTTTTGTCCAGGAGAATTGCCTTTTGGAACCACTGTGCGGACTGCTTATATTCCGGTTCCGCGCTGGCTCGGTCGTGTTGTGTCGAAAGAGTGTTGCCAATGGCTTGATAGGCATAGCCCATGTTGGAAAGATATATAGCATTTTGGGGGGCCAGAGCCACAGCCTGCTTTTCGGCCTCGGCAGCCTGCCGATAGTAATCGACAGTCGCTTCCTCATCATTCTGCTTCTCGCTCAGTAGAGCGAAACCGTTATAGAACATATTGCCAAGTTCATCCCACCATTCCGGGCTGGGCTGTAGTTTGATCGCTTCTCGCTGAGACTCTTCCGCATGTTTGTAGTACTCTTTGGCTTCTGTTAGTTGACCTTGCTCCAGAAGATCGTCTCCAATATCCCGGTAGGCTTTAGCGAGCTTAACCCGATTGGCTGCATTACCAGGGTCAGCTGCTACGAGGCGTTTCTCTTCTCGTACAGCTTCCTCGCCGGGCTGTATCACGCCCTTGTTTGCTGAGCGCAGCGGCATGATGTGTTTGGCAACGAGCTCGTGGATGTCGTTTCTGTAGCTGTCGGTTCTATAGCTGTCTGCCTTCGTCTTGTCCGCCGCTCGGATCGCATTGTGGTAGGTTTGCTCCGCATCCGAATAGTAAGAAAGTGCAGTTGCAGGATCATCTGGCGCCAGATAGTCTCCGAGCTTTGTCTGCGAGGATGCCAAGTCGCCAAGGTATGTTATCTCCCGAGGTTCTGCATTCGCACTCTCTGTTCTTATTTTGATGACTTCCTCAAAGTCCCGTTGCACTGCCCGCTTATCATGCATCTGCTCCCGCAAAGGAATAATCTTGTTTTCAAGAAGTTCGCAAAGCGATTGCCGGTCCTTCTGTGCGTCTTGCTTGCCGGCAATCTCGATGGCTTTCCTGTATGACTGCTCCGCGCCTGCATAGCTCTGAAGCGCAGTATCCATCTGCTTGCGCTTTGTGAAATCGTCACCGAGACGCATCTGCGCTTGAGCCTGGTTGTAAGCGTAGTAAGAAGTGGCGGGGTCCAGGTCAACAGCTTCCGCGACATCTGCGAGTGCTTTCTGGTCTAGCTCCAACTTCCGGTTCAGATCAGCTTCTATTGCGGACATATGCTCATAACGCAGAAGAAAACGGTCGTTCAAATATCGAGGTGAAGAGGGCGCGCTTTGGATCGCCTTATCGATGTCGTTCAAGGATGCTTGGTATTCAGAGTTCGCACCCTTGTTGTCCCTCTGATCTTGCAGCGCGTCTCCCATTTCCTGGTGGAGTGCGCTGATTAGATCCAGGTATTCAGTGTCGGATGGATCGACTGGCTCAAGAGTTTTCGCCACTTGCAACGCTTGTGTGCAAGCGTCAACAGCCCGGCCCGGTTGTCGATCGTTTCTTAGCGCCATTGCCTGGAGAAGCAAAGTGTTGGCTGTAGTGAGAATCAGAGATTTGTTTGTGCCGTCGATCTTTCTCAGATCGGCGAGCAGTTTGAGTGATTCGGCATAGTGCGAAGAGGCGGCGCTCGGGTGGTCGCTACCATAAAGAAGTAGCCCCCAGTCGCGATGAGAGTCCGCAAGATCGCTGATTAAACTCGCGTTGCTCGGGTCGATCTTCAGGATCTTCTCGAATCCGGAGATGGCGTTGTGCAGCAATCGCTCGCTTTCGTCGGATTTTCCTGCCGATTGGTCTCCTTCTTGAAGGAGCAGGTATGAGTATGCCAAGTCTCGCTGCCATCTCTCGTTTTTCGGCTCCCAGTTGATGGCCTGCTGCATGATGCTGTTAAGACTTTTGTATTGCGCAAGCACTTGCTCCGGGTCCTGTCGATAGATGTGGAAGTTAGCAAGTTGATTTTCAGCTACTCCCAGCCGGCGCTTGGCTTCCGGGTCGAAAGGGTTCATCTCCGCAGATCTTTTCGCAGTCGTGAGTGCGTGCTGCAGCGCTTTTTCCGCGTCTTTTTCCTTACCCTGGCTTTCGTAAACAATTCCTTCTCCGAGCAAACCGTCTTCAAGAACTTGGGCCCACTGCGTCATATCTTCAGACCGTCCGGTCGCCAGCGCGACAGCCCGCTTCATGTTGTCCAAAGCGTCTGCGAAGCGCCGCTGCTGATAGTAGATTCCGCCGATGCTCTGGTAGATATTGGCTTCATCCTGCAGCAGCTTATCTCGTAGCTTGCTATTCATGCCAGAGTCGTTCTCTGCCAGCGATTTCTGAATGTGACCCAGCGCCTGCTGGTACAGATCAAGCGATCGCTGCAGATAATATTGGTCCGATGCAACATCGGCGAGCTTGGTCTCCGCATCCGCGAAGTTATGGAGCCACTCGGGGTTGCGCGGATTGCGCTGCACAAGCTCTTGGAATGCGCTGCGCGCCTGCTCATACTCGTTGCTGGCCTGGATAAGTTTCTCCTGTTTGTAGGAAAGATCTCCCTGATTGAGGTACGCCAGCCCTTCAATCTGAATTGCGCGAGACGAGACATCTCCTGTCAGGCTTACTTTTAGTAAGCCTTGATCTTCGATCTGCTTCTGCACGCCCTCCAATACGTCGATTCTGGCGATTGGTTTGATCGCGTCCATAAGATCTTCCCCAATCAGGTAAGAGGCTAACCCTTCAGCATTGCCCTGGGCCTTCTTCGCGCTCGACGTCGCGTCTTTTTCCTGGCTTATCTCGTGTTGCAGGCTGATATTCGCGTAATGCACTCTTAGACCCATAACTATAAAAATGGGGGTGGAGATCACGACAAGCAACCCCGCAACATACGCCGGCACTTGGTACTTGCGCGGCAGACGCCACCGGCGCGTTTTTAGGATTGAGGCGGCAATCGTGTCGTGACCAATTTCGTAAAAGAGACTTTCCAGACGAGGCTCTTCGCGCAGGATGCGCCGGTAGATCAGGTGCCTAAGTGTCTCTTCGCTGATCTTGTAGTTGCGAAGAATTTCATTCTTCTCCAGCATTAACCGATGACCGTCAGAAGATAAAAGTCCTGTGTCGCACAGCTCCCGCGCGCGGCGCGCCTGTAATAGAGGAAGTTGGGTCAGCGAATCGGTATAGAACCGGCGAACGAGGTCAGACATCACTCGTTCACCTCCAAGATCGTTCGGTGTTATCTCTATCCCTGACGAAGCACCTGCGCGAAGTTTTCCGGGCACAATCACGCGCTCAACGTGCTGGCAGAGCAGCTGCAATTGAAAAGGCTCAATGGTGCCATGCCGTCCCGCGAGAAAGCCGAGCATCATCTTGAGCGTTTCGTCAGAGTAAGTGAAGGGCGGTGTATTGAAAGTGATCGCGCCCTCTGACTCTTTCAACGCGGGCAACCGTATAGCAAGCTCTGCTCGGCTTCGGTCCATCGGAAGCAGGCGGAAGCGATCCTGAAAAAGGGCAGGGAAGTCGGTACTTAACTCTTCAAGCGATCCATAGAACTCCTCGCGCAAACTGAAAATCAACTTCACCTGGGGAGGCAGATCCGTCAGACCTTTTTCACCTTGCTCCAGGCGCAGTCGAACCGACGCAGGCAGATTGCCGGATGCAAGAGGACCAATCTCATTGGCGAAATCGCTCTTCCATGACGGAGCGACGGCAGTAAAGAGCTCTTCGAATTGGTCAAAAACAAGAACCGGGTAAAGCAGCGTTTCGCCGCGCCAGAACATCGCCGTCTTAAAAAATTCCCAGGGCGTACTTCCAACGCCCGGAGTGTAATCAAGATCGGCATCGCGAGCCGTCTCGGCGCAGGACTGAGCCAGCAATTGCAGGACGTCCATTTTGTCCGTAATGCGAACGCGAACAGGGCAAAAATTATTCTCGCGAAGCTTCGGGTAGACGCCCGCTTTCAACAGCGACGATTTTCCCAGGCCCGAGCTGCCATAAAGCACAAGCAGCCTGGAACTGATGATCTGTTGAGTAATGGCATTGATCTCGTCGTTGCGTCCGGAGAAAAGCAGATGGTCGGCAGGAGTATCTTCAAACTCGTTAGGGCCGGGATATCGGTATCCATCCGTGCCGCTCATTGTCGTGCCTTTCCGAAGCGCCGCCTATACAAAAGATCAACTCCTCGTAGAACTCATAGCAGCGCCTTCCTGCCAGGCCTTTTGTGCATTCCAGTCGGCCACAATCGCGTCCACGAGTTCTTTGGCCCCGCCTTCAAGATCACCAATGGAAATTGAATTGAACTTAAGCTCATCCAGCCGCTCAAGCCGAAAGCGGCTCTCCGTATGGACAGGGATCACAAACTTGAATCCGGACCTCGTGCGTTTCTGCTCAGCAAGGGCCAGCTCGAGCTCGTCATAGAAAACGCCTTTGAGCCGCATCATGCCCTTTGCCTGCACCAGAACAAAATAATTCACCTGTTTCCCAATCACGTGGTTTATGACGCGCTCCCAGTTGTCGCCTCCGCGCAGATTCTGCCTGTCCATCCACACTGCAACGCCGCCGACTTTAAGGGCCTGTGAAAGCCTCTCAACAATATCTCTGTCCTCGCTTGCATACGAGAGGAACGCCACCGGCGCCGTTGCCGGCGGTTCCGGAACGGCTTCTTCGCGCGGCTCTGCTATCGCCTCATAGGCACTCCGCAGACAAACCGCAAAGTCGTTCAATGAATCCTGATGAAACTCCATCGTGTTTCCGCCCGAGAAGTAGAGCATCGTCTGGTGCTGCTTCGATTGGGCGAAGAATTCGGGAGGCTCCAGCGCTACCGACTTTTCGTTGTGGTTCACCAGTCCAAGCGAGCGCATCAGTACCCGCAGATACCAGTTCTTGAAGCCCAGATCGACAAACAGGCAGGTCGAGTCAGGATGGCTCAGAATCCCTGTGATCTGTTCCGGGAGTGCCGGCGATTTCCTGACAACATTCGTCAGAAATTCGATCAGATCGTTCTCCGTGATCACCAGCGATGACGAGTCTTGCGGATGGCCGTACAAATGATAGATAAGCGGATGCTCCACGCTGAACGAAGCACTGCGAAACTCCCGCGATTTCTTGAAATTATAGAAGTTCCGCACAGGCTTTTTCCCAGCCTGCGTCATCGCCTCGAAGAGAAAATCATCGGGCGTGGTGGTAATGCAGATTTGGAAGGGCAGAGCCGCGATATTTCGATGGAATTCCGTCGTTTCACCGGTGTATTGCTTATAAAAACGTTCGCATTTCAACTGCAATAACGCCGAATTTCGCCGGATTTCCTGCCAAATCTGGCTTACATGCCGCAGGTCGTCGGCATTCAGATCTCTTCGCTGTTCTTTGTTCAGTTGTTTGCCTACATCGACAGCAAGATCCCGTGCGAAGGCCACATGGATGGGTACGTCCTCGTCGCCGCATGAAACCGTGCTCGCTCCAGGTCCCAGAACCAGGACGCAGTTACCCCCCTTGATACGGCTCGCGAGACCCTCCCATTGCGCCGGATTGTCCATGCCCCGGAACTCCTTGCCACTGGCCGGTTCGAGATGGCTTGCTTCGATTCGCAGCGCTCTGCTGCGCGCTCACTGCCGGTCGTTGGTTAAATGGATAGTGCCATCAGACAACCTGCCGTTGCACGAAGACACCCGCCAAGAAGAGGTATCTTCAAAGGAATCAAAGTCCTGCGAGGAAACAGGAGCGCATTGATTCCGGCATGATTGTAGCTCCACTGGCAAATCGAATGCGAGGCTTTTTGCACGGTTCCTGCGACAGAGGCACCATCGCTGACAGGGGTATAGTCAACGCGCGCGTGAGTAGCGCCCTAATTTGGCGAGCGGTCTAGTGAGCCAGAAGGCCAGTAATTCGCGCCTTGTATCCGCGGCTCACCGGCACCTTCTGCCCGTCCTGCATCAGCACAAACGATTCGCCCTCAAGCGAATCCGTCCGAATCTCCTTCACATATTGCAGGTTCACAATCGCGGAGCGATGCACCCGGATAAACGACCTCGGATCAAGTCTGCTCTCGAAATTCGACATCGTTTCGCGCAGCAGGTGGTTTTCCCGCTCCGTGCAGATGCGCACGTAGTTTTCCTCCGCACCGATCCAGCGAATGTCTGTGATCGGAAGAAAGAGGATGCGGCCTCGGGACTTGAAGACGATCCGCGTTGTATAAGGTTCGTCGGTCCGCTTCGCCGGTCGTGCACCATCATTATTATGATGAGCCAATTGCTCCCGCACTCGCTGCATGGCATGCTGCAGGCGCTCGCGAGTGAACGGCTTCAGCAGGTAATCGACCGCGTTGATCTCAAAAGCGCGCAGCGCATACTGATCGAAGGCCGTCGTAAAGATGATCCGCGGACACACCGCCATTTTTCCCGAACAGAGCGCCGACACTACATCGAAGCCATCCATCCCCGGCATCTGAATGTCCAGAAGAATCAGATCAGGTTCCGTCAGATTTGCCAGTTCAATCGTTTCCTGCGCCGTGGCCCCTTCACCAACAATTTCGACATCGTTTTCATCCTCCAAAAGGTGGCGCAGCTTCTGCCGCGCAAGCACTTCATCATCAGCGATGATGGTCTGGATAGTCATACGCGAACTCCAGAGTTTTGTCCGTTAGACGAGCCGGGTACTGAAGGGGCAGCATGAGTATCGCCTGCACTTCTCCGTCGGAGAACTCCTTCAATTCAAAGCACTGGGCATTGCCGTAGTGCAGTTCCAGACGCGCCTTGACATTCGCCACGCCGACCCGCTCTTTGGCGGTTTCCGCCGGGCTACGTTGTGCTAGACCCTTTCCAGAATTTCGTACACAGATTCTCAATTGTCCTTCGTGGCTTTGTGCTTCGATGCCGATAAACGCCTCTCCGATCGTCTTCGACACTCCGTGGACGTAGGCATTTTCGACGATGGGCTGCAGAATCATGGTCGGTACCAGCGCGTCGAGCACTTCAGGCTCAATAGCCACATAGTGATGCACGGTTCCGTGAAACCGCGTCTTCTGAATCGACAGATAGAGCTGGATGAAGTCCACCTCTTCTGTCAATGGAATCAATTGCTGCTCTCCTCGGTCGAGAGTGATACGCAACATGCTGCTCAACTGTTCCAGCACCTGGTCGGCGGCCTCGGTGTCGCTTCGCATCAGGCTGGAAACACTGTTCATGGTATTGAAAAGAAAGTGCGGATTGAGCTGCATGCGCAACGCGCGCAATTGTGCTTGCGTCAGCTGCTGCGCAGCCGTAACTTCGCGCTCGCGAAAGCTTTGGTAAGTAAGGATCACGCGGAACAGGCAGAACGTAACCCAGAAAATCACCAGGTTATTCAGCAATTCCGAGTCGAGATACCACTGCAGTCTGTGAAAATAAGTTCTGTCGTGCAGGCCCATGGGTACTTGCGGCTGGCAGGCAACCCAGATAGCTTCCTCGAGAACGCTTACGAAAAGACTAAGCGGGGCAAACCACAGGAGAATGGACTTGGCCGTAGCTCGTTTGATAGCGGGACGAAACTTCCACCACAATATCTGGCTGAAGATCCCCCATAAAAGAAAGTGGAGACACCAGGGCACCAGAAACGTCCGGTAGCTCATGTGGTACTTTGTGCCCCGGTAAGTCATGTACTCCTGAAACGCGAAGAGTACCCCCAGCAGCAGCCACGCGGTAAGAAATACCACTGGATGCAGAAACCACGGACGTTCCGGTTTTGTCTTTTCTTCTGAAATCGTCAGTTTCTAGTCGCTCCCTTGTCTGCTGGCTGTGTGTCTAGTCCGGTAGCATACACCTCGGTGATCGGGAAGTATGCATAGTCCAGTTCGTTCCCATGAACGTAAATGTCCTGGTGCGGATGCGCCTCCAGCCAGGCCTGTGCACTTTGTTCCGCCGTGCTGCGCTGATCTGCGCTGAGCGTTTTTCGCGCCAGTTCCAGATCGGCAGTAAGAAGCTTTTGGGGGGCCTGACCGCCCTGCTTCACGGCAATTGTGAACCATTGATACGCAGCAACCTCGTCCTGGGGAACTCCCTTTCCGTCGCGTGCCAGAACTCCCAGAACGATGGAGGACCGGTAAGCTCCGCCTTCAGCGGAGCCCTGCAACCAGCGCACCGCCTCGCCGGAGTGCTGGGTGAGCTCAGGATGATTGACCAGCAGCAGCCCAAAGGAGTGCATGCCCGGCACATATCCGGCCTGAGCCGAGGCCCGCAAATACCCCGCAGCTTTGTCGAAATCGTGTGGATGGTCCGGCGCCACCGAGTACAAAGTGCCCATCGAGTACTCGCCTTCCGGACAATGATGGTTCGCCGAGCGTTCGAACCACTTTTCTGCCTGAGCCGGATCTTTTTCGACACCGACACCGATGTAATAGAGAACACCAAGGTAGTCCTCGGCGCGCGGATATTGTTTGTCGGCAAGCTCCTGCAGCAGCACATTTCCCAGATGCAAATTGCGCGGAATGCCCGTGCCGCGGAAATACAGCACAGCGAGGTTCAGCTTTCCTTCGAATGATCCCGCGGCGGTTGCGCGCTCGAACCACTTCGCCGCCTGTGCCTCATCGCGTGGAACTCCAACTCCGGTCAAATAAAAATATCCAAGCTGCACCTGCGCAGGTGGGAATCCCTGATCCGCCGCCTTGCGATACCAGTACGCCGCTTGCTTCAGGTCGCGGGCAACGCCGCCGCGTCCCATCATGTAGTCCCCGGCCAGTTTCAACTCTTCTTTCAAATGTCCATTCGCGTTTGTTTCGCGACTTGTCTCGCGTGTGTCGGTATTGTCGGGTAGCAGAGCGTTCGGTTGTGCTGTCGTGGATTCTGTAATGAGGCAGCCAAGTATGGTGAGCGTGCATACGCCTACGCGAAGAAAATGAGTGTTGCCGATCATGAGAGCCTCCTCAGCTAGCCGTCATAGACAGGCGAGCGAGAATATCGTCACCCATCCGAAGGCCGGCATTTGTGGCACTCACCCCTGATCCATCAAGAGCGGCCATAACGATCAGGCCGCCTGTCCCTCCTATGTCCCATCCATCACAAATCTCAGCTCAGTTCAACTTTTTTGGATGAGATCATCTAACCCACAAACAAGATAATCCTTCCTTTCGTGAATAGTCCTCCGGTTCATCACGTAATTGTTACCGTTCGTCACAGTTCCGGTAACATTCGCGACTTCGGCCACCAGAATAGGTCAGGACAGCCGCAAACTAGCTGGCAATTAGAGCGCACACGGTAGGCCGGAAGACATGGCCGCCGTAAAAGAAAGCGCTCGCCAGTTGCTTCTTAAGACAAGTTCTTTCGGAGGCAGTTATGCGGTTGTTGTGGAAGGTCGCCGTTCTTTTCGGCGCGCTGTGTGGAACGGTGTTGGCTCAAACTTCACTTACCTCAGTTCGCGGAACAGTTACAGATCCCAGCGGTGCTGTCGTTCCCGGTGCGCAGATCGAACTTACGAATCAGGCAAACGCAACTAGGCAGACACAAGTAGCCGGAAGCCAGGGCGAATATCAGTTTCAACAACTCGTGCCCGGCGCTTATCTTCTCGTTGCCACAGCCGGCGGCTTCGGATCCCAAAGCAAGCGCGCTGAGTTGCTCGTCAATCAACCGGCAACCGTAAATTTCCGACTCACCGTGCAGTCTGAAACGACCACAGTCGACGTAAGCGCACAGGCAGAGACGCTCAACAATGCCGACGCGACCATCGGCAATGCATTAACGAACGCGACCATCGAGGCCCTTCCCAGCGAAGGAAGAAACGTGCCTGATCTCCTCAGCGTTCAGCCCGGGGTTCTCTATTTAGGCCGCGGTTCCGACAAGCAGAGTGACAGCCGCACCGGCTCCGTCGCAGGCGCGCGTTCCGACCAGACCAACGTCACTCTCGACGGTCTCGACGACAACGACCAGACGCAAGGCTACGCATTCACCGGCGTGCTGCGCTCAACGCTCGACTCCGTGCAGGAATTCCGCGTAACCACCACCAACGCCAACGCCGACGCGGGTCGTTCTTCCGGTGGCCAGGTAAGCATGGTCACCAAATCGGGCACGAACCAATTCCACGGCGCAGTCTACGAGTACAACCGCAACACATTCACCGTGGCGAACGACTGGTTCAACAAGGAAGCCCAGGTCTCGCAAGGGTATCCGAACATTCCCGGTAAGTTGATCCGCAACACCTTCGGCGGCGCGTTGGGCGGCCCAATCAAGAAAGATAAGTTCTTCTTCTTCGGGAACTATGAAGGTCAGAGAACCGCAGAGAACAAGCAGGTCACCCGCACCGTGCCGACAGCCTCATTTCAGAGCGGACTCGTAAAGTACCTGAGCAATGGAAACGTCGTCACGTTGACACCCGCGCAGGTTGCGCAGATGGACCCAAACTGCACCGCGAATGGCACCTGTCCACTCGGCCCGGGAGTCAACGCGAGTGTGCTTGCATATTTCAACCAATATCCCGCCGCGAACGGCTCGGCTCTGGGAGATGGTCTCAACCTTGGTTCTTACACTTTCTCCTCGCCGTATCCCGGATCGCTCAACACATCCATCCTCAAACTCGACTACGTGCCGACTGAAAAGCACAGGCTATTCATTCGCGGAAACCTTCAGAAGGACACGCAGTCGAATGTGGTGCAGTTCCCGGGACAGACGCCATCGTATTCATACATCGACAACAGCAAAGGTCTCGCAGCCGGCGACACATGGAGCATCTCGCCAACGCTCGTCAATGATTTCCGCTACGGCTATATCCGTCAGGGATATTCAAATCGCGGCACGGGAGAAGGCTCTTATGTAGTCTTCCGCTTCATGGACCAGTCCACGCCCGAGTCGCGCAGTACGCTCGTGAACGTACCGGTGAATAACTTCATCGATAATTTCACCGCGTCCAAAGGCAACCACACAATTTCTGCCGGAATAAACTGGCGCATTATTAACAACATTCGTTCCGCCGACACGCTCTCATTCAGCGAGGGCAACACCAATGAATACTGGCTCGCAAACGGCGGCGCGATTGCCAACATAAGCGTCCCCGGCAGCCCGCAAAGCCTCGATCCTGCTGGCTTCGGCTTGCCTGCAGTCGATGACGGCTTTTCGAACTCCTATAACATCGCGATTGGACTTATAACCGGGTTGGTTCCGGAGACGATCGGCAGTTATAACTACACTATTTCAAAAGATGGAAAGACCGGGTCGCTGCTGCCCGACGGCACATTCCTCGACCGGCATTTCAAGGCGAATGAGCTTGAGTACTACGTGCAGGACGCGTGGCGCGTTCGCCCGAATCTCACGTTGACATTTGGCCTGCGTCACACACTTTTGCAGACGCCCTATGAGGTGAACGGAGAACAGCTTGCGCCCACCATCAGCGTGCATGACTGGTTCCAGAACCGCGCAGCAATGGCAGCGCAGGGTGTCACCGCTCAACCCGATCTGCTCTTCGCACCGGATGGTCAGGCCAGGGGATTGAAGCCATACTGGTCTGCAGAGCACGGAAATTTTGCGCCGCGTTTTGCCTTTGCCTATTCGCCCGATACCAAAACATCGGTGCGTGGCGGTTTCGGCATCTATTACGATCACTTCGGTCAGGGCGTCGTCAATTCATTCGATCAGCTTGGATCGTTTGGACTCACGACGGCCATCTCCAATCCGGCAAGTACCTACAGCGTCGACAACACACCTCGCTTCACGGGAATAAACGTGCTCCCGGCGAACGCCTGCGCGCAGCCCACAACGATCACCTATCCGTATCTAGCTCCCAACACACCAGACTGCGGCTTCGCCATCACGTGGGGAATCGACGACAAGCTGAAAACGCCTTACTCTGAAGTCGTAGACTTCTCCGTGCAGCGGCAGCTCCCCGGCGGATTTCTCTTCGAAGCTGCCTACGTCGGCAGATTCGGGCGTCACCTGCTGCAGCAACTCGATCTTGCCGAGCCTCTCGACCTGGTCGACAAAAAATCCGGCATGGATTACTTCGCGGCCGGAACGCAGCTTTCAAAACTGGTGGATGCGAATGGGGGTAACAGCTTTGCTTCAGTGCCCGCCATCCCTTACTTCGAAAATATGTTTCCCGACGCGGCAGGCGGCGGCAACAGCGCAACGCAAAATATCTACACAGATATATGGGTAGCGAATCGCGGAAATGAAACCACCGCGCTCTACTTGCTCGATGTAGCCTGCTACCCCGGTTGCGGCAGCCAGCCCAATCGCTTCTATCAGGATCAGTTCTCCTCGCTCTACGCCTGGTCGACCGTTGGCTCCAGCAGTTACAACGCAGGCCAGTTTATCTTGCGCCACGCTATGACCCACGGCCTCCAACTGGACTTCAGCTATACATTGTCGAACTCCATCGACCTCGGTTCCGACACGGAACGCACCAATGAACTCTTCAACCAAACCGGTGTCTTCCAGCAAGGATCGAGCTTCAGCGAAATCCTTAACAGCTTCAGACCCGAATTGAATCGCGGCGTCTCAGATTTCGACACCCGCCACCTCATCACCGCTGATTGGGTCTATGAGCTTCCCTTCGGTCAGGGCAAAGCATTCGCCGGAAGCTCGGGCAGACTCCTCAATGCGCTGATTGGCGGCTGGCAATTCTCCGGTCTCTCACGCTGGAGCAGCGGACTCCCATTCGGTGTCGTAGAGCCTGCGTGGACGACCAACTACCAGGTCGAAAGCGGCATGGTGGCAACCGGCCCGGTGAAACTTCGCAAGCACATCATCAACGGTGCCCCCAACGCCTTCGACGATCCCAACACCCTGAACAACGGCATTACAAATGGATATCCGTTGCGCTTGCCGTATCCCGGCGAAGCAGGGCAGCGCAACGCCTATCGTGGCGATGGCTTCTTCGACATCGATTCAGGCCTCGCCAAATCATGGAACATCACAGAACGGCAAAGCCTGAAATTCACATGGGAGGTTTTCAACGTAACCAACTCTGTGCGCTTCGATACCAGCGTTGCTTCCAGCTCAGGCGTTGCCCTCAACAACGTGGCTACCAGCAATACGCTTGGCTCGTATGCGTCCACGCTCACAGTCCCGAGAGTTCAGCAGTTCTCCCTGCGCTATGCTTTCTAGCCCACATAGCGTGGCATAAGTTTGCAATACAGATTCCCCAGGGTCGGCAGCAATGTCGACCCCCTTTTTTGTGTGCAGAGAAATGCCAATCTATAAAGTTTGGAAGCCTTAACTTAACCTCGACGTCGTCTTGTAATTAGAAATCTTCTATCTGCCATTGCGAATAACGTATCCATCCCTGTCTTCGATCATTTCGTCACGCTTCCCGATATTTGTAGCCGATATGAG
>DATGAD010000341.1:0-4185 GCA_035313725.1 Alloacidobacterium sp. | reverse complement strand
GTGAGGCGCTCGACCACGTTTTGCTTTTTGGGCCGCCTGGACTCGGCAAAACAACGCTGGCTTCGATCATCGCGAATGAACTGGATGTTGGCTTTCAGCAGACCTCCGGGCCGGCGCTGCAGATTCAGGGAGACCTTACTGCGATTCTGACGAACCTGCGCGAGCGTCAGGTTTTGTTTCTCGATGAGATTCACCGCCTTCAACCTGTGCTGGAAGAGAAGCTCTACACCGCGCTCGAGGACTACAAGCTGGACATCATCATCGGGCAGGGCCCGGCGGCGCGCACCCATGTGATGGACATCAAGCCCTTTACTTTTGTTGCGGCGACGACGCGGCCTGGTCTGCTTTCTTCTCCACTGCGCTCGCGCTTCGGCATTCTGCTGCGGCTCGAGTTCTACACCGATGACGATTTGCGCTTCATCGTCGAGCGATCCGCGGAAGTGATGAATGTTCCTATCGATGAAGACGGAGCCGCCGAGATCGCCATGCGCTCGCGCGGAACGCCGCGTATCGCCAATCGCCTGCTCCGCCGCGTGCGCGACTTTGCCCAGGTGCGCGGATCGGGAAAGATTGACCGTGCTACGGCAGAGCAGGCGTTGAAGATGCTGGAAGTGGATGCGCATGGCTTCGACGAGCTTGACCGGCGGCTGTTGATGACGATCATCGAAAAGTACGATGGCGGGCCGGTTGGCCTGAACACTCTGGCTGCAACGTTGGCCGAAGAAGAAGATGCGCTCGAAGAAGTCTACGAGCCGTTTCTGATCCAGATCGGGTTTCTCGATCGCACGCCGCGCGGTCGCGTGGCGACCCGGCTTGCGTATGAGCATTTCGGGCTGCCGTTGCCGCGTAAACAGAATCAACTCTTTTAGTTCGCGCAGGAGAATAGCGATGGCCAGAACCGAGTCTGCCATGTTGGCGCTGAGAACGCGCTGCCGCCAGATACATACCGGCTCGCCTGATCATGCGGCACGCCCTAATCAAATAGGAAACCCGGCACGAAAGCCGGGTTTCCTCTCACTGCATTTGGGCTACAAAGCGAGCGATTTCAGGTATTCGCGGAACTGCGGCGCGAGATCGTCCCGCTTGAGCGCGAAATCGACCGTGGCTTTCAACATGCCGAATTTGTCACCGGCATCGTGACGAATTCCCTCGAAGGTATATCCGTAGACTTTTTCGGTCTCAAGAAGGCCCTTGATACCGTCGGTCAGCTGCAGCTCGCCGCCTGCACCGAGAGGCGTCTTTTCGAGAAGATCAAAGATTTTCGGTGTAAGGATGTAGCGGCCGATAATCGCATTCTTCGACGGCGCATCGGCTTGCTTCGGCTTCTCAACCATCCCTCGCACGTCCATCACCCGCGGATGCTTCGCAACCGGGCTGCCATCGAGCACACCATACGCTGAAATGGCGGGCCCTTCGACGATCTGCGTGGCCAGAACCGATCCCTGTAGCTGGTCGTAAACATCGATCATCTGCTTCAGGCATGGCACCGGCGCGTCGATCACATCGTCCGGCAGGATGACGGCGAAAGGCTCGTCGCCCACCAGATCGCGCGCCATCAGCACCGCATGGCCGAGGCCGCGCGCTTCTTTCTGGCGCACATAGGCGAGCTCAACCATGTTGGAAACGTTGCGTGCTACGGCGAGCAACTCTTTCTTGCCGCGACGCTCCAGGGTCGACTCCAGCTCGTAGCTCACGTCGAAGTGGTCTTCGATGGCCGATTTGCCGCGGCCGGTGACGATGATGATGTGCTCGATGCCTGCAGCGAGCGCTTCCTCGACGCCGTACTGGATGATGGGCTTATCGACGAGCGGCAGCATCTCCTTGGGGATGGACTTTGTGGCTGGCAGGAAGCGTGTGCCAAGACCTGCGGCGGGGAATACTGCTTTGCGCACCTTCTTGTTCATGCGTGTCGTTGCTTCTTTCTAGTCGAGATGTGTGCAGCTCATGGAGTGTGGCAAATACCACCGAAGTATGATGCAGATTTACGTCTCAGAGTGTCGGAGAGTTGTCGCCCAACAATGCCTGTCGCACGATCTTAATGGGTGCTCCGCCCTGGCGCATAAAGTCATCATGAAATCTTTGCAGAGAAAAGTTTGAGCCTTGTTGTTTTTCAAGGTCGCTGCGCAGCTTCATGATCTGGAGCTTGCCTAGAGTGTAATAGAGATAGGTGGGATCCGCTGTCCCGCGCTTCGTCTCCATCGTGCCAACCGAATGCGACTGGTAGCCTTCCTTCACGAAGAAGTCGACAGCCTGGTCGAAGGTCATCTCTCCGGTGTGCATTTTGATGCCGACGATAAATCGCGCGTCGCGCAATAGCGCATCCTGCAACTGGCCGAGGCGAATCAGATGCGATTCGCGCTCGTCTTTCGCGCCTGTGCCCGGCTGTCCATAGCCCGCGTCGAGCATCATCTGTTCGCAGTAATGGGCCCAGCCTTCGATGTTCGTATTGGCTCCGATGAGCTTGCGCACTTTGCTTAGGGGTGCGTAGTTGGTCCAGAGGAACTGAACGTAGTGGCCGGGATAGGCTTCGTGCACCGATGTGCTGATGACCGTGCCGACGTTGAAGGCGGCCATGTGTTCGGCGATATGTTCTGCTGTCCAGTCTTTTTCTGGTAGCGTGACGTTGAAGTATGCGGTGGTCGAGTGCGTTTCAAAGGGGCCCGGCGGGTCCATCGAGGCTTGCGTTGTCGCTCGCATGAACGGCGGAGTTTCTTCAAGCGTTGGCCGCACGTCGGATGGAATTGTGATGATGTGATTTGTGTTGATGAACGAGATTAGTCCGTTGAACGTGTCGCGGAAGCTTTGCAGGAGCTGATCCGGAGCCGGATGGATGGTCGCCAGCTCTGCCAGAACCTCCAGCGGCGTCTTCGACGCATCGACTTCTTTGGCCACACGAGCAAACTCAGCCTGGTTCTTGTGCATGTCGGAGTAAGCAATTTCAAGCAGCTTCGGCAGCGGCGTATCGACCATCTCATCGTATTCGAGCTTCTTTGAGAATGTTTCAGCCCCTAACTTGAAGTCGCCATTCGAAACCGGCAGCAGGCTCTGTTTCAGCCATGATTCATAGCTCGTGAGCGCGGCGATAACCTGCGCATTAGTCTTCTTGAATTCGGCCTTGGTTGCCGGATCAGTTGCATCTTTGAACGCTTCGGGCACATCGCTCTGGAAAAAACTGATGATGCCGGGCAACTGCTCCAGTGCAATCTCTGTATAGATGCGTGGCGGGTTTTTCAAATTTTGCTTCGCCGCCGCGAAGACTGCGGGCATCTGCTTTTCGCGGGCAATCAGCGATCGCAGGCGCTCGTCGGGCGGCGCAAACTTGCGCTCCATCAGCACGAACGCGCTGTTCGTGATACCGCTTGAGTAGTTGTCGGGGTTCTTCTCCCACGGCTTGATGACTTCAAGCGTCAGCAGGCTGCTGCGAATATTGTCGAGTACCATTTCGCGATCGGCCTGCGTCGACCCATCCATTTGAAACGCCGGCAGGTCGTTGAACTTCTTCTCGAAGTCATGAAGGGTCGCGATCTCGGCATCGATACCGGCATGGCTGTAGTTTTCAAGCTTCGAATCATATTGATGCAGGCCGGCCATGGTGCCGAACGTTGGGTTGTAGGCGAAGGTCGACTGCTCGAAGTACTGGTCCACCAGCGCACGGAACTGGGCGTTGGCGTCGAGCCCTTGCGCCTGCGCTGTGATTGTTGCGGCCATGATGCCTCCGAAAGCTAAGGAGAGATAGGTCAGATTCTTTCTCAAGAGCGGCCTCTTTTCAATTTGTAACTATCGATGATCTCATTTTGCTACTGCCTGCTCCACGGTGAGTTCGTCGAGCAGCAGGCGAATCTCTATTAGAACTTCATCCGGCTTCGTCTGCGCGAGCGGGAACCGCAACACGCCCTGCGGAGTAAACTGTGCCCCGCGCTTAGCGTTCTTGGCAACCAGCTTCATCAGGCGGCCCGGATCGATGCCGGCGTGCTCAGTAAAGCGGATATGAAGTTGATCGCGCTTGCGGTCGATCTGCGCTACGCCCATGCGCTCGCACTCGGCGCGCAGAAGAGCTGCTTCGAGCAGCAACTTGACACCGTCGGGCACCGGGCCGTAGCGGTCTTCGAGTTCCGACTGCACATCAGCGACTGCGCCTTCGGTCTGCGCTCCGGCGATGCGTTTGTAAATGCGCAGGCGCTGGTT
>DATGAD010000340.1:0-4948 GCA_035313725.1 Alloacidobacterium sp. | reverse complement strand
GTCGCTGAACTGGAGCACGCGAAGATAGGCTCGCGCCCGGCGCGGCGCAGCGGGCGGCGCAGCTTCGCCGACCTGCGCGCGATTCCATGGGTCTGTGGATAGACACAGAGCCGTCAGCTTGTGCCGGCATGGTTCGGCGTTGGATACGCGATCGAACAGTATTCACAGAGGCCCGGCGGTGCTGCATTGCTGTACGCTATGATGGCCGAGTTTCCGCTTTTCATTGATGTGATACGCAACGTGGAGATGGCCCTGGCGAAAGCTGATCTTGGTATCGCGTCGCTGTATGCCTCGCTGATGCCGGACGCGGCGATGCGCACAAGGGTATTCTCAAAAATAGAAGCGGAGTTCAATCGCACGCTTCAGGCGGTGCTCACCGTAACCGGTCAGAAGGAACTGCTTGAGACGAACAGGATGCTTTCCCATTCAATCCGGCTGCGCAACCCGTATGTTGATCCCATGAGCCTTATCCAGGTTGATCTGTTGCGGCGCAAACGCGCGGGTGAGGATACTGACGAGATTAACCGCGCTATCGCCGCAACCATCAACGGGATCTCGGCGGGATTAAGAAATACAGGGTGATTCCCGAAACGACATTTTGGGTTTCATATTGGATTTTTGCGGCGGGATTTGTATTCAGGCGGCTGCGGGTAAGCCTTGCGCCATCATAAACTCGGCGCATGAGCACGCAACCGCCGATTGAAGACATCAACGCCATCGTGGGCCGCTTTCAAGCATGGTCTGGAGCCCAGACTCCGTCTCGTACAAAAGATGGCGTGCGAGAGCTTACTTACGACGAGGCGATCCGGTCGAGACAGCATCGCTCCCGAGTGGAAGGGTCTCTGCCCGAAGCTGAGAAGCCTGAGCCTGTCCAGGTGGAGAGCGCCAAGCCGCTGAAGATGGAAAAATCAGCCAAGCCGAAGAAGAGAATCGCTCCGTCGCGCCACATAAAGCACGAACCACCGAAGAATGCGCCACGCCCGCGTGCGGCTCACCCTGTTGCTGCCCCGGAACCGCCGGCATTCCGGCAGGTGCTTGCGGAAAAGGTGTCCATTCTGCCTGCGTCCTCGTCTCAGGAATTGGCACTCGCCGACCGCAGAACGACTGCGCTGTCTCTGCGAATTTCTTTCACAGAGCATGCTCTGCTGAAGAGGCGTGCGGCGGAAGAAAACCTCTCTGTCTCCTGCTATCTGCGGAACTGCGTCTTTGAAGTAGAGGAACTCAGGGCCCAGGTGAATGATTTACGGGCGGCGAAAGAAGCGCCACAATCGCTCCGGCATCAAGGCGGCATTCTTGAAGGGATAGGCCGTTTCTTCAGCGGCATCTTTGGCGGTAACAAGCACGCGCTAAGCTTGCGAGCGTGAAGGACATCACCGCTGGCTAGCCTCGCCTGCGCGAACGCGCCGGTTAAAATCATCCGACTGCTTTCGCGGCACGCTGAGGCACTTCCAGTGCCCCGCTTGCAGATGCTTGGCCAGAAAGACGATCTGGCCGCAGTGGTACGCATAGTGTGCGACCTGCCGGTTGATGGCCTGCATTACCGAATGCGCTTCGCCACGAATGGTGATGGTGCGGCCCAGATCTGCGTCGGTCAGCGGCTCCAATGCAGTAAAAAGCCGGCTCCAGCCTTCTTCCCACAGGCGCATCAAGTCCGCGCGTGTCGCGGGAACCTCTTCGAACTCGCTGTCGCGATTGCGGTCGGGCTTTTCGCCGTCACTGGTCAGAAAATCCGTCCAGCGCGATCGCATGTTGCCGGCCATGTGCTTCACGATGATGGCCAGGCAATTGCTCTCCGGATCGATGACCGTCTGCAACTGCTCATCGCTCACCTGCGCCAATGCGGCCTCGGCAAGCTTTTTGTTCTGGCGGAAAATTGCCACTGAATCAGTTACGTATGAGGTAGTGAATTCAAGCGCCATGAATTCATTGTCCCCGAAAGTTATTCGCCTTGCACGTTTGTCGCTTTGTCATGCTGAAAACTGACATTCCACTTTTTGCCGTCGGCATCGTAATGCACCGTACGGTTGCCATAATTCGATGAGTCGGATTGCTGGATCATGCCAAGGGCCATCGCCACCTGCAGCTCACTCATGCCCGGCTTGGGCTGATGCTGATCGATAGCCTGCCACACATCTGCGGGCCAGTGTTTGTACATCTGGTGCGGGTCATCGTAGAAGAAAACGTCGTCACAATAAAATGTCGAGTCGGTCCCCTGGATGTAGCCGACAGCAATCGCATACTGCTTTGCATCGTTCGGCAACTGGAAAACGGCATACACCTGCTTGTCGCCCTTTGGGAGGCGGGTGGCCAAATTCGCAGGTGCTTTGGCCAGAATGATGTCTTTCACCTGCAACTGCTGAATGCTCGGTAAGACCCCGACCTTGTGATTAAAGTTGACTGTGTGATTTGCGTAAGGGAAATAGTCAAGCTCATAGCCCGCTTGAACCCAGACAGGTTTGTCGATCAGCTCTTTTGCCGATTTCACATCATCGATCAGAAGTTTGCGCGGCTGGACCAGGTCATCGTCTGTCACCGGACGTTCCTGTCGCACCGGCTTCTGCACCATAGGTTCCTGGCGTTCTTTCCAGACGAAATAAATGCGGATACCGAAGACGGCGAGCACAAGCATGGTGATGAGTACGAATTTTTGCCATGTCTTCATCATGCTATTCGTGATCCTTAATATCTATCGTCGTTTTCTTAGATGCAGGCTGTCCATGGTCAAAGCTGGCGAACTTCCTGACCGGACTGCTCAATCTCGAACTGCAAAAGCGCTTCGGGGGTCAGCTGATCGGCACGGCGTAGATTTGGAAAGAAGAAGCTCCACGTACCGGTAACAACCAGTGAACCGATACCGCCGATAACGACGGCGCGGACCGCCCCCCACCATGAGGCGGTGAGTCCGCTTTCGAATTCTCCCAGTTCGTTTGATGCTCCGATGAAGAGCGAATTGACGGCGCTGACGCGGCCCCGCATCTCGGCCGGCGTCGCGAGTTGCAGAATCGACGAGCGTATGACGACGCTGACCATGTCCGAGGCCCCGACCAGAAACAGAGCAAGCAGCGACAAGAGAAGGCTTCTGGAAATACCGAAGAGAATCGTAGCCGCACCGAAAATTCCCACGCAGAAAAACATCTTTACACCGGCGCCGCGCTGGATCGGTCGCCAGGTAAGCCACATGGAAATCACCAGTGCTCCGATAGCTGGGGCGGCGCGCAGCAGGCCGAGTCCGCGCGGCCCGGTGTAAAGAATCTCCTGCGCAAAGATCGGCATGAGCGCGACCGCGCCGCCCAGCAGGACGGCAAAGAGATCGAGTGAAATGGAACCAAGCAGGATCTGCGTCTTCCAGACATAGCGAATGCCGGCGAGAATCACTTCGGTCGAGATGGCGCGGTGCTCCATGCGGCCGGGGCGCACATGGAGCGAGAGTATGAGCCCGAGGAAGGCAATGAGAGTAGCGAGCGTAAAAAGGAAAACGATGCTCGCCCCGGCGATGTGTCCGCGTAGCGGAAGTGTGTAAAGGATGCCGCCGAGCGAAGGGCCAGCTACATTGGCAATCTGGAATGCCGTTGCGCCCCAGGTGACGGCGTTGACGAAGTGCTCCTTGGGGACGAGATGAGGAATGAGCGCCGAACTTGCCGGACCGCTGAAGGCGCGCCCGCTTCCGATGAGGAAGAGAATCGAAAAGATCGGCCAGACGGCATGCAACCCATGCCAGGCAAAGAGAAAGAGCGCCGAGGTACAGAAGGCCTGCAGCGTGTAACAGACGAGAATCACATGGCGACGGTCGAAGCGGTCGGCGATGTGGCCGGCAGGCAGCAGAAAGAAAAGCCCCGGCAGAAAGAGGACAAGCCCGGTGTAGCCAAGATAAAGCGCGCTGTGCGTGAGCTGGTAAACAAGCCACGCAACCGCCAGCGTCTGCGCTTCCGCGCCAATGATCACCAGCACACGGGCAAGCTGATAACGGCGAAAATCGCGCGAAAGAAATGCGGCCGCACCTGAGCTGATAGATCGGTCTGGCATGCCTGGCTGTTCTCTATGATACCTGCCAGCCTTAGGGGCTGCGTCTCAGATCAGAGCTCGATGTTTATGAGTCCCGCGGCTGCGCCGGGTGTCGTGGTCGAAACCTGAGGCGAGCGCCAGTGGTCGATATAGGACACCTGATGCACGCAGCTGATGGTGCAGTGCGGAGCGCAGGTCTTCTCCGTCAGGAATTCGCGCTTGAGGTCGGCCTTAGTGTAGTCGGCCAGCGGAACTCCGGGGAAACCGCGCTGCTGCGAGCAGTAGTGCACGAGCCCGTTTTCGCAGATGTAAAGATAGCGTGAGCCTGCGCGGCAGCGCCAGTCGTTGGGCTCGGCGTTGGCGATGGCTTCCTGAAACTGGTTGAACTGCGAATAGTTCTTCTTCTTCCAGCTGCGCATCTCGTTCCAGACGCTGCGCTCTTCGCCGCCAAGCGGCTTCAGCTGGCCGTCGCCGTCATGGATGATGCCGATGGTCGAGGTAAAGCCCAGCTCGATGGCGCGCCGTCCGATCGTGAGCGCGTCCTGCGGATCCTTGATGCCGCCCCCGACGACGGAATTGATATTCACATGGAAATCGGCGTGCTCGGAGAGCCACTGGAGCTTCTTGTCGAGGACCTTGAGGCTCTTCTTCGAGATCTCGTCCGGCTGGACGTTGTCGATCGAAATCTGCAGGTGGTCAAGGCCGGCCTTGTTCAGCCGCTGGATGCGTTCGGCAACCAACAGATAGCCGTTGGTAATCATGCCGGCAAGCCGGCCGTGATGGCGGATGCGGGCGATAATCTCGTCCAGTTCGGGATGCAGCAGGGGCTCGCCGCCTGAGATGGTGATGATGCTGGTGCCCAGGCGCGCCAGATGATCGATGCGGCGCAGCATTTCATCGATGGGCACCGGCTTCGAAACATCGTCGTACTCATTGCAGTAGGCAC
>DATGAD010000339.1:0-4005 GCA_035313725.1 Alloacidobacterium sp. | reverse complement strand
GCTTGGCTGCCTCCCTCATGCGAGCGTCCGAGAGCTTGCCATTTTTCTCCGCTTCCAAGAGCGCAGAGACATCCTCAGTGCCTCCGACCTGATCCACACCTGCATTGATTGCCTTGGCGAAGCGATCTGCTCGAGTCATCTCCGTAACGCCCCAGGACATCGCGATCTGGTCCGTTCCAGGCTTTTGTCCGGAGGGAGCTCCATCCCGGCATGACGCGCTGCAGTCGTTCGTTATACCCCAGTCGCTTACTACAACCCCTTTGAAGCCGTATGTGTCGCGCAGCAGACCTGTGAGCAACGGCTTGCTGAAACCAGCTCCGACTTTCTCCAGAGGCTGTCCGTTGATGGAGACGTTTTCCAAAATGGAATAGGTTGGCATCACTGCCGCGACATGAGCGTCAAAAGCGCCGAGAAAGGGCTTGATGTGATACGCAAGCTCCGCGTTCGTGAGCGCAGAAAACCTGCCGTAATAGTTGTGACTATCCCAGCCGTCTTTCTGTGCGCCGTAGCCTACCCAATGCTTGACCACCGTGACGACAGATTCTGGAGTCAGGCCGGCCCTTCCGTTCTGCATGCCTTCTACATAAGCTTCGATCTGCGTTCGAGCCACATCAGCATCTTCTCCAAAGGTTCCGTTAAGTCGTGCCCATCTTGGCTCGGTGGCCAGATCAGCCTGCGGTGAGAGTGCCTCCCGAATGCCAACAGCCATATACTCGCGTCGTACAGTATCCGCATAACGCCGGGTCAGCTCCGGATCGTTGATAGCGGCAAAGCCGGTAGGCTCGGGCCATTTAGAGAACGACCCAGCCTCAACGCTTGCTCCCGGCACGTAGAGGAAGTTATTTCTTGGATCCGTACTAATCGTTATTGGAATCCCAAAGCCGGTGCTCTCTGCGATCTCTTGCATCTGGTTATTTGCTTCAGCGATCTTCGTTGGATCGCCTCCTAGACGAGTGATAAAAGTGTTGATCCGCCTTTCCGCGATGAACTCTCTCGCCTTTCCTGCGTCATAACCGCTCCCGCGGCCGATGCTGGCTTCGGCGCCTCCAATCGCGGGTAGGGTACCGTGGACCATGAGTCCTGCCATATCCGGTAGCGACAACTGGCGCAGCAGATCATCCGCACGCTCCTCAGCCGAAAGGCGCCAGTCCTCGAATTTGTCCAGCTTTCCATTACGATTCAGGTCCTTAAACTTAAGTCCCGCGACCGTTATTAGTGGCACGCTGCGATGCCCAAGCGTCGGCGGACGAACTTCACCAGTCTGCCCACGAAGAAAAGAAGAGGGATAAAGCGTAAGAAGGAGAGCGACAACCGAAAGGCGCATGGCAGACATCATCCTGTTTCCAGGTAGAAGGTGTCAACGGATCACTTCGCGTTGAAGCTGGGACTATGGGAGACCCGGCTTGGCCTTCAGCGCAAAAAAACTTGTTAGCGAACGCGAGGATTTGTTCAGTTGGACGAAAAGTCGGCTTTGCGGACGAGTGGCCTTTGGCTCTATTGTTGAGAACAGGGCAATGCGCTCATCGAGAGCCGTAAAGGTCACTGCGAAGTTCCGGGTGTGTGGTCGGCAACTCTCACCTTGGGATTACTTCCTATTTGCCCGTTACTCGGGAGCGACCGAGGGATACTAGAACCGACCCGCGCGGAACTCCACAATGCCCGCTCACTGATAGAGTTGTACAAACCTGAAACGTTCCCTGTCTTCCCGCGATTCTCCCGTGATCGCGGACAATCGTGCCTCAGTTTGAAGGGAGTTGCAATGAAACTTTCCTGGCTATGCTCGCTCATTGTCGTGCTCGGCGCCTGCTGCTGCAGCGCGTCGGCTACGGAGGCGAGCCTGATCCTCGTCAACGCCAAGCTATGGACCGAAAATCCGGCGCAGCCCACCGCCCAGGCAGTGGCGCTCGATGGTTCCAGGATCCTCGCGGTCGGCAATAACGCAGCGATTAGAAAACTCGCCGGCCCCGACACCCGCATCATCGATCTCGGCGGCCGCCTTCTCCTGCCCGGCTTCAACGACTCCCACGTGCATTTCCTCATCGGCGGCGGTTCGCTGATCACCGTGCATCTTGGCGCAGCCAACAGCCAGGCCGAGTTCAAGGAGCGCATCGCTCAATTCGCCAGAACCCTGCCCAAAGGTGCGTGGCTTCGCAATGGCCTTTGGGATCATCAACGCTGGAATCCGCCCGTTCTGCCCGACCACCAGTTGATTGACGATGTCTCCGGCGATCATCCTGCATTCTTGTGGCGGCTCGACGGACACATGGCCCTCGTGAATGCACAGGCCATGAAGCTCGCCGGCATCGACCGAAACACGAAGGACGTGCCGGGCGGAGAAATCGAGCGCGACAAGGACGGCAACCCGACCGGCATTCTCAAAGACGCTGCCATCGCTCTCGTCCAGCGCATCATGCCTCCGCTGTCTCCCAAAGAGGAGTCCCAGGCCATGGAAGCAGCCATGCGCGAAGCAGCAGCTCACGGCGTAACCAGCGTGCAGAACATGGCCGACAGCTCTGAAGACCGCGGCCAGCCGGACAATTTTCGCGAGTTCCAGAAGGTCGAGCGCGCTGGCAAGTTGACTGTCCGCATCTACGAGGCTTTTCCCGTCCGCGATTGGAAGACTCTGGCCGACGCCGGCATCGTCGCGCCTTTTGGCAGTCCTTATCTCCGCATTGGCAACCTGAAAGCCTTCGCCGATGGCGCCCTTGGTTCTGAAACTGCCTGGATGGATGAGCCGTTCACGAACAATCCGGCGAAGAGCGGCCTCGCCAGCCCCGATCTTCTCGACGTCGAGCATTTCTACGAATCGATGCGCCAGGCCGACAAGGCCGGACTCCAGCTTACGATCCACGCCATCGGCGATCGCGCCAACCGCACCATACTCGATCTCTACGGCCGCCTGGAAAAAGACAATGGCCCTGCCGATCGCCGCCCCCGCATCGAGCACGCGCAGCACCTTCATCCGGAGGACTACGCGCGCTTCGCAAAGCTTGGCGTGATCGTTTCCATGCAGCCCTACCACGCAATCGACGACGGACGGTGGGCTGAAACCATCCTTGGCCCGCAGCGAATCAAGTCGAGCTATGCATGGAAATCCCTGCTGGATGCCGGTGCAACACTCGCCTTCGGTTCCGACTGGCCCGTCGCGCCATTGGATCCCGTGATGGGCATCTATGCCGCCACCACTCGCCGCACCCTCGACGGTAAGAACCCAAACGGCTGGATTCCCGAGCAGCGCATCACCGTTGCGCAGGCAGTGCACGCCTACACCATGGGATCCGCATTTGCCGAACACCAGGAGACGGTCAAAGGATCCATCGAACCGGGCAAGCTGGCAGACCTGGTAGTGCTCTCTGACGACATCTTTACAATCCCGCCAGAGGCAATCGAGAAGACCAGGGTCGACATGACTATCTTCGACGGCAAGGTGATCTACCAGCGCTGAGCGGGCGAGAGGCGTATAGCTAAGCAAACGTTCCCAGCGCTAGCGCGCTTTGCGGATAGATACCCGCCGCTGCGGGGTGGTCACACACTGAATTGAGCGCAATTTCTGGATGGTCGGCCAACCGGAAGTTGGCGAGGCAAGCTGAGATCTCAGGTGACGCAAAATCTCCAATGTGCGTTTCGAGCGAAGATCGATCTGGAAACGTGCATTGGCCTGAAGTCGTCAGTCGAGAACACTTGGCCACGCCGCTCGTATCCGGAGTTGACAATGCACTCCGGTTCACAGCTCACTTGTTCGGAGCGTTATCCGCAAAAAAGTCATCTCAATGGGCCATCAGGCCGCCCATTCATCAAATCGGCGCATGATCTCCATGAGCTTGCATCCCAGCAGGATGAGAGAGCCCCACAGTATGAAGGGGACGCCATAGAGTAGAAGATGCTTGCGCGAACGGGCTAACTCAAACACCCGCACCTTCACGATGGCGTATACGTTCGCCGAGAGATAAGCAACGACCGAATAGCTTACTACCAAGTTATGCATCTTGTTACTCCTCCTTTTAC
>DATGAD010000338.1:0-8166 GCA_035313725.1 Alloacidobacterium sp. | reverse complement strand
AGGGTAGGTTAGTCACGTGTTACTCACCCGTGCGCCACTTTACTCATGGATTGCTCCACTTTCTCGTTCGACTTGCATGTGTTAGGCACGCCGCCAGCGTTGATTCTGAGCCAGGATCAAACTCTCGTTTGAAACCTGATGATTGCACCCGACTGACGGAGGTCAGCGGGGCAATCGCCCTGCAATGCTCGAAAGATTGCAGAGCATAATATAGTGAGAATGATCAAACCGATCTTCTTCCATTCTCACGACTGGCATGTTCAACCTGATTGTCAAAGATCCTCAACAGTGACCGCCTGAGCGGGCTGCTTTTGGATCGAGAGCATGACTTCGTCACGCGTCCTCGAACTTGTTGCGCCGTTTTTGCGCGAACTTTTTAAGACTATCGAAGTTTTATGCATTCGTCAAACGTTTTTGTAAACTTTTTCGTTTACTTGTTCGTTTTGACTTTTCACAAGTGCGATCGATCTCGATCTGCGACTTATGAAGCATTTCTTCGTGTCCTTAACCGGGTTCTAACTTCACAACCCGGTAAGTTCCGCACAGCGCTAAACTCTAAAAGATCCACCGCAAAGCGTGCTTTGCGATCGGGCACTCAGCCCTGAAGGAGATTTACTCCTGACTTGCAATGGATTGTTCGCTCTGAATACCGCCTGTGCGGTTGTCGAACTATCACTTGCTTCGCAATCTACTCAGGCTTCCATTTCAGCCGGGAGCGAAGCGACTTCCCACTGCTTTTCGTATCGCTTTCTATCTTAGCGCAGATGAGCACATCTTGCAAGCTTCATCCACCCATGACTATGAGCGCTTCTTCAGCGCTCGTTCACATCTCGTAGCGACAAGATGAATACTATCAACCCGAGACACTCGCTGCAACTGTTGAAAACTGTGAACGTTTGTTGAAAAGCGACGTTCACGCAGTGTTCATGCGGGTTTCAAGCGATTGAAACATTCTCCGTTTACTGCTAACTCTTCACCTTGAACGTCCGCAGAACCTGCTCAAACGTAGCCCGCAGCGTCTCGAAATCCTTTTGCGGAGCAACAAACACCAGATAACTCAGCGAGCCATCGTCGCGGGCCACGGTCACCAGCCAATCGTGCTCCGTTCCTCCACCAGCCGACGCGCCCTGGTTCTGAAACTCGACACTCCGCGCATCGCGCTGATTCACCCGAATCTCATCGACTCCGGTAACCGCCTTCAATCCGCTATTCCCCTGCTGAATGGAAGCGATCAGTTGTCGCGTAGCAGCTCCCAGATCCGCCGCCTGCTTTGGCTGGAAATCATCGATGATCACGCCGTAAATCACTGTGTTGCCGTCAGTTGCGGTGGCAACCACGCCATTCGCGGGAGCAATCGTCGCGCCCGCTCCCGCCTTCTCCGATGACTGCCAGTTCTCCGGATACTGCACTGAAAACCCCGACCCATCGAGCACGACCCACTTCCCGCTCGGCTGAAAATTTAACGGCTCCGCGTCGATCGGAGGCGGAACACCCGCACCCTTTCCTCGCCACGCACCGCTTGAAATCTCTTTCGCTGAGTACGCGTGCATACCCATCACCAGCTTGTGAATCTTCTGGAACTCGGGCGTCGTCTTCACCCAATTCGTTCGCGGCGGTAGCGTCTGGATCTCGGCATTGACATACTCGGTCCGGTTCCCCGGATTCGGATGGTCGCTCAGGAACTGCGACCCGCCCGCACCATACTTGCCCTGAATAATCTCGAAAAACTGCACCATGCCGCGCGGATCATAGCCAGCGTCATACGCAATATCGGTCCCCATGAGATCGGCCTGTTTTTCCGCATCGCGGCCCATCTTCAGAAACGTCATGCCGGCGGCAGCGCCGACTCCCTGCGCAGCCAAAGCCCCACCTGCACCCGGCACTAAAATCCCCGCCGCCAGCTGTCCGAGAGCCCACCACGGAGCCTGCCCCTGCTGCTTGGTGATATTGCAGGTGGCATGCCGCATCACAACATGCGAAATCTCATGCGCCATCACCCCGGCAAGCTGCGCCTCGGTTTCTGCGGCCTGAATGGTGCCTAAATTAACGAAAATCGGGCCGCCCGGCAGCGCAAAAGCATTGATATCGGCCTGATTTACGACATGAAATGAGTACGGCCATGCGTATCCAGGAGCAAACTGCACCAGCTTCGCCCCTAATTGCTGCACATACTGCGTCACGGGACTCGACTCCGGCAGCACCGGCATCTCCTTGTAGACCTGCGCCGCCGCCTTTTTGCCTTCAGCAATCTCACGATCCGGAGTAAACGCGTTCTTACAGGGAGCAGGCTGCGCAAAACGCGCATGCGCCGGAACGCTGGCAGAAACCACCAGCAGGAGAATAAGTATTAAGGGAGTGCGTTTTCTATTCACGACGTATGTGCTCTATGACGATGCTGCATCGCAGATCGTTACTCCTGCAAGCGAGAAGAGGAACGCTTTTGTTCCTCTTCTCGCTTGCGAAAGGCCCGTGCGGCAAGCACCTCCCGCCGAGCAGGAGCCGCCGGAGGCGTTCTTAATCTTGTCTGGCGATGACGCCCAGGTCTGTTAATCCGTTCACAAAGAACTGCACCGCCAGAGCGACCAGCAGCAGTCCCATGATGCGCACCAGAATACGAATCCCCGTCTCGCCCAGCACCCCGCGAACGCGGTCCGCACCATTGAGCACGCCATAACTGACCACCGCGGTAATCGCAATCGACCCGATAATCGCGAACATCTGCCAGTGGTTCGGGGCCTGCCCGACCAGCACCATAACGCTTGAAATCGCGCCCGGCCCCGCCAGCATGGGAATCCCCAGGGGCACGATTCCCGCGTCTTCTTTGGTCGCGGCTTCCGTCGTCTCGTCGGAAGATTCCTGCGTAGGCGACCGCTTCGCCTCCAGCATGTCAATGCCTATCAGCAGCAAGATCAGCCCGCCCGCAATCTCAAACGCGGGCAGCTTGATGCCGAAAAGGCTGAAGATAAACTGCCCGGTAAAAGCAAAGGCCGTCAGCACAATAAAGCACGTCAGCGACGCCTTGAACGCCATGCGCTTCCGCCGCTTCCGATCGGCGCCAGCCGTAATCGCCAGAAACGAACCGAGCGCGGCGAACGGGTCTACGAGAAAAAAAATCGAACTAAAGGCCAGCAGCGAAAAACGCACATACGTCGAGTGCTGCAGCTCATGCAATGCCGTGTTGGCTGGCCCGTACATACTCAATGAAGTTACCTCATCGATCCCCAAGCTCGCCACTACTCAGGATTAAGTCATCTATATCATTCAAAATAATAGAGTTAAATCAGAAATAACAACAGCCCGTGTCAAAACTTCACGATACCTTGCATAGATTGCGGGAAGCAGAAAGGTTGCCCCGCCATCTTTCATTTACATCGTTCATTATCAATAACTTCAACAAGATTCCATTTGGCACGCTTCCTGCTTTTAAGGACTGCGCCCGGCAGGGAGCTGTTCCGCTATTGCTCACTCCCCGCTTGGGCGTCCGACAAATCCGGCCATTTAGGGTGGCACAAAACAAAAACTGTCGGAAAGCAATGAAGACAGGAGCAAATACGAAAGTGAATGTTTTTACTTTTTCAGATTCCCCCAGGATATTACTTGGCAGCGACAATCAAAACCTGGTTTCCGCTGTCGGCCATGCGCTCGTGAAAGCGGGCTTTAACGTAGATACAGCCAACGATTACATCGACTTGGAAACGTTATGGCGGCAAGCGCGTCAGGAGGTCGTTCTGATTGAAGTCTCGCATCCCGACTCGATCGAGCCAGCCATCAACTCCGCACTGCGCATCAAGCGGCAGAATGCGCAGCAGTTTATCGCCTATCTCGCTGATACAACGCTCCAAATGAGCGGGCTCACAGGTGATGCGATATTTACTCGCGACACCAACCGGCTGCCGCAGGCGCTGCGCGAAGTGATCAGCGGAAGAACATAGGTGAGCTCTAGAATTGGGCCCAGGCAAGCCCATCCACATTTTTACCCGCATCAATCGCGGTCTTTACATTCCATGCGGCGAGATCAATCACCGCCACTTGGTTGCTGTGCCCGCAGGAAACATACGCCACGCCGTTATCGGGCCGCACCAGAATCTCGGTCGGCCCCTGCGGCACGTCGATCGTCCGCGCTAGCTTCAGCGTGGACAGATCGACGACCGCAACCTTATTCGCTGAAGTCAGCGCCACCAGCAGCCACTTGCCATCCTTCGTTGAGGCCGTCCCATAGCCAATCGAGGGCAACGCAATCCACGACTTCACCTTGTTCGTCGCCGTATCGATCACCGCCATTTGCGGCTTCGTGTAATCAGCCACAAAAACGAGCTTGTCGTCATTCGAGAGCGAGATGCGCTGCACCGTCGGCGCCACCGGAATCACCGTGACCAGCTTGCGCGCCTTCAGGTCGAGCACCGAAACACTCCCCGGTCCGACATTGGCCGTGTAGCCATAATGCCCATCGCGCGTAATCGCCAGCATGTGCGATTCAGTCGCGCCCGTGGGAATCGTCCCGACAATCTTCAGCGTTTTCGGATCGATCGCCGTTACTGTCTTATCAAGCTCAGTTGTCACATAGAGCAGCTTGCTGTTCGGGTCGTAAACCGCCTTGTGCGGACGCACGCCATGCCCGAAATCGACCGTCTTCACCACCTTGCGGCCGGCAATGTCGATCACGTCCATTGTGCTGCCATCGGTGCCCGCCTTGCCGACGCCCGAATTGCCATAGATCGGCACAAACGCCAGCTTGCCATCCGGAGACGCGGCAACTTCATGGCCGGTGTATCCGTCTTCCGGAACGGCAGCAATCTGCTTCTCCACAACCGGATCAATAATGCTCAGATTCTGACTCGTCTGATTCGTAACCAGCAGAACACCATGCGGAACGCCCTGCGCGATCAGCGCAACCGGAGCCGCACCCAACAGAAGCAGCAAGAACACTGAATTTTTCATCGCCCGCGAATGTATCACAACCACGGCAGCACAGGAATAAAGCGATTCAGTGTAGAATTTCGCCGACTCAGATTCTCATGCAAAACCGCAGTTCAGGAGATCACTTGCGCCGCCTTCGACTCGCCCTCCGCTTCGCCGCATTCGTCTTCGCCTTCACCGGACTCACGCAAGCACAACAGGCACAGCAGGCAACAGACACGCTCGTACCGCCCGTGCCCCATGCAAAAACCATCCATCTCAAGCACGTTCTGGTCATCGGCGAAACAAAGGGTTTCGAGCACGACTCCGTCCCTGACGCGATGGTCGCGATCTTTGAGTTGGGCCGCGACAGCGGCCTCTGGGACACGACGCTGCGCACCGACACCGAACTCCTCACCAAAAAGAAGCTCGAAAGAAACGCCAAGAATCTCGACTACTTCGACGCCATCGTCTTCACCAGCACCACCGGCGAGCTCGACATGGACGACAGCCAGAAGGCCGACATGATGTCCTTCATTAAGGAAGACGGCAAAGGCTTCGTCGGCATCCACGCCGCGCTCGACACGAACTACAAATGGCCCGAATACGGCGAAATGATCGGCGGCTGGTTCAACGAGCATCCCTGGATGACCTTCAACGCTCCCATCATCAACGAAGACCCAAACTTCCCCGCCGTCCGCCACTTCCCGCACGAGTTCGTAAAGTACGACGAGATTTACCAGCCCAAAGAATGGTCCCGAGACAAGGTCAACGTCCTGCTCAGCCTCGACCCCTCAAGACTCCACTATGAAAACAACCCGCGCATCCATCGCGACGACCACGACTTCGCCATCGCCTGGTCGAAGATGTACGGCAAAGGCCGCGTCTTCTACTCCACGTTAGGCCATACTGAAGAAGCTTGGAGCGACCCGGACATCCGCAAGATGTATTTCGAAGCCGTGAAGTGGGTACTAGGCATGACCGACGGCAGCACGGCATCGCATCCGCGCCCTGCATCCAATACCGGCACGACGCAACAGCACTAGGGTGTATCCCACATATAGGTCACGACCGATTCTGCCAACCGGAGAACATCCATGCCGCTGCTTGATCTGAAGTTCCGCGCAACAGAAAAGGTCCGCAAGATCGTTGGACTGCCGAGCCACAAATTTGACATTGATATGTTTGAGCTCGATCCCGGAGAAAAAGCACGCCGGTCGGCTGCGGCCTCCGACGGGATCAGCAAATTGTTCTTCGGTCATCAAGGTCGAATCATTCACAAGTGGATTCATTATCTCGACATCTACCAGCACCACTTCGCCGCATATAGAAATACGCCGGTCAAGTTCCTTGAGATCGGCGTATTCAAAGGAGGCTCATTGGAGTTGTGGCGAAACTACTTCGGCTTGAATGCCACAATTTTCGGCATCGACATAGATCCAGCGTGTGCAACATACGTATCGCCGCCAAATCAAGTTCGAATCGGCTCCCAGGATGATGCGAACTTCTTGCGTTCAGTCGTCGATGAAATGGGGGCGCCGGACATCATTCTCGATGACGGCTCGCATGTCGGGCGTCACCAGCGCGCCAGCTTCGACGCTCTTTTCCCCTTATTGAAAGATGGAGGGCTGTACGCTATCGAAGACTTGCACGCCTCCTACTGGCCGGAACGCTGGGAGGGTGGACACCGGCGCAAGGGCACCATGATTGAACACATCAAAGACATGATCGATGACATGCATGCCTGGTATCACCGGAAGCCGGTAACTACCCCTGCACGGGATCATATCCGCGCAATGCACATCTACGATTCCATCGTCGTGATTGAAAAACAGAAGATCGAGCGGCCCTCCGTAACCAAGGTCGGGGAAGGTTCATGAATCTTCGCCTGCGTTCTCATGGCGTCATTGAAGCAGACAACACAAGCTTTTGACCGAGTCTTTCAGCCCCTTTTCGTCATGCGTTTGCAACCCCGCCTTAAGAATCAATCAACTCAAACCGATCCACATCCACCATCCCGAAGTCAGTAATCTTCAAATGAGGAATTACTGGCAACTGCAGAAAAGCAAGCTGCAGGAACGGATCAGACAGCGGACAACCCATGAGCCGCACCGCCGCTCGCAGCGCTTCGAGCTTATGCCGCACATCCTCGAACGCATCGAGACTCATGAGTCCAGCAAACGGCAACGCAAGCTCCGCCCGAACCACTCCACCCTGCACCGCAACAAATCCGCCGCCCAGTTCAATCAGACGATTCACCGCAAGCGCCATGTCCTCATCATTGCTGCCCACAACGCAGACATTATGGCTGTCATGGCCGACAGAGGAAGCAAGCGCGCCCTGCCGCAAACTAAAGCCCTTCGCAAAACCGCGACCGATATTGCCGTTGCGTCCATGTCGCTCCACCACGCAAATCTTCAGCAGGTCATTCGCAGGATCCGCATGCCGCTCTCCATCGCGATAAATCAGGCTCGCCCGCAAGTGCTCCGTCAGGATCTTCCCGGGAATAATTCCAATCACCGGCGCAGAAGGCCCTGAAGCGGGCACAGCGAATTGCCGCGCATCCACGCGCTGAAGGCGCATCGAGTTCTCGCCATGAGGCTCCGGCAGCGAGCGATTCTCGAATGTCTCCGCCGTAACCACGCGACCGTTGCGCAAGACCATGCTGACCGCACACGTCTCCAGATCATCGAGCAGCAGAATATCCGCAAGAAATCCTGGCGCAATCAGCCCACGATCCGTCAGCCCAAAGCCGCGCGCCGCCGACCAGCTGGCCGTGCGATAGACCGCGGCCAAAGGTGCACCCAGAGCGATCGCGCGACGCACCAGACAGTCCACATGGCCTTCTTCAAAAATATCCAGAGGATTGCGGTCGTCCGTACAGAATCCCAGAAAAGGAGAAGTAAACTCGCTGATCAGCGGAGCCAGCGCCGTCAGGTCCTTCGAGACAGTCCCCTCCCGAATCAACACCTGCATGCCTTTCGAAAGCTTTTCCCGCCCCTCGACGAGATTCGTCGTCTCGTGACAGTTGCGTATGCCGCAGGCAAGATATGCGTTCAGCGACTTCCCGGAAAGCAGCGGCGCATGGCCATCGATGTGCTGCCCCTCGAACGCGGCGAGCTTGTCCAGGCATTCCGGGTCCTTGTTCAGAACACCGGGCACATTCATGAACTCGGCCAGCCCAATCACCTTGGGATGATGCCGGTGCGGCACCAGATCATCCACTGTGAGTCGAGCACCCGACGTCTCAAGATTCGTCGCCGGCACACA